>JAIKZD010000014.1 GCA_024682555.1 Lachnospiraceae bacterium | reverse complement strand
TGTTTTTATTCAATCAGGATGTTTTATGCAACAGGAAAAGACCTCCGGCTTATTTACGGGAGGTCTTCTCACATCATCTATATTTAATTCATCCGGCTCTGTTTCTGTTGCCGTTATCTTGAATTTCCGGTACTTTTTTCCGGTTTTACTTTGCGATCACAATTCCGTCATTAAGATCTTCAACGCTGAAGCTGTCACCAACAAAGTACTGATACTGGGATAAAATGCTGTCCTTCTTGGTATCGGATACTATCTTTTCCATATCGAGCTTCGTGATATCGCTGTCTGCACCGTTCATTGCATTTTCGCGGTCATAATTGAAGCTTAAGGATATGTCTTCGATGGAAGCATTATTTCTGTATCTGAGTTCAGGGGCCTTACTTTCCTCTATTACGAGTGATTCATCCGACTTAACGGAATCGTCTTTAATAACGACCTTATCTTCGGGCATAGGCGCGATATCGCCGGGATTCACGCTGGGTATTCTGTTGAGAGCCTCATAGCTCATCATGATATCAAACTGTCCAAGTCCGTTTATAGCCATCCAAATCACCCCTTTCCTTCAGTTTTTTTTATTACATTCAATATATTTATCGGTAAAAATCTCCGTTACTTTACCCCTGATCAAAAAAAAATTAAAAACTGCCGGGATTCTGCCTTTTATCATTCCTCCTTAAGATCTACCGCCCGTAACAGCTTCTTTGTATACTCATCCTCAGGAGCAAAGTATACCTCCTGATCGGTGCCCTTTTCCACTATCACACCGTCCTTCATCACCATGATCCTGTCGCAGAGCTTATATACCACTTTAAGATCATGGGATATGAATATCATGGAAATACCCATTTCAACATTCAGCTTGAGCAACAGATCTATGATCTGGGCCTGGATCGTAACATCAAGGGCGGAAACCGGCTCATCGGCAATGATCAGCTTCGGCTCCATCATCAGGGCAAGTCCTATACAGACCCTCTGTCTCTGCCCGCCCGACAGTTCGGCAGGATATCTTCCCTTGTATTCATCGGAAAGCCCTATCTTTGTCAGCATATCGGAAACTCTTCTGTCTCTTTCGGCATCCGGAATGCCGCCCTGTATCCTTAAGGGCTCTTCAAGTATCCAGCCCACGGTCTTTGAAGGATTCAGGGAAGAATAGGGATCCTGAAAGATCATCTGCGGTTTGTCGGTAAAATGCTCTATAGTCCCCTCAACATCCCTGACCATGCCTAAGACCGACTTTCCGAGTGTCGACTTTCCGCAGCCGGATTCCCCTACAAGACCTAATATCTCCCCTCTTTTAACCTCAAAGGATATGTCTTTGAGTATCTGTCTGCGCCTGTTCCCGGATCTGAAAAGAGAATCCTTGACGGGATAGTATGCATTCAGATCACTGACCCTAAGCACAACATCCGTACTGTTCACATACTGATAGCTTTCATCGGCGCCCTCCGCTTTTTTCAGCTCGGGTATGGCTTCAACCAGGGAACGGGTATATTCATTCTTCGGTGAATAAAAAACATCCTTGCTGCTCCCTGTCTCAACCACATTGCCCTTATACATCACAAGCACCCTGGAGCAAAGCGTCTTTACGAGGCTTAAATCATGGGAAATGAAGAGAATGGCCGTTCCGTGCTCTCTGTTCACCTTCTTTAACAATTCGATTATCTGGGCCTGGATCGTAACGTCAAGAGCCGTTGTGGGTTCATCGCAGATAAGGAGCTTTGGCTCGCAGATGAGAGCGGCCGCGATCATAACACGCTGCCTCATTCCGCCTGAAAGCTCATGGGGATACTGTTCCATCACGCGTTCCGGATCGTCAAGCTCAACATCCTTCAGTGCCTCGATAACCTTCTTTCGACGCTCTTCTTTTCTCTTAAATGTCTCCTGTCTTCTCTGTCTTATATGTTTTAGGTACTCTATCCTGTCTTTTATTCCTGCCTTTTTAGGGTTTTCATCATCCGATCCGGGATTTTCATGGATCCTTAAGCTCTCTTCCACCTGCCAGCCGATCTTTTTCAGGGGATCGAGAGAGGTCATGGGCTCCTGAAATACCATGGAGATATCATTTCCCTGAAGCTTTCTAAGCTCACTTCTCTTACAGTTTAAGATATCTACACCGTTAAAGATGATGGTGCCCCTCTTCTTCATATTCTTTCTGGACAATAATCCGGCTATGGACAGCGCGGACATTGTCTTTCCGGATCCCGACTCGCCTACAAGACCGACGATCTCACCCTCATCCATATGAAGGTCAAAATCATACACGACGGTCTCGGGGGTCAGATGATCATGAAATTCTATGTTAAGATCGATAACATCCAGCATATCTTAAGCCTCCTCAAGTCCCTCGTTGATAAGTGAAAAGCCAAGTATCATGAGCACTATCATGAGTCCCGAGACAATGGCATAGGAAGGTTTTATGAATAAATAAGTCTGAGCTTCCGAAAGCATTCTTCCGAGGCTTGAATCCGGGGGCTGTACGCCTATGCCCAGGAAACTCATTCCCGCTTCCGCAAGAACGGCATTATTAAATCCGATGGCTATTGAGGAAAGGATCACCTTAAGGGTGTTAGGAAGGATATGCACGAACATTATCCTGATATCCGAAGCACCCATCAGTCTTGCACTTTTAACATAATCCATGTTTTTGCATTTGAGAAACTCGGATCTCACGATACGGGCATAACTCGGGGCAAAAACAATTCCGAGGGCTATGATGACATTATACTTGCCGGGTCCCATGATGCTTATGAACACAAGAGCAAGAAGAATGCTTGGAAAAGCAAGGACCGCATCGTTAAACCGCATAAGGATCTCATCCACTATCCCGCCGTAATATCCCGTTACCGCACCCAGTACCGTACCAGCGGCAACACCGATAAAAACGGTGCCAAGGGCCACCATAAGTGTTGTCCCCATTCCGGCCAGTATCCTGCTGAGAATATCCCTTCCGAAATTATCACAGCCTAACAGATGGGCGGCCGACACCGGAGCAAGCTTAAGGGAAGAATCCATGGCATTTGGATCCCAGGGTGTAAAGAATTCGCCGATAAAGGAACACAATACCACAAATCCGGTTATAAAAAGCCCCGCTATGAACTTTTTACTCATCTTATTCAGGTTAAATTTCATGTCTGCGCCGTTCTTGGATCTATAAGCTGATAGAGTATATCAACGATAAAATTAATGATTATAACTATAAAAGCAACGATGGATATGATCGCGGAAACAACCGGATAATCCCTGTTTGAGATCGATGTGATCAGCAGTCTTCCGATACCGGGGATCGAAAAAACCTGTTCCACGATCAGGCTTCCGGCAACAATATCCGAGAGAGTCATACCCAAAAATGTAATAACGGGTATTATTGCATTCTTCAGAACATGTCTGTATAAAACATCCCTGGTGGAATTCCCTCTGCTGTATGCCGTTCTGACATAATCAAGCTTCGCTTCCTTGAACAGGGAGCTCTTCAAAAGCTTTGTGGTCATTGCAGCCTTGGGAAGAGCTATGGCGATCGCCGGAAACAGAAGGTAATACAGAAATCCGCCCATATCATTTGTATAGCTCACATATCCGCCTGGGGTAAATAAATGCAGCAAGAGTCCCAGCACATAAGTAAGTAGTATTCCGGTAAAAAAAGGCGGTACAGCCATGACGACCTGCCCGATCCCGTCCGAGATCTTTGAGATCAGCCTGTCTTCGTATTCGGCTGTTTTGATGCCGACGGGAACGGATAACAAAAGTATGAGCAAAAATGACATAAGCGTAAGTGCAAGCGTCACCGGGACCTTGCCCGCGATCATGGACCTTACACTGATTCCGTAGGAATAGGAAATCCCCATATCACCGAAGAAAAAGCTCTTCAGCCATTCCAGATATCTCATAAGGAGCGGCCTGTTGAGTCCCAGCTGCTCACGCAGAGCCTCCACCTTTTCTTTTGTTGCGGAGGTTCCAAGCATTGCCGTTGCCGGATCACCCGGGATCACCTGAAATGCAAGAAAAACAAAAAATGAGACAAGCAGTACGGTAATAAGCATGGCAGCTGTTTTCTTCAGTACGTATCTCATTTTCTGTTCTCCTGATCTTTATTGAAATATATGATCCGGGCAGCCTTTTAAACTGCCCGGGATCAAAAGGGTTTATTCGGCTATCTTTATCTTTGCTATATCCTGGATATACATGGGATAAAATGTATATCCCTCAAATTTTTTATTCAAAGCCACAAATTCTGCCATATCCTGCAGATATACATTTGCCGCATCCTCGCAGAGAATGGTCTCGAGCTGTTTGTAATATCCCGTGCTTTCCTCATCATCAGAGGTGCTGATGGCCTTTTTGAATATCTCGTCATACTTGGGATTGTTGTAATTAATGAAGTTTCCGCCCGCATCGGAGCTGAAACGTTCAAGCAGGGCACGGGCAGTCATGGATGATGCATCGACACCGATTACTGTAGACTGGAAATCCCTGTTAGTATATACATCCGAAAGCCATGAGTTCCATTCCACAAGCTGAACATCTGCATTAACACCGATCTTTTTATACTGCTCCACAAGGACCTGTGCGGTATCCACATGAGGCTGGTAGTTTGAAGGAACGGTTATCGTCATGTCAAAGCCGTTCTCATAACCGGCTTCCTTAAGAAGCTCCTTTGCCTTTTCGGGATCATAATCATAAACATCATTGAGCTCCTCCATGTAATACTTACCGAATGAAGGGAACATGCTTGATCCGATGGGAACACCCTCTCCGTCAAAGGCAAGCTTTAAGATATCATCTATATCCGTGGCATAGCAGAGCGCCTGTCTGACCCTCACATCATCAAAGGGCTTTACACTGTTATTAAGATAAAGGGCCTGCACCAGGTTCATTGTCCCCTGATATACGGTGAAATTATCATTGAGCTGACTCACCTGTGTCGTTGTCAGTCTGGGGAACATGTCTATGGATCCGCCCAAAAGATCCATTACTATGGTATCTGCATTTGCTTCAACCTTAAAGGTAACATCCTTGATATAAGCCTTCTCGCCCCAGTAATCATCAAATCTTTCCATGATGATATTTTCCTGGGGAGACCTTGATACATATTTATACGGCCCGGTCCCTATCGGCTGTGTATCGGGATTTGTGTTATCCGCAGGTATTATCGCGGCATTGGTCATTGCCAGATAGGAAGGAAACTCCATGTTCTGTTCCGCCAATGTGATAACTACCGTATCATCTCCCGAAACCTCAACGCTTTCTATCAATGAAAAAGCCGATATGAGCGGATCATCCCCCGTCATACCGGCGCTTTTTTCGATGCTGTACTTAACATCCTCCGCCGTAACAGGGTTACCGTTATGAAACTTTACATTGTCCCTGAGCTTAAAGGTGTAAACCTTTCCATCTTCGGAAACTTCGTAGCTTTCAGCAACGGCGGGGATGATATTTCCATCCGGATCGGGCTTTAACAGCCCTTCGTACATGTTGAACAATACCTCTTTAGTTCCTGCCGCAACTGCTTTGTGTGGGTCAAGACTGTCTTCAAGATCTTGTGCTATTCCAACAACTATCTTAGAAGATCCTCCTGTCTTATCACCTGAGCATCCGCTCAGTGCAATAGTCAGTGTAAGTAACACAGACACTGAAAGAATTGAACAAAACTTCTTCATCATAATGTGTTATCTCCTCTTCTTTTTCTTTATTCAATTGTCAATTTATCATTATCATACGGCCTTTGCGATCATTCATGCCTAAGACCGCGATCATGATCATACGATCCGGATGATCACTCCTTGTCCAGAACCTTTTTCAGCTCATCCATAAAGGTGTTTACATCCTTGAATTCCCTGTAGACAGAAGCAAATCTGACATAGGCTACGGGGTCAAGATCCTTGAGCTTATCCATCACAAGTTCACCGATAACCTCACTGGGGATCTCCTTATCCTCATAATTAAACACCTCAACCTCAACCTCGTCAACTATCTTCTGGATCTGCCCGGCAGAAACAGGTCTCTTATGACAGGCACGCAGTATTCCCGCTTCTATCTTGGTACGGTCATAAGCCTCTCTGTTGTTATCTTTCTTAATAATGATGAGCGGAATGGTCTCGATCTTTTCATAGGTCGTAAACCTCTTATCGCACTCATCGCAGACTCTCCTGCGCCTTATGGAATTATTATCCTCCGCAGGACGGCTGTCAATAACCCTTGTGTTTTCATGGCCGCAAAATGGACACTTCATATTTTTCCCCTCTTATTCCTGAATGATTGATGCTCATAACACCATAAAAAATTATAAATAATCCGAAACATTATGTCAACTGGATAATCTGCGTTCACCTGGACGGTCCGGCTACCCTGTCATGCATGCTGTTTAAATAAGGCACTATCTCCTCATAACCCTCCTGCGTAAAAGGGAGCACGGTCTCAATGATGCCTGACCTGTCGGTCTTCTCGTAGCAAAGCGGTTCGGGCCATACACTGATCTTAAAAGAGGGAGCCGTTTCCTCATCACCCTTTATCTTGATGATACGGTATCTCATACCCCGGTCCGATCCGGTAAATGGCTTTAAACTGTTATAATAATTGAAGCTCAGAATGTCTTTTTTATCTATCATTGAACTTATACCTTTGCAACGGGATCTCAATTTTTAAAAACACCCCTCTGCAAACAATACAGAGGGGTATATTTACATATCCGCCGACGTTGTGTCTTTTCTGAAAACAGCACCTATTTCTTAAGGAAATCCGGGATCTTGATCTGCTTGGATTCAACCTTGCTCTGGATCGGAGGTGTTCCGCCCTGTCCGAAAGGTGATCCTGCGGGTCTTGTACCGATTCCCTGACCGGGAGCGGCGTTCATGCCGTTCATGGCCGTATTGATGGGCTGGTTCATGCCGTTCATGGGAGGCATGCCCTGCATGTTAGGCTGGTAAGGTGCTCTGTTTGCAGGCTGACCATACTGCGGCTGAGGATTTACCATACCGGGATTCGGACGATTGTATCCGACATTCATGCCCAGTCCGCTGTTCATGGTTGTATTTATAGGTGCGCTGCCTGATCCCGAAAGAGACGAAGAAGGCCTTCTGGGATAAGGATTGGGATTCTGGTTGATAAATCTGTTGAGATTGGAACCCATCTGAATACCGTTACCCGCATTAAGAGGTGAAGTATTGGCAGGAGAAATACCTGTCGCAATAACCGTAACGGTACAGGAATCGGGCTCGCTGTCATCATCCATGGCACCCATGATGAGGTTGACATCATCACCGGTAAGTTCTCTTACATAGGATACCGCATCATCTGCATCAAGCAGCGTGATCTCACCGGAAATATTAACGATAACATGAGTGGCGCCCTCTATGGTAGTCTCAAGAAGAGGTGAATTAACGGCCTGCTTAACAGCTTCGATAGCCTTATCATCTCCTTTGGCGTAACCTATACCTATATGGGCAATGCCCTTGTTTTCCATAACTGTCTTGACATCAGCAAAGTCAAGGTTGATAAGGGAGGGAACGTTGATAAGATCGGTGATGCCTCGTACAGCCTGCTGTAAAACCTCATCGGCGATCTTAAGGGCATCCTGCATTGTGGTCCTTCTGTCCACAAGCTCAAGAAGCTTATCATTGGGTATGACAATAAGCGTATCAACATTCTGCTTCAGCTTTTCAATACCACCTTCCGCATTTGTCATACGCGTTTTAGCCTCAAATCTGAAAGGCTTTGTAACCACACCTACCGTAAGAGCTCCCTGCTCCTTGGCAATCTTTGCTATTACCGGTGCAGCACCCGTTCCGGTACCGCCTCCCATTCCGCAGGTGACAAATACCATGTGTGCACCCCGGATCGCATTTGCGATATCCTCAGCGCTCTCTTCGGCTGCCTGTTCCCCAATTTCAGGCAATGCGCCGCATCCGAGGCCCTGAGTGATCTTATCGCCTATCTGTAATAATCTTGGTGACTTACATAATTGCAGTGCTTGTTTATCAGTATTAACGCCTAGAAATTCAACGCCTGAGACGTTTGAATCGACCATACGGCTTACTGCATTGTTACCGGCACCGCCTACCCCTACGACGAGTATCTTCGCAGCAGCTTCGTATTCGTTGTTAACAATTTCTAACACTTTTAAGCTCCCTCCTTTAATTTAATCTCCACTCATTAGTACCATCATATAATTATTTCAACCATTTTTCAACAAAAAATTGATTATTTTCTTTCAAATGAAAACTTTTCATCCTCGCCCGAATAGTTTTCCATATGCAGTTCTCCGGAATACCCTGACATTTTCGGAAGCAGCGAATTCAGCCGGTTTATCTTTTCGTCGATATTGTCGCTGCTTCCGAGCAATACGGCGATACGGCCGAAATAAAGAGTAATATTATAGTTTTTGTCAAAAAATATCCTGTCAACGCTTATCTCATATTTGGTCAGGATCTGAGTGAGATTCAGGATCATCTTGAATACCGATTCGTCGCTTATCGGAAGCTTTTCGTGAAGAGCCATATGATCAAATGTGAGCCCGGTAACAAAGGGTATGTCATCCACTCTTTCCGTGGAGCTTTCCACCACGATACCGTCCTTGTCAAAATACAGGTAGTGTCCGAGATATTCCACATATCCCGCAACGGCTTTTTCATACACGGTAATCTTAACGGATGTCGGTGATACTATTTCAACATCCATCTGCTCTACAAAGGGGATCTCCGCCTCTTTGAAAAATCTGTTCTTGAGATAGAGGAAAATAGAGTTTTTACAAAGATCGGAAGACAGAACCATGTCGTTTATCTCTTCTTCCGTATAGTGATCATTCCCGGTAACGGCTACATCCGTAATGGTGAACTTAAGCTTTACCACCATTAACAGACTGCAGACCAGTATAAAAACTATAAGAAATGCAAATGTTAATTTTAAAGATCTGGTGTCCTTATAACCGGACTGATACCCGCTATCAACAGCTGTGCTCGTCATTTACAAAACCCCTGTAACAGTTAATTATTCTTGAAAAGACCGGATATGACATTGGACAAACCCCCCCAAGCCTGTTCGATATCCATACTCCCTCTGTCTCATATATCGGACACAATCTTTAGAAACTTTAGTTCTGTCCGTATTTTTCCGAAATATTTTCCCGGGTGCGGAACCACTCTTATTGCAAATTATCACTGAGCAGGTTTAAGCTTGATATTCCTGGCAACGCTCAGTACAAGTCCCATTTCGATCAGCAGAAATACCACCGCAGAACCTCCGTAACTGATGAAAGGAAGCGTGATGCCGGTATTCGGGATCGTATTTGTAACTACCGCAATATTCAGAATGACCTGAATGGCGATATGCGCCATGACTCCCACGACTATAAGTGCGCCGAACTCATCCTCCGCGTTGTTTGCGATGATGAAAAAACGCCATATCATGATGATGAACATGAGCATGACGACAAAAGCGCCAAACAGACCGAGTTCCTCACAGATGACCGAGAAGATCATATCATTCTGTGCCTCGGGGATATACCCAAGCTTCTGAAGGCTCTGTCCCAGTCCCTTCCCGAAAATATCACCGGAACCTATGGCGTAGAGCGACTGAAGAGTCTGAAAGCTTTCCTTGGAGGAATATGCTTCGGGATTAAGCCAGGCTTCTATTCTTGCAAATCTGTATGATTTCTCACCGGTCAGGACCCCGTTATACACAAGCGCCACAAAAATACCGGCCACACCGGCCAGGACACCTACGGCAACTATATAAGCCCTGTAATTGGGCGTGGAAACAAACATCATCATGAATACAATGCCGAAGATTATTATGGCAGAGCTTAGGTTTTCCGTGATCTTTAATACCATTCCGGAAATGATGGCAACGGATCCCAGCACAAACAGCATACCCATCTTCGTGTATATGTTTTTTCCGAGACGGCATACCAGAGAAGCATAGAAAATGATCATTCCGACCTTTGCAACCTCCGCAGGCTGCAGGGAAACCCCGAGATTAAGCCATCTCCTGGCACCGTTGACCTCGTATCCAAGAGGCGTCAGCACCAAAAGGATGAGAGCTGCCGATGCACCGTAGGCTACAAAAGCAAATTTTTCCCAAAAATGATAATCGATAAAGATAACGATCACCATCATAATGATCCCGAAAACGGTGGAACCAAGCTGTCTTCTCAGGAAAAATGCGGAATCGCCGTAATTAAGATTCGCATCATAGGAGCTGACGCTGTAGAGCATTACAAGCCCGAAGCACAGCAAAAAGAACACAACAAATAAAAGCGTGAAATCAAAATATGACTTTTCTTTTGTTTTTTTATCCCTTATTGCCTGACTCATCAGATCACTCTTCCCCCCCCGACCTCGTTATAAACAGAAATATACGGTCCGTTATTGTCCTATACGAATGCCATATATCCTATAAAACAGAGAACAACGGTTACTATCGTGAATATCTCGACGACCTTGGTCTCCTCCAGACCGCACAGTTCAAAATGATGATGGATCGGAGCCATTTTAAATATCCTCTTACCGTGTGTCAGTTTGAAGTAACCGACCTGCAGAATGACGGAAATAACCTCAGCAAGATATATAAAAGCCACGATAAGTATAAACAGCGGCATCCTGAACATATACGCACAGGAGACAACAAAAGCGCCAAGTGCAAGAGATCCGGTATCGCCCATAAATACTTTTGCCGGATGACTGTTATAAACGAGGAATCCCAAAAGTGCGCCTATCATTGCGAGAATAACAGGCTCTGCCCCGCTTCCTGTCTTTAAGGCAATGGCAAAAAAGAATCCGGATATCACCAGAGTTACCTTGGTGGCAAGCCCGTCAAGACCATCGGTAAAATTCGCTCCGTTTACCGTGCCCAGAACGACAAAGAATATCATTGGTATTGTAAGGATCCCCGCATCCACGGATCTGCCGTGGGTAAACGGTATGATCATGGTCATATCGATCCCGCTCTTGCAGACCATGTAATACACAAATACTATGGTCACCACGAACTGCATGCTGAGCTTTTCCCAGGCTCTGAGGCCCATAGCTCTCTTTAAAACGACCTTGATGTAATCATCGATAAATCCGATAAGAGCAAATCCGAATGTCATAAACAAAATAGGGATCATTTCCGAACGTCCCTTAACAAAGGGCAGGGATGCTATAGGAAGGGCAACAAGAAACATTATTCCTCCCATGGTAGGCGTCCCGTTTTTCTTAAGATGGCTCTCCGGCCCGTCATCCCTTACGGTCTGGCCGATCTTAAGTCTCAATAAAAACGGGATCAGCACCGGTCCCGATAAAACACAGATCAAAAATCCGATCAAAAATGCCGCAAATCCTGCACCGCTCATTTAATTAACCTCTCGTTCTCTCTAATGCTTATATATGGTTTCAGTTCTTATAAGTTACCGGTTCTTATTCAAGATCAGACGTATGTCCGTCTATGGGAGCTCCTGTCTGAGGATCCAGAAGAACTCCCGTAGTAGGATCGATGGCATATCCCGTTTCCTCATCAATTTTGATCTCGGGCATCTCAACCTCTTCCTCAGGCTCCTCCAGTATGGTGATCACGCTCTCTGCTTCCTGTCCGGCTTCACCGGATTCCGGCAAAGGATTGCCGTTTTCATCGGTTTCACCCGTTTCGGCCTCATCTCCACCGGTCAGATCATCGGATGATATCGCAAAAGTGAGCTGTTTTTCCTCAAGCTCGGCTATCTCTTCCTCACTCATCTCTTCCGTTTTGAAAACATGCATGTACGGAAGAACCTCAGTCAGTATATCTCTTGTAAGAACCGTTGCATATCTTGCATTGGGCTGATAATCAACATTCGGCTCGTCAATAACGGTATATATCACGATCTGCGGATCGTCGCTGGGAGCAAAACCGATAAATGACACAATATAATTCTCTGTACCTCTGGGGTATTTTTCTGCGGTTCCGGTCTTTCCGCCTATTCGATATCCTGCAGGCCTCGCAGTCTTACCTGTTCCCTCGGAAACAACATTGTTGCAAAGTTCCACGAGTTTTTCGGATGTCTCTGCAGATACCGTCTGCTTTAATACCCTGGGTTCAACGTTTCTGACAGTGGCTCCGCCATCGTTTATTATCCTGGTAACAATATGCGGCTGATAGTAATACCCGCCGTTTATAAGAGAGCAGAAACCGGCGGCCATCTGGATCATCGTGACGTTAAAGCCCTGTCCGAAGGATGCTATGGCAAGATCGGTAGGTGTCATTGTATTGGTATCAAACACCAGCGAATTCGTGAGAGCTTCACCCGTGAGATCGATATTGGTCTTAAGCCCGAAATTAAAGAGTCTGTTGTATTTCATGAACATCTGCTTGCCTATCATCGAGCCCATATCCATGAATGCAACGTTACAGGATTTTTCAAGAGCCTGTGAAAAAGTCAGGGGCCCGTGACCAAGTCTGTTATTACAGTGGATCTTATGATCTCCCACTTCCTTGACACCGTTGCAGACAAAGTTTTCGTTCCCGGTAAGTTCACCGGACTCAAGCCCGCAGGCCATGGTAAAGGGTTTCATAGTGGATCCGGGTTCATAAGTGAAATTTATGCAGAAGTTCTTCCATCTCTTGTTAAGAGCTTCCATTTTTGCCTTTTCATATGCTTCTTCATATGTGAGGATCTTATTGCCGGAGGCATCATCCTCTTCCTCATCGGGAAGTCCCGTTCCCGCAGGGGCGGTTATTGTCTTTATCTGCCCCACGGACACAACCGGCTCGTTTACGGTGGCGGAAGTGTCGGGAACATTTTCCGTACTGACGTTTTCCGCGCCGTCATCGGTCGGAGTCTCCGTGCTCTGCGCATCTCCGTTATCGATGGAAAGTCCGGGCATGGCAAAATCATCCGAAACCTCGATCTTCATATTATCCGTGTTTCTCGGGTCGCTGAGATCAAAGCCCGGTGAGCTTGCCATGGCATAGATCTCACCGTTATTCGGATTCATGATGATAACACCGATATTTGAAGCCCCGTCTCCTTCCCTGTATTCATTCTGATGTTCCAGATTGAAGGCCTGGATATGCTTTTCCACAATACTCTGTATGTTGACATCAAGGCTGGTGATGAGGGAATACCCGTTTTCGGCAGGCTTTGTAGTCCTTTCGAGATTTTCATCATCATTTAAATATCCGTATTGTCTACCGTTTGTTCCGACAAGGATATCATTATAATACTCTTCCAGTCCGTAAGCACCCTCATTGTCGCCCTGGACAAATCCGATGACATCGGCGGCGAGATTCTTGTAAGGATAGGTTCTCTGATACGTTTCTTCCAGCCATACGCCCTTGATCACCGAGTTCTCGACATTGCCGTTCAGCTCATCCATCAGCGGCGAAATAGCTTCATATCGCTGTTTCTTCGCTATGATCCTGTATCTCGATGCGGGGTTTTCTTTAATATATGCCCTGAGTTCGGGCTGCGTGTATGTATAGCTTATATCCGAAAAAGAGAACAGCTTCTGGATAACGGGTTCAAGATATATGCCGCCATCCGAATTGAGTGTTTTGGCATCTATGCAGATATTATAGACCTTCTCGCTGACAGCGATCTTGGTACCGTTAGAATCAATGATCTCCCCTCTTTTGGCGGGAAGCACCACCGAATCATATGACTGTTGCGACAGCACCTGACGTTTGTACTGCTCGCCCTTATCCCTGTTTATTGCATAAAGACGTACCGATAAACCAATGAAAGCTGCCAGTATCACAAAAAATGAAACTGCCAGCTTTTTCTGCATTTTATCGGTAAATCTTTGCGACTTAAGCGCAACCTGCCGCTTATTGCTCACATCTTACACCACCATTTATATCTGTTAAGGATCAGGTCTCAATAAATGTCTTTCAAAATCCCGTCAGCGGATATTTTTCAGTCGATATCCCTGAACTGTCTCACGTAATCATTGTCCTCGCTTGAGAAGGTTACTATCTGATCCTTGTTGGCATACTGCATTCCAAGTTCACCCATGGCCCTGGCTTTTATCGCTTCAAGATCGATGTTTCCCTTGATCCTGCCTTCGGTATCATCATTCTCGGCTTTCAGCGCCGTATACTGAGCCTCAAGGGCGGATATGTTTTTGACCCTATTTGTTATATCAGATTGCAGCCGTAAATACAAGATTAATACAACACCGGTAGCAGCCATGGCGGCTATAAGAAACAGAACCCAGGCCGGATTCATGTGAGAATGCTTTTCTCTGTTGCGCCTGGCGGTATGACTGAGCTCTTTGGTAACCTGCACATCCCATTCGACAGGATGCATCAGTCTGGCTGCGCTTCCCTCAGTACGGTATTCATAATCACTTATTCTTTCCGAGCGGTATGTTCTTCTGTCTTCCATGACTCTTGCCTCCGTCATTACCCTTCCTGCCGTTTTTCAAAAACTCTCAGCTTTGCGCTCTTGCTTCTGTGATTCTCTTCCATTTCCTCTTTTGAGGGAAGGACCGGTTTTCTTGTGACTACCCTGCCTTTCGGTTTTCTCCCGCATACACAGACAGGAAAATTCTTCGGGCAAATGCAGGGATCCTCCGCTTCCTTAAATTTCGACTTCACGATCCTGTCTTCAAGGGAATGGAAGGTGATGATGCAAAGCCTCCCTCCTTCGTTCAAAAGATCGATCATTGTATCCATCGAATCCTTTAACACCTCAAGTTCTTCATTCAGTTCGATCCTGACAGCCTGGAAAGTCTGTTTGGCCGGATGTCCCTTTTTGTTTCTGGCCTTTGCGGGCAGAGAATTTTTGATTATCTCCGCCAGCTCAACCGTCGTCCTTATCGGTGCCTCTTCCCTTATTCTGACGATGTTTTTTGCGATGTTTGCGGCAAACGGTTCTTCGCCGTAATCCCTTATGACCCTCAACAGCTCTTCGTATGAATATCCATTCACTATGTCATAAGCCGTTTTCTCGCTCCTCTGATCCATCCTCATGTCCAAAGGAGCATCCTCTTTGTATGAAAATCCCCTGTTTGGTGTGTCCAGCTGGTAGGAGGACACCCCGAGATCAAGAATGATTCCATCCACTTTCCCCACGTGGTTCCCCAGTACTACATTCCTGATATTCCTGTAATTGTCTCTTACAAGAATTTTGTTCTGAAAGTCCTTGAGCCTTTCGCCTGCGGCAGCTATCGCTGCCTCGTCCTGATCTATGCCTATAAGTCTCCCCGCCGCATCAAGATGTTTAAGGATTTCATAAGAATGACCTCCGCCGCCCAATGTGCCGTCCACGTAGGTCCCTTCCGGCCTGATGTCAAGATATTCGATAACTTCCTTAAGCAATACAGATCTATGATCAAACTTCAAGGCCTCATCCTCCTTAAAACGTCAAACCATAGCCCGCCATCTTTTCTGCGATTTCGTCAATGTCGTCATCGTTTTCCTTATCCCACACTGACTTGCTCCAGATCTCTATACGGTTGAGCGTACCGGCCAATACAATATCCTTTGTAAGATTTGCATGTTCTTTAAGATCATTTCTGATAAGCACCCTTCCCTGCTTATCGATCTCTGCCTGGTCGGCTCCTGCCGAAAAGTATCTGATTATCTTTCTTGTGTCCTTATCGGACGGCATGGTTGAAAGCTTCTCGAGAAAGTTTTCCCACTCCCCTGTGGGAAAGATGTAAAGGCATCCGTCTAATCCTTTTGATATAAAGCAGGAATCCCCAAGCTCTTCGCGAAACTTTGAAGGAATGATTATTCTGCCCTTGGCATCGATTGTGTGGTTGTATTCTCCGAAAAACATTGAGATTATTGTCCCTCCACATCGGCTCACTTCCACTCCACTTTGAACCACTTTTAACCATATTGTAGCAAAAAAGCACAAAAAATCAACCCCCAAAACTCCTGAAAACCTTGGTTTTATCAGCGTTTCAGCGGTTGATTCAACTATATCTTGTATCGTTTTGCCCGACTGCCCAAAATATCAACTACATCTTGTGCCGGACAAAAATTATATATTTTTTTAATATTTTTTGATCTTTATAAGATAAAATCCCACCTGTCACATTTTTTTGTTCTTTGTGTTATTTATATCACACATTAAATCTGAAAAGAATAACATCCCCATCCTTCACGACATAATCTTTTCCTTCGATACCCACAAGTCCTTTCTCTTTTGCGGCCGACAGGGAGCCCAGCTCCAAAAGATCCTTATAGTTTACCACCTCGGCCTTAATGAATCCTCTCTCAAAGTCCGAATGTATCTTTCCGGCTGCCTGAGGTGCCTTTGTTCCTATTTTAATGGTCCATGCCCTGGTCTCGTCCTCACCTGCGGTAAGGAAACTCATAAGATTCAACAGTCTGTAGCTTGCCTTTATAAGTTTATCAAGACCGGACTCCTTAAGTCCCAGGTCCTCAAGGAACATGGCCTTTTCCTCATCGTCAAGCTCCGCGATCTCCTCCTCTATCTGGGCACAGATCACAAAAACTTCAAAGCCTTCCTTTTTGGCATATTCCTTGACAGCTGCCACATATTTATTATTGGCCCCGTCGTCTGCTATATCATCCTCGGCAACATTTGCGGCAAAAATAACGGGCTTGGCAGTCAGAAGGTTATAAGAGGCAAACCACTCTGCCTCATCCTCGTCCTCAGGCTCAAAGCCCTTTGCAAGCTTTCCTTCCTCAAGATGAGATAATATCCGCTTTAACAAAGCCACTTCCTTAGCTATCTTTTTATCATTATTAGCGGCTCTGCTCTGCTTTGCCACCCTTCTCTCAAGGATCTCCATATCCGAAAAGATCAGTTCGAGATTTATGGTTTCAATATCCCTGAGAGGATCGATGCTTCCGTCAACATGGACGATATTCGAATCCTCAAAACATCTTACGACATGAACGATGGCATCCACTTCCCTGATATTTGCAAGAAACTGGTTCCCGAGACCTTCACCCTTTGATGCGCCCTTTACAAGACCTGCTATATCCACAAACTCGATCACCGCAGGGGTCACCTTCCTGGAATGATACATATCTCCAAGCAGGCGTATCCTCTCATCCGGAACGGCAACCACGCCGACATTCGGATCTATAGTGCAGAAAGGATAATTGGCCGATTCCGCTCCTGCTTTTGTAAGTGAATTAAATAATGTAGATTTCCCGACGTTCGGGAGGCCCACGATTCCTAGTTTCATAATATGTTAATCTCCTTCATTTTTCCTTTATTTTACGGGCTTTGCGCGTTTCGCGATTTCGACCGGGCACCACAGTGGGCACCATCATCTCAAATTTCGCATCAAGTTTTATACCACTTTTAACGCATCAGCCACGAGATCAATCTCTCTGTGTTTTTCATCTTCTGTAATATGAACGTATAGATTCATAGTTATACCGATGTTGGAATGTCCCAAAATCTTCTGCAACGTCTTGGGCTTCATTCCACCCTCAATGCATCTGGTAGCAAAAGTATGTCTGAGTACATGCATCGAAAATCTTGGAATGCCTACGCGGTCACAATACTTAAAAAGCCCAGTATCATAAGTGCTGTTCTTAACCGGTGTTCCCT
>JAIKZD010000120.1 GCA_024682555.1 Lachnospiraceae bacterium | reverse complement strand
GAGCGAAACGGAGGGGATCGAAAGGATACGTCTGGGATCTCTGGAGCCGAGGATAATAACGGATGAGTTTCTGTCATTTCTGTCAAAGACCCCGAAATTCTGTCCTCATTTCCACTTATCCCTGCAGAGCGGATCGGACAGTGTATTAAAGAGGATGAACAGACATTATGATACGGCGGAATATCTGGACAAGGTAAAGAGGATACGACGGTATTTTGAGCATCCCGCCATAACCACCGACGTGATAACGGGCTTTCCCGGCGAGACAGCGGAAGAGTTTGAGGAGACCGAAAGCTTCCTTGAAGAAACGGATCTTTATGAGGTACATGTGTTCAAGTACTCAAGAAGAGCGGGGACGGCTGCGGATAAGATGGAAGGCCAGTTAAGCGACAGGGAAAAGACCGAAAGGAGCAGGATCCTCATAGCGGAAGGATCAAAAAGAACGGAAAAGTTCATAAGATACTATGAAAACCGGGAGACAGAGGTCTTATTTGAGGAAAAAGAGGAGATAAACGGCGATGTCTTCTGGACCGGATACAACAGGGAATACGTAAAATGTGCCTGCAAAAGCGGAGAGGATCTGAAAAACAGGATAGTCCGGGGAAGGATCGAAGGAGTCCTCCCGGATGAAAAGGAAAGGGGCTCTGTTGTCCTTGTGTTTTATATATAAGTTTGATACAATATCTATGATTGTGGTCTGATCACAGACACAAAATATATGATCATGCGTGCCTCTGACGCTGTGATCGGTCATTTTCGAACAAGGTAAAAGGGGGATACCGTAACTATGCAGGATCTGGGAACAACTCAACATTTTAACGTACAGTCCGAACCGGAAACAGGAGTGAAGCTGGTACTGGCAGCAGTATATGAGGCTCTTACCGAGAAAGGCTATAATCCGGTGAACCAGATAGTCGGATATATAATGTCGGGAGATCCGACCTATATAACCAGTCATAATAATGCAAGAAGCCTGATAATGAAGGTTGAGAGAGACGAGCTGGTGGAGGAACTGTTAGAATCATATATCAGAAAAAACGGATGGAAATGATATGCGCATAATGGGACTGGATTTTGGTTCAAAGACGGTCGGTGTCGCCATATCCGATCCGCTTATGATAACGGCACAGGGAATCGAGATCATCCGCCGTGAAAAGGAGAACAAACTAAGGAAGACTTACGCAAGGATAGAGGAGCTTATCGGGGAGTACGAAGTAGGGGAGATAGTGCTCGGGTATCCTAAGAACATGAACAATACAATAGGTGAGCGTTGCGAGAAAACGGAAGCGTTTAAGGATGACCTTGAAAGGCGCACGGGACTCAAAGTGGTGCTGTGGGACGAGAGGCTTACAACCGTTGCTGCTGACAGGGCGATGGAGATGAGCGGGATAAAAAAAGGTGACAGACATGAGTATGTAGACGAGATCGCTGCCGTTTTTATATTGCAGGGATATCTGGAATACAAAAGAAACGGAT
Source organism: Lachnospiraceae bacterium (assembly GCA_024682555.1). GTDB lineage: Bacteria > Bacillota > Clostridia > Lachnospirales > Lachnospiraceae > UBA2868. The sequence goes on along the minus strand of JAIKZD010000120.1, from coordinate 16,540 downwards.
CAGAGGAACCGGGTAAGAAAAATGGAAAAGATAGTATTTGAAACCGAAGACGGAAGAGAGGAATTCTACATTCTGGAGCAGACAAGGGTAAACGGAAAGAATTATATCCTTGTGACCGAAGATTATGAATGCGAGGATCCGGAGGTCCTTATCCTTAGGGATGATTCCCCGGATGAAGATAAGGAAAGCATTTATGTGACCGTGGATGACGAAGAAGAGCTGGATGCGGTCGTAAAGATATTTGAGGTCCTGCTTGATGATGAGGATGATGAGGCAGAGTGAGGGAAGTAACAGTGTCGGATAAAGATAAAGTCAGGATAATACCGCTTGGCGGTCTGGGACAGATAGGGATGAACATCACGGCCATAGAATACGGATCCGAGATCATAGTGATCGACTGTGGCGTGGCTTTTCCCGAAGATGATATGTTAGGAGTGGATCTTGTTATCCCGGATATAACATATCTTAAAGAAAATGAGGACAGGCTGAAGGGGTTCGTGATCACCCACGGGCACGAGGATCATATCGGAGCCATACCCTATGTCATAAAGGAACTGAATGTTCCCATATATGCAACGGGGCTTACAATGGCCCTTATAGATAACAAGCTAAAGGAGCATGCCCTTGAGAACGAGGTGGAAAAAAATGTCGTAAAATACGGCGATAAGGTGGAATTCGGTTCTCTCAGCGTTGAATTCATCAGAACAAATCACAGCATTTCCGATTCGGCTGCTCTGGCCATACAAACACCCATGGGCGTGATAATACATACGGGGGATTTCAAGGTGGATTACACCCCGGTGACGGGAGAGCCCATAGACCTTCAGAGACTTGCCTATTACGGCAGCAGGGGCGTCCTTGCTCTTATGTGTGATTCCACGAATGCGGAAAGACCCGGGTTTACCAGTTCCGAAAGAACGGTGGGCAAGGCTTTTGAATCTATTTTTTCGGACAATAAGGATTCAAGGATCTATGTGGCGACCTTTGCCTCAAACATAGACAGGGTCCAGCAGATCATCAATGCGGCCTACAGGCACGGCAGAAAGGTGGTCGTTCAGGGAAGGAGCATGGTCAATGTGGTGGAGACCGCATCACAGCTGGGATATCTGGATGTTCCGGACAATACCCTGATAGATATAGATGATGTTGACGAATATCCCGACGAGCAGCTTGTGATCATAACAACCGGATCCCAGGGTGAGACAATGGCGGCTCTCAACAGGATAGCAAACAGCAAGGTCAGGAAACTACAGATAAAGCCGGGGGATACGGTGATATTCAGTTCGAATCCCATCCCGGGAAATGAAAAGGCCGTATCAAAGGTGATAAACGAGCTCTCGATACAGGGGGCCAACGTTATATATCAGGATGCCCATGTTTCCGGGCATGCCTGTGAGGAAGAGATCAAGCTGATATATTCCCTGGTAAAACCGAAGTTTGCCATCCCCGTTCACGGCGAATACAGGCATCTTAAGGCTCAGGCCAAGATAGCAAATGATCTGGGGATCGATAAGCAGAATATCTATATCTTACAGGCAGGAGAGGTGCTGTCCCTTGATAAGCACAAGGCCGGAGTGACCGGAAAGGTTAAGACCGGATCCCTGTTTGTTGACGGACTGGGAGTCGGGGATATCGGAAATGTGGTATTAAGAGACAGACAGGTCCTTGCGGAGAACGGCATGGTGGCCGTGATAATCGCGGTCGACAGGGATACGGGCGTGCGTCTTGATACCCCCGAGATATATACCAGAGGCTTCATCTATGTTAAGGAATCCGACGGGATAATGATAGAAATGACCGATGTTGCCGGGGAGATATTTGATTTTCTGTTTAATAACGGAATACAGGATCTTTCCAGGATAAGGACGGAGATAAAAAATGCGGTGGGAAGCCTGATATGGCAGAAAATGAAGAGAAGACCCATGGTGATCCCGATCTTTGTAGAGGTATGATGTCTGCGACTGTAAGCATTATAGTGCCGGTTTATAACGTTGAAAAATACATAAGGGGCTGTGTCGACAGCCTTTTGTCCCAGACCCTTGAGGATATCGAGATAATACTCGTGGATGACGGAAGCAGGGACGGCTGTCCCGGTATCTGCGATGAATACGCTGAAAGGGATGACAGGGTAAGAGTCATCCACCAGCAAAACAGGGGACTTCCCGGAGCCAGAAACGCAGGACTTTCGGCGGCAGGGGGAAGTTTTGTCATGTTTGTGGACGGGGATGACAGGATCACCTCCGATGCGGCACAAAGGCTTACCGCAGCAATGGATGAGGATGATGATATCCTTATCTTTAATATCGTAAGGGATAACGGTGACGGGATCATAAAAGAAGCCCGGGGCACCGGAAGGATCACGGCTCTGTCGGATTCTGACAGGAAAAAGGTCCTTTCCGACACCCTTGATCCCATGAGGGAGGAATATCCCCTTCTTCACCATCAGAGGGTATCTGCCTGTACAAAGCTTTACAGAAAAGCGTTTTTGGATGAAAATGATATAAGATTTCCGGAAAATGTTAAGGTCCATGAGGATATCCCCTTTGCCCTGGATGTTTATCACCATGCGGCGAAGATAAGATATACGGATATTGACATTTATCATTACAGATATAACCCCCTGTCCATAACGGCGGGATACAGACCGGCTTATGTGGGGGAAATGAAAGACCTTCTTGCCTGTCTTAAGGCACAGACGGAAGAGCTTAAGGATGAGGGCATTACGGAAGACCGTTTTTATGACAGGGCTGCGGCTTCCCTGATAAGGCTTCTTATAAGCAATCTCTGCAACAGAGAGAACAAAAAGCCTTATGCCGAAAGAAAAAAAGAGTACAAAGAGCTTATAAATTCGGATCCCTATGATAAAATGCTTCGGAGCATGAAAATATGGGATACCGCCTGTCCCCTTAAGAAAAGGATCGCGGTGCTCTTACTCAAAATAAACAGCTTCTTTATAATGGACAGGGTATTTTCCAAAAAACAGGGTATTTAGATACAGACGATATTGCCATGGATAAGATAAAGGTAGGCTTTTCCGATTTCTGGAAGGGTTTTGACAAAAATGATAATTTCTTCATCAATCTGCTGAGACAGATATACGGTGATGACAGGATAGAGATATCCGACAGGCCGGATTATCTGTTTTATTCATGTTTCGGAAACAGGAACTTAAGGCACCCGGAGTGTGTTAAGATATACTATGTGGCCGAGAATATCGTTCCCGATTTTAATCTCTGCGATTATGCCATAGGGGTTCACGAGATCGGTTTTTCCGACAGATACCTCTGGTTTCCGCTCTATCTTCAGAAGGAGTACAGGCATTCCTATGACCTTGCTCTTTTACGGGAGAATGGGGAAAAGGAGCGGAAATTCTGCTGTTATGTGATCTCAAACGCCCTCGGAAGTCCCATGCGGGATGAGATCATAAAGGCGGTGGGAAGCTACAAAGCGCTTGATTCCGGCGGAAGATACAGGAATAATGTCGGAGGTCCCGTTAAGGACAAGATAGACTTCCTGAGGGGTTATAAATTCAATCTCTGCATTGAAAATTCCTCGGCTCCGGGATACACAACGGAAAAGCTCGTTGAAGGCTTTGCCTCCGGCGGCATACCCATATACTGGGGGGATCCCGAAATAGGTAAGAAGTTTAACCCCAAAGCCTTTATAAACTGCATGGATTATGAGGATACAAAAGAGCTGGTAAAAAGGATACGGGAGATAGATAATGATGACGGGCTGTATGAAGAGATGCGCAGACAGCCTCTTTTTGCACAGGGTTCAAAAACGGGCGAAAAGGAGTATAATGAAGAGCGCCTTACAGCATTTTTAAAAAATATCTTTGAACAGGACAGGGACAGAGCAAAGAGGGTAAATTCCATTTATGTCGGAAAAAGATATACAATGAAGATGAAAAATCTTGCTCCGGTCTTTGATATTTACAGGTTCTGTGAAAGATGCGCCGGATATTTAAAGAATAAAAGGATGCAGTAGGATGGAAGAGAACAAAAACGAAAAAACCGAAGAACTGTTTATGGCGGCCGATCACCTTACGGACCTCCTGTTTAAGACTCAGGAATATCTGGATTACCTTCGGGAAAAAGAGAGGGTAAAGGGTGACGTGGAATGCATAAACAGGATCCGCAGGTTCAGGGAACTGACCTACGAAATGCAGAGTATCGCCGACGATAACAGAAGAAACGAGAAATACAGGATAGAAAAGGAATGCGAAGAACTCTGCACCGATAAAAGAGTTATAGACTATATGCAGGCGGAAGTTGATTTTATCAGGATCTATCAGGAAGTGATCAAACGGATCATCAACAGGATAGAGCTTGACTGATCGGAGGAGCAAATGAAAGCGAGAGAGCTGGCTGTATCATTTATAGGTACGGTGATAAGGATTGCCATTATAGTGGTGGCCGCAATGTTTATATATAATCTCGGAAAACAGGCCTACGACTTCGGTTTCAGGATATTTACCGAAAAGCCGGTGGATGAGGAGCCCGGAAGGGATGTCATCGTCACCGTGACCGAGGCAGAGGGCCTTACGGATATTGCGAAGATACTTGAGGAAAAGGGCCTTTGCAGGGACTGGAAGCTTTTCTTTCTGCAGGCCAAGATGTCCGAGTACAAGGATGACATAGTCCCGGGCACCTATACCCTCAATACCTCGATGGATACGGACAAAATGCTGATGAAGCTTGAGAACATAGAAGTGGCCTCGGCCGACGGCGAGGAGGAGATAAAAGCTTCGGAAGCGGATGAGCTTTCGGAATCATCTCTTGACAATATCCTGGGTTCCGAAGGAGATGTCTATCTCGGAACCGAGGAAGAGGAATACAGCGAGGAAGAGTATCCTGACGAGGAGGAATACGCCGGGGAAGGCGAATAAAGGAGATCCGGCTTTGATATCCGACGAAAGAACAGAAACCTTTATAAGATCCTTTGACGGGGGCGAAAACGGACTTTTGCGGGAACTCGAGAAGGAAGCAAAGGCCTCCGGTGTGCCGATAATACGTCCGGCAGCCCGCAGTCTGTTAAGACTTGTGATAGCTGCAAAATCTCCGGAAAGGATCTTAGAGATAGGCACAGCCACAGGTTTTTCGGCGATCCATATGTGCGAATGCGCACAAAGCCCGGTTCATGTCACCACCATCGAGAAATATGAACGGAGGATAGAAGAAGCAAAAAAGAATATCAAAAGGGCAGGGATGGAAGACAGGATAACCCTGCTTGAGGGCGATGCGGAGGATATATTAAAGGGGCTCTGTGAAGAGGGAAAGACCTATGACCTTGTATTCATGGATGCCGCAAAGGCCCAGTATATGGTCTATTTTCAGTATGTTCTTAAGATGCTTGAAAAAAAAGGGATCCTCATATCCGATAACGTTCTGCAGGACGGGGATGTGATAGAATCCCGGTTTGCCGTGGAGAGACGCAACAGGACCATACATTCGAGGATGAGGGAATATCTTTACGAACTGACGCATAATGAGGAACTTGTGACCGATATACTTCCCGTTGCCGACGGAATGACTGTAAGTGTAAGGATCTGATCAAACAGGTTATGAAAGATACGGACAGAAACGGAAACACAGAGAAAAAAAAGCCGGAGCTGTTAATACCCGCGGGGAGCCTTGAGGTTCTGAAAACCGCGGTTATGTTCGGGGCCGATGCCGTATATATCGGAGGAGAGACCTACGGACTCAGGGCAAAGGCAAAGAACTTTGACCGCGATGAAATGGCGGAAGGTATAGCATTTGCCCACAGCCACGGTGTGAAGGTACACGTGACGGCAAATATCCTTGCCCATAATGAAGACCTTAAAGGGGCCCGCAGTTATTTTAAAGAGCTTTCTGAGCTTAAGCCCGATGCCCTTATCATTGCGGATCCCGGCATGTTTTCCCTGGCAAGGGAGATCTGCCCCGATATTGACATACATGTAAGCACCCAGGCGAACAATACCAATTACCTGACCTGTAATTTCTGGTATAAACAGGGGGCAAAGAGGGTCGTGGCCGCCAGGGAACTCTCCCTTGCCGAGATAAAGGAGATAAAGGAACATATCCCAAAGGATATGGAGATCGAGTGCTTTATACACGGGGCAATGTGTATATCCTACTCGGGAAGATGCCTCTTAAGCAGCTTCCTTGCGGGGCGTGACGCAAACAGGGGAGAATGTACCCATCCCTGCAGATGGAAATATACCCTTATGGAGGAAAAACGGGAGGGCGAATATTTTCCGGTCTTTGAAAACGACAGGGGTACCTACATCTTCAATTCAAAGGACCTCTGCATGATAGAGCACCTGCCGGATCTTATTGATGCGGGAATAGACAGCTTTAAGATCGAGGGACGCATGAAAACGGCTCTCTACGTGGCCACGGTGGCAAGGACCTACAGGATGGCCATAGACGATCTGTTTGAGTCTGAGGAAAAATACAGGTCAAACCTTGATCTCTATCGGAGCGAGATCTCAAAATGCACCTACAGGCAGTTTACAACGGGATTTTATTACGGAAAGCCCGACGAGAACGACCAGATCTACGATAACAATACCTATATAAGGGAATATACCTATCTGGGAACGGTATATGCCGTTGAAAACGGAAGGATCCTTACGGAGCAGAGGAATAAGTTCTGCGTAAATGATATAATAGAAGTCATGAAGCCCGGCGGAGAAAATGTGAAGGTTAAGGTTGTCTCGATACAGGATGAGGATGGAAACGAAATGGAATCCGCTCCCCATTCGAAACAGACACTTTCCGTGCTCACGGAACCTCCCGCCGCAGCCGTTTGTGACATTTTAAGAGTTAAAGAGGATGGATGATGAGTCTTTTGTCGATAATAGTACCCTGTTATAACGAAGAACAGGCGGTCCCCTTTTTTTATGATGAGGTAAAAAAGGTAACGGAGTCAATGAAGGCTTCGGACAAAAACCTTGAGACGGAGCTTGTTTTCATAGATGACGGTTCTGCCGATGAGACTCTCTCCGTGATCAGAGGATTAAGGGAGAAAGACGGCTCGGTGCATTTTGTCTCCTTTTCGAGAAACTTCGGCAAGGAAGCGGCCATATATGCCGGTCTTGAGCACAGCAGGGGCGACTATACGGTCATAATGGACGCGGATCTTCAGGATCCTCCCGCTCTTCTGCCGGAAATGTACAGGGCGGTCACCGAAGAAGGATATGATTCGGCTGCCACCAGAAGGGTTACCAGAAAGGGTGAGCCGGTTATCCGTTCTTTTTTTGCAAGAAGATTCTACAGACTGATAAATAAGCTTTCAAAAACCGAGATAGTCGACGGTGCCAGGGATTACCGCATAATGTCGAGAAAAATGGTGGATGCCATCCTCTCGATGAAGGAGGTAAACCGTTTTACCAAGGGAATATACGGCTGGGTAGGCTTTAAGACCAGATGGTTTGAATATGAGAACATTGAGAGAGTGGCAGGTGAGACAAAATGGTCATTCTGGAAGCTGTTGCTGTATTCGATAGAGGGTATAGTGGCCTTTTCAACCACGCCCCTGGCCTTTGCGGCAATGCTCGGGCTCCTGTTTACGCTTATTGCTTTTGTGCTCATCATCTTTATTGTGATAAGGACCCTGGTGTTCGGAGATCCCACCAGCGGCTGGCCTTCAATGGTCTGTATCTTTGTATTCATAGGCGGGATACAGCTTTTCTGCATGGGTGTCATAGGCGAGTACCTGGCCAAGGCATATATGGAGACCAAGAAGAGGCCCATATATATTTCAAAGGAAGAGGAATAGGATGAAACTCATAATCCAGATCCCGTGTCTTAACGAAGCGGAAACACTTGAGATAGCGTTAAATGAGCTCCCTAAACAGATAGAGGGGATAGATAAGATAGAATATCTGATCATAAATGACGGATCGGTCGATAATACCGTGGAGGTTGCAAGAAACTGGGGTGTTGATTATATCGTCAGCTTCAAGCGCAACAAAGGCCTCGCAAAAGGCTTTATGGCCGGCATCGATGCCTGTCTGAGAAACGGTGCGGATATCATCGTGAATACCGATGCGGATAACCAGTACTGCGGACAGGACATCGAGAAGCTTATAAAGCCGATTCTTGACGGAAAGGCCGAGATAGTCATCGGTGAGAGGCCCATTGATGAGACCGAGCATTTTTCACCCTTGAAAAAGAAGCTTCAGCATCTCGGAAGTTATGTGGTGAGGGTGGCTTCTAATACGGATATTCCCGATGCACCAAGCGGCTTCAGGGCATTTTCCAGGGATGCGGCCATACACCTTAACGTAATGAACAATTATACCTATACCCTTGAGACCATAGTCCAGGCGGGAAGGAACAACATGGCCATCACCTCGGTCCCCATAAGGACCAACGGCGAGCTCAGGAAATCAAGGCTCTTCAGCAGCATGGGAGCCTATATCAAGAGATCCATGCTAACGATAATCAGGGCATTTATGATGTACAGACCGCTTACATTCTTCTCGATCATCGGTCTGATACCCTTTACCATAGGCGTTATCGTTATGATCAGATTCCTTGCCTATTTCTTCCAGGGATACGGAAACGGACACGTACAGTCCCTTATTTTTGCAAGTACCCTTATAATGCTTGGATTTATGACCTTTATAGTCGGGCTGCAGGCGGATGTCATCGCAAACAACAGAAAGCTGCTTGAGGACATCCAGTACAGGGTAAGGCGTCTTGATTATAAGGAGGACAAAAGGGAAGCAAGGGAAGAAAAGGCGGCTTTGGCCGGGGAGAAGAAAAGGAAAAAGGAAATAAAGGCCTCGGAAGAGAAGAAGGCAAAAGCCGAAAAAAAGAAGAAATCCGCACAGGAAAGGGTATTCGATGAACAGATGTTTTCCGTGACAGAGGATGAAAAGGTTACAGAGAACGAAACGGTTACAGAGGACGAAACGGAAACAGATAAAGCTTAAGGAAGCAAAGGATAAAGGCCCGGGATATATAAAGGCCTGATCACGGCATATGGATAATAAATACCTTGTCACGGTCATTACCGTGTGTTTTAACGCCGAAAAAGATATAGTAAAAACCATGGAATCCGTTCTGAACCAGGATTTCACAAATTTTGAGTATATCATCAAGGATGCGGCATCAAAAGACAGAACCCTTGAATACATAGAGGAATACAAGGGAAAATTCGAGGAAAAGGGAATTCCCGTAAGGGTATATTCCGAAAAGGACGAGGGCATCTATGACGGAATGAACATCGCCCTTAAGCATGCTCTGGGCAGGTGGATCAACTTCATGAATGCCGGAGACTGCTTCTATGCAAAAACCACCCTTTCGGAGATCTTCGGTGAGAACAAATATCCCAATGCCGCCATAATATACGGGGATGCCGTTGAATATGAATACGGCCATTATTACAAATTCAGGAAAAACATAAATGCCATCGAGGAAAGGATGCCTTTTTCGCATCAGTCCGCCTTTGTCAACAGGGAGCTGATAAACCGGTATCCCTTCAATACGTCATTAAAGATCGGCGCGGATTATGACTTCATGCTGTCCATGTACAAAAAGGGCTTTCATTTCCAGGATACGGGAAAGATAGTCTGCATAGTATCGAAGGACGGGGTATCTTCCGTCAATGTATACGATACCTATGCGGAAGCCGTTAAGATCAAGAAGTCCCACGGGGCGAAGGTCCCTTCGGAGAAAAACATGAAATGGCAGCTCCTTGACAAGAGGGTCAGGCAGTTTGTCACCGATCATTTCCCTGTCTTCATAAAAAAGAAGATAAGGCAGGTCCAGTGGGTTATAAGAAAGCAGAATGCGGAGCTTACCATACCGGAATGGGAACTGAACAGTCATAAAAACGCGGTCACAAAATGACCGCGTTTTTGCTTGAATGTATTCTTTTAGGCAGTTTTTTGGAAGTGATCAGAAGAACAGATCCCTGTACCACTTAAGCGACTGGATGTATGCATCATAAACGGCATCCATGTCAAGGTCATCCAGAATACAGATCCTGTCTATCTCAACCCAGTGAGCATTTTCATAATTGAGTATGAAGTTGAATACCGATGAGAGAGGTCCTTTCCTTTCAATGAGCGAATCTGCGATATCCTTGGAAACATTCAGCAGTGAAAGAGCTTCCTTCATGGGCTTGTTAAGGATTATATCCAGACAGGAGAACAGACCTAACATGAACAGATCCTGATCTCTCATTGCAAGACCGAATATAGGAGCAAGATTCTCCGAGAACTTGGCTCTGAGCATCGAAAGCCTTGCAACCTCGCTGGGCTTGTCTTCGCAGAGCTGTTTCGTAACGGCCGTTGATATCCATTTTTTCAGCTCACGCTGTCCCAAAAGAGCGGCAGCCTGTCTGATGTTTGAGATCTTGGAATTGACCGTCATCCTGTTTACCATCTCAAGCAGTGAAATGGTAAGAGCGGTATCACGGGAAATGATATCCGCTGCCTGGGTAAGCTCGAAATCGGGATCGTTTATGATATTCAACAGTTCTATGTAGTTTACCTTTACCGGAGCTACCTGTGTGTCACCCTTTGTAATGGGTGTTCTGTAGAATTCGCCCTCGTAGAGGTGGTATCCGCCTTCGCGCTTTAAGGAATCAAAGATCTCCTGGCTTGCAAGGTTACCTGCAACGAGCTTGATATGGGGATAAAGCTTGGTAAAGAATATCTTGGCCTTTGAAATAACGATCTTCTTGTGATCCAGAATGATGTAATCCATGAGGCTCATGATGTCCTTATATTCATCGAAATCCGAAACATGAAGCTTGCGGATGGCGAATTTATAGCCTTTTGATTTGAGCTCTTTGATCCTTTCTATATTTAAGGGTTTGGGCTGTACCATGTTATCGATCAGCAGAACGATCCTTTTTGCGGGTGCATAGCACTGGTTTTCCACATCGGCAAACAGTGAGATAGGTGTTAAGGGAACAAAGATGTCGCAGTTGGAAGTCAGGTTGTCGATTCCTATGCTGTTGATGATCTCAAGACCCGTTATTGAACCCGCGCCGTCATTTATTCCCGTTCCGAGAAAGCTGGGATTCAACAGATAATTCTTCTTCTGGGTGAACAGGGAATAGGCCTTTACCGCCATGTTTTCATCAAATAGGGGTATCAGTGTAGCTAACATAATAACATCTCCTGCCTGTGGTTATTTTATTTTGAATTTCGTATAATCGGCATCAATCATAAAAGTTCAATATATATATTACAACAAATAAAAGCGTTTAACAATCAAAATATAAGGTAGCCGTCATAGAAATGTGGAAAATACGGATAAAAATTCGTGAAAAATGCCTAAAATGTACATTACATAAGGTTTTTTGGTAATTATTCCTTGACATTGGGGGGTAAAGCATATATAAATAGTATTAGCATTTGATAATGCTTATAAAGACTCACATCATTATTAGGAGGAATTATTAATGAACAAGACAGAATTAGTTGCAGCTATTGCTGACCAGGCTGGATTATCAAAGAAGGATTCCGAGAAGGCTGTTAAGGCTTTTACGGAAGTTGTTGCAAAGGAATTAAAGAAGGGTGGAAAGGTTCAGTTAGTTGGATTCGGTACATTCGAAGTAGCTAAGAGAGCAGCAAGAGACGGAAGAAATCCCCGTACAGGCGCTGTTATGAAGATCAAGGCTTCAAAGGCTCCTAAGTTCAAGGCTGGAAAGGCTTTAAAGGATATCGTTAACAAGTAATAATTCTTTATAAAGCAAAAGAGGCAGAGAACTTAAGGTTCTCTGCTTTTTTTATATCGCAGGGCCGCCGAAGGGAAGCACCGCAAAGATACGGGGCCGGAAAGCTTTGCCAGAAAGAAAGAATAGCACCGCCTGCGGGGAAGGAATGGAGAGTGAGAAGATGCGTCTTGATAAATATCTGAAGGTTTCGCGGATCATAAAGAGAAGGACGGTTGCCAATGAGGCCTGTGATGCCGGGAGGGTCATGATAAACGGGCGCACGGCCAAGGCGTCGGCAGAGGTCAAAGAGGGTGATGTCATAGAGATCCAGTTCGGGACAAAGCCCGTAAAGGTGGAGGTCTTATCCGTTAAGGAAACCGTGAGAAAGGAAGAAGCAAAGGAGATGTTTAAATATCTCTGAGAGGGGCTCCGGGAAACGGGGACGGAAAGAGACTGCTATCCGGTCTTGACTACGGGAACCGATTTGAGTATTATGTAAACGAGGGACATAAAGGAAACAGTTAAATAAGGGGAAGAAATGAAAAGAAAGGTAGCCTTTCGGAAAAAGAAACAGAACAGGCTGGGCATGATGCTCGTTACAATTGTGGTGGCAATGCTCTGCGTCGTTATCCTTGTGAGGATGACGGACTTAAGGAAGAAGCAGAAGTCCTACATCGAGAGGGAAGAGACCCTTAAGGAACAGATAGAGAGCGAAGAACAGAGGGCTCAGGATCTGGTAGAATACGAAAAATACACCAAGACCACCAAATACGTGGAGGAGGTTGCAAAGGACAGACTGGGTCTCGTGTATTCGGATGAGATCATTTTCCAGTCGGAAGACGAATGACAGACACGGATAGCAGGCTATTCGTGTTTTTTTCTTGTGATCATGTGATGAATACCTTAATTGCCGAAGTACATAAGTACTGTAAGAAACATGAACTCATTGCCCCCGGAGACGGTGTTCTCATCGGATTGTCCGGAGGCATGGATTCCGTATGCCTTTTTGACGTTCTGCTAAAACTCCGTTCCGTGATCGGGTTTGAACTTACCGCATTGCATGTGGAACACGGGATAAGAGGCGAAGCCTCGGTATCCGATATGGAGTTTGTTAAGAAACTGTGCGAAGAAAAGGGCATAAGGCTGATCGTATACAATGAGGACGTTCCTGCCTATGCAAAAAAAGAAAAGCTCACCCTGGAGGAGGCTGCAAGGATCTTAAGATACAGGGACTTTGAAAAAGCCTTAAAGGAGCTTTCGGCTCAGAGAATAGCCGTTGCCCATCATATGAACGATCAGGCGGAAACAGTCCTTTTTAATATGATAAGGGGGACCTCAATAAGCGGAATGGCCGGAATGAGCCCGAAGAGAGACCATATCATCAGGCCCCTTCTGTTTCTTTCAAGGGAAGAGATAGAGGAATATGTTAAGGAAAACGGCCTGTCTTACGTCAATGACGAAACAAATGCGGATAAGGAATATTCGAGAAACCGTATAAGACATCTCATCATCCCGGAAATGGAGAAGGTGGTTAAGGGAGCGGCAGGGCATATCGCAAGAGAGGCCGCGGAACTGTCCCTTATCTGCGAGCATATAGACAAAGAGGCGGAAAAGCTCTGTGAAAGGGGCCTTAGGGAGGAGCCGGAAGGTTCCGGGAGATTTCTCCTTTGTATAAGTGAACTTAAGGCGGAGAGCGTGATAACGGGCCGGGCCGCCATAAAAAGGGTCCTGTCCCTTATGTGCGGGAAATGGAAGGACATAAGTGCAAGAAACATTGAGGACATATATGATCTGACGGATAACATAAGCGGAAAAGGCGTGGACATCCCCTATGGAATAAGGGTAAAGAGGACAGGAGACAGGCTTTTGTTTGAAAGATCGGAAAAACCGGACGGGCAGGAATGCGGATCCGCCGAAATGCTGTGTTTACAGGGCAGACAGACCCTCTCTGACGGTACCGTGACGGAATGCAGGATATTTGATAAAGATGATCCTTCCTACCCTCAAAATGACTATACTAAATGGTTTGACTATGATAAAATAGTCTGCGGTCAGCCGCCGGAAATACGGACAGGCCGTAAAGAAGACAGGATCGTGATCAACAAAGAGGGCGGTCATCAGAGCCTGAACAGGTATTTTATCAACAACAGGATACCCTCGGACAAACGTCCCGGCGTGAAGCTTATCGCAAAGGGAAACGATATTGTCTGGATAATCGGCGGAAGGATAAGCGAAAGCTATAAGATCACCTCTGAAACAAAGAGGGTAATAGAGATAAGGATAAACGGAGGATAAGACTTTGAGTGAGACAATTTCCGTCCTGCTGACGGAAGAGGAAGTGGATGCAAAGATCAAGGAGATCGGCGAGAAGATAAACAGGGACTATGAGGGCAGATCCGTACATTTTGTCTGTGTGCTTAAGGGAAGCGTTTTTTTTGCCTGCGAGCTTGCAAAGAGGGTCACGGTCCCGCTGTCCATTGATTTCATGTCTGTCTCCAGCTACGGAGATGATACAAAATCAAGCGGTGTTGTAAGGATAGTAAAGGATCTGGATGAATCGATCAAGGACAAGGATGTTGTCGTTATAGAGGATATCGTCGATTCGGGAAGGACCTTAAGCTATTTGTTAAAGACCCTGGAGTCAAGGGGTCCGAAATCCCTGACCCTATGTACACTTCTTGACAAGCCCGAAAGAAGGGTTGTGGAGGTCGATGTAAGATATACGGGCTTTCAGATACCGGATGAGTTCGTTGTGGGATACGGACTTGATTATGCACAGAAATACAGGAATCTGCCCTATATAGGCATAGTACACTTTGACTGATATGAGGAGAGTAAGTTGAACAGAAGCAGAGGATTGGGATTTTATTTGATCATCATTGCAATGTTCATATGTCTTGCCATGGTCTGGCGGAGCATGTGGACGGAGCGCCAGTCATTCATAACATATTCCGAATTCGAGAGGGAATTAAAGGATAAGGACATACAGAGCATCAATATCGTACAGAATGCGGAGGTACCCACCGGCGTGGTCCAGATCACCCTTACAAGCGGTGCGGAGAGGATATTAAACGTATCGGATGTCAAGGAAGTGGAGGATCTGTTAAAGAAGCAGTTCCCCGATTATACCATCGAGGATGTATCCCATTCCAACGAACTGTTGAGCTCCATCATCCCCACGGTCATTGTCGCTGCGGTGGTTTTGTTCTTTTTCATCTACATGAACAATCAGGCCGGCGCGGCAAGCGGCAGCAAGATGATGAATTTCGGAAAAAGCCGTGCAAAGCTTTCCACCGATGATAATAAGATAAGATTCGGCGACGTTGCCGGTCTTAATGAGGAAAAGGAAGACCTTGAGGAAATAGTCGATTTTCTGAAATTTCCCGAGAAATATGTGGGCGTGGGTGCAAGGATACCCAAGGGTGTGATACTCGTGGGCCCTCCCGGAACCGGTAAAACACTGCTTGCCAAGGCCATAGCCGGGGAAGCCGGAGTACCGTTTTTCTCCATATCGGGTTCGGATTTCGTGGAAATGTTCGTCGGTGTCGGCGCTTCCAGAGTCAGGGATCTTTTTGCCGAGGCCAAAAAGAACGCCCCCTGCATCATCTTCATAGATGAGATAGATGCCGTTGCAAGGCGCAGAGGAACAGGTATGGGCGGCGGCCATGATGAGCGTGAACAGACACTTAACCAGCTGCTTGTGGAAATGGACGGTTTCGGCGTCAATGAGGGCATCATTGTGATAGCCGCAACAAACCGTGTGGACATACTCGACCCCGCCATTTTAAGACCCGGCAGGTTTGACAGAAAGATCTCCGTAGGCGTGCCTGATGTCAGGGGAAGAGAAGAGATACTTAAGGTTCATTCCAGGAACAAGCCTCTTTCCGACGAGATAGTTCTTGAAGAGATCGCAAGAACCACGGCAGGCTTCACCGGGGCTGATCTTGAGAACCTCATGAATGAATCCGCCATAAACACGGCAAAAGACGGCAGAAAGTTCATTACCATGGAGGATATCAAGAAAGCCTTTGTCAAGGTCGGTATCGGAGCGGAAAAGAAGAGCAAGGTGGTTTCCGACAGGGACAAGAAGATCACTGCCTATCATGAGGCGGGACATGCCATCCTCTTCCATGTGCTTCCCGATGTGGGACCTGTTTACACCGTATCCATAATTCCCACGGGGATGGGGGCAGCAGGCTACACCATGCCGCTTCCCGAAAAGGATGAAATGCACCTTACAAAGGGAAAGATGCTTCAGGACATCATAGTATCACTCGGAGGACGGGTGGCGGAATCCCTTATCTTTGATGATATCACCACCGGGGCATCCCAGGATATCAAGCAGGCAACAAAGCTTGCCAAGAGAATGGTGACCAAATACGGAATGTCGGACAAGATAGGCGTTATCTGTTATGACAATGATGATGACGAGGTCTTCATCGGAAGGGATCTGGCCCACAGCACAAGGGGTTACAGCGAGGAGATAGCAAGCGAGATCGATAAGGAAGTAAAGAGCATCATCGATGACTGCTATGAAAAGGCTGTGAATATCATTAAGGAAAATGAAGAGATCCTGCATAAGTGCGCAGCCCTGTTACTGGAAAAAGAAAAGATCACGAGAGAGGAATTCGAGGCACTTTTTGTGTAAATTATATAAAATCCCGGCATCATTTTTGTAAAGTTTGTGCAAAGTAAGAATAGACGGATATAGGGGGTGTCTATATAATGTACTTGTAACCCCCCAATACATAGTATAGTTTTTAAGCTATACCCATAAAAGAAATACCTTCTCCAAAAAAGACAGCATTCGTGAGGCTGTCTTTTTTCTTTATAAGCCATACGGAGAGTCACCCTGAAAGGGGCCGTAAATCTA
>JAIKZD010000111.1 GCA_024682555.1 Lachnospiraceae bacterium | reverse complement strand
GCACACTATGATAAAGTCAGGGACATGATCGAGCATATGCTCTCTTATGTCTGTAAAACAAACGATAATGTCAAGGCTGTAATACTGTCCGGATGTCTGTATACGGTAAAGAACAGTACATATACGGGTGTTAATAACATTATTCCATATACTGTCCTTTCCCCGAATTTTGCATCTGCCATAGGATTTACCGATGATAATGTTAGAATGCTTCTGGATGATGCCGGGCTGCCGGATCAGTATGATACCGTATCGGAATGGTACGACGGATACATCTTCGGACGCGAGAAAATGTTCTGTCCATGGGACGTTCTTTCATATATTCGTTCTGTTCTGGATGGTTCATACAGTAAAGCAATGGGACCGAAAAGCTATTGGGTGAATACTTCAGAAACATCACAGAATATCATACACGGTTTTTTGGGCAGAACGGCAGGGGCAAATGAAAGCTTTGAACAGCTGCTGACTGATAAAACAATTGATTGTGTGATCAACGAATACGTACCTTATCACCGGATCTACGACAGCGGAGATAATCTGTGGTCTGCGCTTCTGGAAACCGGATATCTGACAAAGGCGGTATTTGAAGAAATGCCGGTAATGCCATTAAGGATTCCCAACAGGGAAATCCGGGCAGTGTTCAGACAGGAGGTTTGGGACTATTTCAGGGATAAAGTCGATAATGTGTATGTAAGAGATCTGGTAAACGCTCTGTGGGCCGGTGAAATAAAGAAAGCGGAAATATCCTTAAATCAGATCCTTGAAGCCACAATGTCATTTTATCATGAGTATCACGAGTACAGTTATCACCTGATCTTAAGCGGATTCTTTACCGGGCTTGGGCTTATGATACAGTCCGAAATTGAGACCGGATACGGTAGAAGCGATCTTATTGTCCGGGATCCTGCGAGAAACCGCTGTATGATACTGGAGCTAAAGCATACTGAAAAGGAAAGCGAAATGGAAGCTGCCCTTAAGGAGGCTTCCGGGCAGATCGTTGATAAAAAATACGATAGCCTGCTTAAATATGAGGGATATTCAGACTGTCTAAAATATGGGATGGCTTTTCATGGAAAGAAATCCATTATAGAGAGGCAGTGAAAAAAAGGAGGAATATATGTCAGAAGAAAAGAAAAACCCTATAGTTACCATAGAAATGGAGAACGGGGACATCATGAAGGCGGAGCTTTATCCGGATATTGCACCGAATACGGTCAATAATTTCATTTCACTTATCAATAAGGGCTTTTATGACGGAGTGATATTCCACAGGGTCATAAGCGGCTTCATGCTGCAGGGCGGTGATCCGGACGGCACAGGAATGGGAGGCCCGGGTTATTCCATAAAGGGAGAATTCACGAATAACGGCTTCAAAAACGATCTGAAGCACGACAGGGGTGTGTTGTCCATGGCACGCACCATGATCCCTGATTCTGCCGGAAGCCAGTTCTTTATCATGCATAAGAGGTCTCCGCATCTTGACGGTGAATACGCGGCTTTCGGAAAGATCATTGAGGGAATGGATGTCGTTGACAGTATCGCAGACACCGCCACTGCGCCTGACGACAGGCCCTACGAAGACCAGAGGATGAAAAAGGTCACGGTTGAGACCTTCGGCACGGATTATCCGGAACCGGAGACAATATAAATAAAGAGGTTACAGACAAATGATATTCGAAAACGTGCTGGAGGCGGTCGGGCATACTCCGATGATAAGGCTGCAGAGGATGGCTGAGAGTGACTCGGCGGAGATACTGGTGAAATTCGAGGGCACCAATATAGGCGGCTCCATAAAGACCCGGACTGCGCTTAATATGATACTTAACGCGGAAAGGGAAGGCCTTTTGAATAAGGATTCCGTGATCGTTGAACCGACCAGCGGGAACCAGGGGATAGGTCTTGCCCTTGTGGGAGCGGTGAGAGGATATAAGACGATCATCATCATGCCGGATTCCGTCAGTGAAGAGAGAAGGAAGATAGTAAGGCATTACGGGGCTGAGGTTAAGCTTATACATGATGACGGGGACATAGGGGCATGTATGGAAAAGTGTCTTCAGACAGCCCTTGAAATGAGGGACCGGGACCCGAATGTCTTTGTACCGCAGCAGTTTGAAAACCCGAATAATACCCTGGCGCATAAAAATCACACCGCGCTGGAGATAATGGAGCAGGTCGCGGGACCTATCCACGGCTTCTGCTCGGGGATAGGCACAGGAGGGACAATAACCGGTATCGGCGAGGTCTTAAAGGCCCAGTATCC
>JAIKZD010000084.1 GCA_024682555.1 Lachnospiraceae bacterium | reverse complement strand
ATGAGTTTCTGCGGGACGGATGAATACTATAACGTGGTCTACAGCTTTACCGCCGATAATTACGCGAAGCTTCTGTCGCTTGATTATTTAAGGATATATGCAAGGTCCCTAATGATAGCTTTTATCACTACTTTGATCTGTGTTTTACTGGGTTTTCCCTTTGCGTATTTCATTGCCAGGACGAAAAGCAGGAAAAAGAAGCTTTTATATATGCTGGTGATTATTCCTTTCTGGACGAACTCACTTATAAGGATATACGGCTGGAGGAGCTTCCTCGGAAACAGCGGATGGCTCGTAAAGTCACTACAGTTTCTGAATATCATCAGAGAGCCGGTGGATTTTCTCTATAATACCGGAACAACGGTCCTCGGAATGGTTTACTGTTTTGTACCGTTCATGGTGCTTCCGCTGTATACCTCCATTGAAAAGCTGGACGGAAGCCTTTTGGAAGCGTCAAGCGACCTTGGGGCAAGACCCTTAAGCACCCTGTTTGAGGTGATACTTCCGCTGACATCGGGAGGGATCTTTTCCGGATGCATAATGGTGTTTATCCCCTGCCTCGGATATTTCTTCGTATCGAATATCCTCGGAGGCGGAAATACGGATATGATCGGAAACCTTATAGAGAGACAGTTTAAGAGTGCGAATAACTGGCCTCTCGGAGCAGCTCTGTCAATAATACTGATCCTTTTAACACTGCTTCTTGTGAAGCTGTACCAGAAGCTAGGCGGAGATATGGACAGCCTCGGAGTGTGAGATGCCTATGAAAAAGAGAGATAAAGAGAAAAGTAAAAAATGGGTAAGCATTTTATTCTGCAGCGCAGTGTATCTGTTTTTGTTCCTTCCGATCTTTGTGGTCGTGGCAAATTCATTTAATGCGACGACTTCCAAACCGTATCTCAGCTGGAAGGGATTCAGTTTCGACTGGTACATAAAGCTCTGGAGTAATTCCTCATTACTCGAATCCTTTGGGGACACTATGCTGATCGCTCTTGCGAGCACTGTGCTTTCAACGGTCATAGGTACTCTCGGAGCTGTGGGGATATACAGGTACAGGTTCAAAGGCAAAGGGATCATAAACGGGCTTCTTTATATCCCGGTCGTCATTCCGGAGATAGTTATAGGTATAGCGCTCCTTACGATCTTTTCAAATACGGGAGTTCCCAGGGGAATGCTGACACTTATCCTTTCCCATGTCAGTTTCTGCGTTCCATATGTGATCTTCAATGTAAGGGCAAGGCTCTCGGGATATGACAGATCGATAGAAGAAGCAAGCATGGATCTCGGAGCCAACAGGATCGTTACCTTTTTTGAGATAACACTGCCCGTACTGGCGCCGGGGATCGCGGGAGGTGCCCTGCTCGCTTTCACGCTTTCGATAGACGACGTGATCATAAGCTATTTTGTAAACGGACAGACAAAGACCTATCCGCTGAAGGTAATGGAAAGCATCAAAAGCGGTGTTTCTCCGGATGTAAATGCCCTGTCAACGATAATTCTCGTCGGGACCACAGTGCTGGTATTCCTGACCCAGAGCGGTATTTTATCCGGTAAGCATAATAAAGCCCGCTAAAGGCAAAAAGGAGGACAGATATTATGAAGAAAAAAATGTTGGCAGTATTAACCGCATTATCATTGGCGGCAATTAATATAACGGGCTGCGGTTCCGGCACAAAAGCGGGAGATGCCGGCAATAAAGGGGAGCTTAACCTCTTTGTATGGACAGAATACCTTCCGGATTCCGTGGTCGAAAAGTTCGAAAAAGAAACAGGAGTTAAGGTCAATGTTTCAACTTATTCCTCCAATGAGGATATGCTCGCCAAGGTTAAATCCGAGACAGCCGGAGCTTATGATGTATTGCAGCCGAGTGACTATATGGTTGCCCAGCTGATCGGTCAGGATATGCTTTCCGAGCTGGATTTTGAAAAGCTTCCGAATTTCTCACATATTGGGGAAAGCTATAAGGATCCGGACTATGATCCCGGCAACAAATATTCGGTGCCTTATATGGGCGGTGCGGGCGCGATCGCGGTCAATAAGGATAAGGTGGATATGGACATCAGATCCTACTCCGATCTTTTCGATCCCTCCCTGGAAGGTAAAGAGGTGGTCCTGGATGATTTCCGTGCGGTTATCGGCATGACTTCCAAGGCTTTGGGATACAGTCTCAATGAGACAGACCCGGCCAGGCTTTCGGAGGTTTCGGAAAAGCTTATGGAATTAAAGAAAAATGTATCGCTTTATGATTCGGATTCCCCGAAGAGCGCGTTGATATCCGGTGACTGTTCCGTAGGAATGATATGGAGTGCTGAGATCGCAATGGCGATGGAAGAGGTTCCCTCGATAGAAGTCATATATCCTGAGGAAGGTGCATATCTCTTCTTTGACAACTGGGTAGTTACAAAGGATGCGCCAAATTACGAAAACGCGATGAAGTGGATCAATTTTATAATGGACCCCGAAAATATGGCCATGGTTCTTGAAGAATTCCCCTATCTTTGTGCAAATACGGATGCAATAGAGATCATGGGTGAAGATTACAGCGGAAACCCGGCAAAGAATCCTCCCGCAGAAGCAATTTCAAAGGGAAGCTATGTGGAGAATCTGGACAGTGAAACCCTTGATATCTATAACGAAATGTGGACAAAGCTTA
>JAIKZD010000044.1 GCA_024682555.1 Lachnospiraceae bacterium | reverse complement strand
GGATACCTTTCGGCATCCTGTTTTCGTGTACGCAGACGGAGGGATTCGAACCCTCGTGCCCCGGAGGGCAAACGCATTTCGAGTGCGCCCCGTTATGACCGCTTCGATACGTCTGCAGATTCCTGTAACCCCGAAGAGTTACCTCAGCAATTATAATATAATCGTTCGTTTATTGCAAATCCGTTATTTCGCATAGTATTCCGCGATGATTTTTTCTGCGGATTTTCCGTAGATCTCATAGTCCGGGCCGTTTTTTGTATCTTCATTTATATCTGCTCCCCATGACCAGATCACGGTTCCCATCACCCAGGGTCTTCTGACGGTTGCGGAAAACATGGCCTCATACCACTGCGCCTGTGCCTCCGGATCTGTTTTTCCTTTAAGATTCCAGTCATTCGGGATCTCTTCCGATCCCCTGACAGACATACATCCCGTTTCGGCAAAGAAAAACGGCTTATCATATGCCTTAACGACCTTTTCTATCCTGTCAAGCTGGGTCTCCCAGTCATTTATAGGATAATAACCGCTTGAAGAGATGACATCCACCGCATCCCACCATTTCACATTATGTTCCTGATACTTGTCCGTATTATATGAAACAGATCCTTTATACTCCCTGCGTATTGATCCTATGGTTTCCCGCCATTCCTTCTCTCTGTGCTCACTCATCACCATCTCGCAGCCGGCGATGAACATTTCGCAGCCTTCATCCTCGGCTATCCCTGCATAATGACACTGAAAATCAGCATACGAATGAAACCAGTTTCCCCATTTCGGTTCGCAGGGAACATCTTCATCGAAAAAGCTGATATGTGCCCGCCAGGTGCCGTTTTTACAGTTCACGGTGGGTTTCAGAAAAACCCTGAGATCCTGCTCATGGGCAAAGTCTATCATGGATCTGAGCTCATCATCCCTCATGAGTCCGTTTACGCCGTATTCTATTTCCTCACTCTGAGGAGTCTCCTGCAGCCCGGGCGGAACAAAGATCACGGAATTGATATTGAGTCTTTTTTTTGCCGTGATAAGGCTGTTCTTTGCCTGATCCGTAAAGATCGTTTCTGCCGCCGCAAAGGGAGCAAAGGTGACCCCGTGGATCCTGTCTGATCTGTCCATCCTGTATCCTCCTGAAATCCTTCATATACCGATATGACTTATGATAAAAAATAAATCCTGCATTACTATGAAAATATTAGCCAATAATAGCAATTTTTCGTATAATAAAATAGTAAGGCATTTGAAACTGCAGAGAGGAGTGATGACAGATGGCAGATATGAAAAAGATCAATGATGATGAACTGGATCAGGTAAGCGGCGGTTATATTTTCAATGCTGCGGGGGTCGAAGGAACGCCTGATTTTCCCTGGGAAGTATTGAATAATAACACGGGATTGCCCATGGCAAGCTTTAAAACCAGAGATGAAGCCGTAAGATATGCACAGAGCTTTAAATCATCGGATACCCGCGATGCGCAGGAAATCTATCTGAATACCGTATTGTCAATCAGAGCAGGTATTTTATTACAATAAACGAAGAATACAGGAGGTACTAAAAATGTCAGATATGAAGAAGATCAATGATGATAACCTGGATCAGGTTAACGGCGGAATGCTCTTTGATTCATTTGGTTACGAAGGGGATCCCAACCTTCGCTGGGAAGTGCTCAATAACGATAACTGCGAGGTCATTGCCCGCTTTTCAACAAAGGATGCTGCGGCTAAATGGGTTACCGACAATTACGGAACATATTCCTACAATGCTCAGGAGGTTGACTGGGATACAGTTCAGAGACTCAGAAAGAATCCGAACACCTATTGATTTACGCTATAAAATCAGGACTTCAGGATCACCTTTTTACCGGTCCGGAAATATGGGATCTTAATGATCAGGAATAAAGACTCGCATCCGGATGATGCTTCCGGAGGCGGGTCTTTATGTTTTCCGAAAAAAAAACCTGTTAATTGCATAAACCCCATATTGATAGTATAATTAAGCATCATGCAGCCGGGGAGTTAGCGGCTCCCTGTACCTGAAATCCGCTGTAGCAGGGGTGATATCCTGCCGAGGGGATCTGCTTCTGCAGCTGCCCTGTATAAGTGGCGTTGATACTTGGGTCTTGCGCAATAGGAATCTGTGAACCGTGTCAGGTCAGGAATGAAGCAGCACTAAGCGGAATCTCCTATGTGCCGCGAGGGTGCCTGGGTTGAGTTAACTGTACAGGTAACGTACAGGAAAGGGTTTTCGAAGCAGGATGCATGATTTTTTATGGTATATCTCCCCCTCCCTGCCGGAAAGTAAATGGAGGGGATTTTAATTCACAGGATTTTTCGAAGATGAGTCTGATTTCGATCCCTTTCATTGTATTCTGCATAATACTGCTGATCACATACTACCGGATAGACGGAAAGCACCAGTGGAAGGTGCTGCTTGCCTTCAGCCTGCTGTTTTATCTCTGGGCCGGTCCTTTTCGCATCATCTTTATCCTGATCTCCATCGTCAGCACCTGGTATCTGATGAAAGACCCGAAAAGATCGCATTTTATCGCGGTCATCCTGATCAATCTTGGGATACTCATAGTATTCCGGTACAGTTTTCTTGCGGGGATACATGATCTCTTCATCCCTCTGGGCATATCCTTTTACACCTTTATGACCATAGGCTATGCACATGACTGTTACGACAAGAAGACAAAACCCTGTGATGATCTTTTTCATTACGCTCTTTTCATAACCTATTTCCCCCAGATCACCCAGGGACCCATCGGAACCTATGAGAAGATGCATGATCAGCTGCTTTCCGTTCATAAATACGATATAGCAAACATCAAAGAAGGCGGTTACAGGATCATAAAAGGTCTTTGTAAAAAACTTGTGATCGCAGGCAGGCTGTCCTATTATGTTGATACGGTTTTCTCATCCCCGCGCCTGTACGGGGGACTTACCCTGATAATTGCGGTGTTCTTCTATGCCATGGAACTCTATGCCGATTTCTCCGGATATATGGATATAGCCTGCGGTATTTCAAAAATGCTGGGTATAGAACTGACTGAGAATTTCAAGCGTCCCTACTTCTCCGAAAATATCCAGGAGTTCTGGAGAAGATGGCATATATCTCTTAACGAGTGGTTCAAGTATCATCTGATGATGCCCGCGGTTACGTCTAAATGGAACAAAAAGATCTCAAAGGTCATGTACAGGATATTCCCGAAGGCAAAAAAGGGTACCATAAGGACCGTCTTTCCCCTGATCCTTGTGTGGATAGTCACCGGGATATGGCACGGAGCGGAAGTTGTGTATATAGGATGGGGCGTTTATTTTGCCGTCATCATGCTCTTATCGGTCTGCACCGCTTCTTATGTCAAAAAGTTTAAAACCACCCTTCACTGGAATGATGAAAATACATTCATTAAGATATTTAACGTACTTAGGACCTTCATTATCGTCTGCCTGGGAGAAGTTATGTTCCGCGCCGAGACAATGAGGGATGCCCTCGATATCTATAAGATCATTTTTACTGAAACAGGCATAAATAAAGCCTCGATAACAGCTTCCCTGATTCCTTTCGGAAACGGCAATCAGGCGGCGGCATCGGCGATCATCGTATTTCTGATGCTGTCGGGACTGTTTACGGTGGAACTGTTACAGGAAAAAAATGCAGCGATCCTTAAAAAGCACAGATATGTATACGGAGGTATTCTGTTGGTGATAACGGCTCTGTTCGGGGTTTTGGGACAGTCCTCCTTTATGTATCAGGCATTCTGAGTGGGAATAATGAAAAAAATAATAATAACCCTGTCTTCCGCCCTGTTAGCGGTTATGACTGTGGTCATCCTTAAAAACATATGTACGCCCTATATCCCGATCCATAACAGAGGGATCGGCGCCGCCGTCAGGGAAGGAGACCTTGATATTCTCTTTCTGGGTTCCTCTACCTTCCGCTGCAACATTGACATGGAGGCTATGGATGAGGCATATGACGGAAGGGTTTTCGATATTTCATACGGCGGAAACCAGTGCGTTGCCAACTCAATCCAGTATGATGAGATAAAAAAGCGGGGAAAGGGTAACTGCAAGCTCATGGTATTTGAGCTTGGCCCCTTAATGATCACCGAGGATGTGATGCTTACGGATTCCAGGGTTATCTGGGATCTCACATTTGAAGGCAAGAAGGCCCTGTGGGAAAAGATGAAAAACAGCGGTAATACCGATCTTCCCATGATGTATGAATACTTTGTCACCTCAGGCCTTGACGATCTGTTCACCTATCCTCTCACGGAACCTGTATATGCCACCAGATATTATAAGGGTGTTAAAACGGAAAAAACAGTATCCCCCGGCAGGGAGTATCTGGACAATGAAAGCTTCGACATAAGCTCCGCACAGATCGTTGAAGCCCAGACGGAAGCCGTAAAAGAGCTTATGGAAAAATGCGACAGAGACGGTCAGGATTATATCTTCATAGAGACACCTCCTTATAAAAGACTTTATGAAGATCCCGTATATCAAAAATACCGTACCGAATTCATTAAGATACTTGATGAGCACGGAGCGGATCATATTCTTGCAGCGGATGTGGATTATGATAATTCAGACCCGGATAACTACGAAGATATGAATCACATGTCCCATAAGGGCAGGCAGGAATATACAAAAGAGCTGATAAAGGAACTTAAGAAATACCGCTGATAACAGAAAGAAGATAAAACATGGTCTATATGAATAACATACTGGAGATGCTTAAAGATTCGGCACTCAATTATCCGGACAGTACGGCCTTTGTTGATCCCGACAGAAAAATAACATTTAAGGAACTCTATGATAACTCCCGCCGGACTGCCGCCTTTTTTCTTGATTTTCTCTCAAACCGGATCGAATCGGCTGCTTTCTACATGGAAAAAAGCGTTTCTGCCATTGTGGCGATGTTCGGGACGGTTTATGCCGGCGGTTTTTACAGCTTCGTGGACGTAAGACAGCCGGCGGACAGGGCGGTGAAAGTGTTTAATACACTGATGCCTTCGATGATCATCACGGACTCAAAGAACAGGGAGGGTTTAAACAGAGTACTGGAAGGAACCCCCGGTCTTTCGGACATTCCCGTTTTTGACATCGATGCTCTCATGGAAATGCTCGGTAATGCGAAAGCGGATGAAAGACTTTTATCGGTGATTGAAAAAGAACATTTTGATCTAAAGCCCCTGTATGTAAACTTTACAAGCGGCAGCACCGGGACACCGAAGGGAGTAGCGGTCTCTCACCGTTCGGTCATTGATTTCATAACCGAATTCACATCCGTTTTTAAAATAGGGCATGATGACATTCTTGCAAATCAGGCCCCTTTTGATTTTGACGTATCCGTAAAGGATATTTACAGCGGTCTGTATACAGGTGCGGCGGTAGTCCTTATACCGAGGCCCTATTTTAAGGACCCCACAACCTTAATGGATTATCTTTACGATAACGGTGTCACCACCCTTATATGGGCTGTTTCCGCCATGTGTTTCGTGTCGATAATGAACGGTCTCGAATACAAAACTCCCTCTTCCATAAAAAAGATCATGTTCAGCGGAGAGATAATGCCGGTAAAACAGCTGAATAAATGGAAAAAATATCTTCCCGATGCAATGTATGTGAATCTTTACGGTCCCACGGAGATAACCTGTAACTGCACCTACCACATACTTGACAGGGAATATGAAAAAGATGAGATCATACCCATAGGTATTCCCTTCAGAAACGAGAAGGTCTTTCTGCTGGATGAAAACGACAGACTGATCACCGATACAGATACAGAGGGAGAGATCTGCGTATCCGGTACCTGCCTGGCCTTAGGCTATTACAGGGACCCGGACCGGACGGATGCATCCTTTATGCAGAACCCTTCCGTGCCCTACCCTGAAAGGATGTACAGAACAGGTGACCTCGGAAAATACGATGATAACGGCATTCTGATATACACAACAAGGAAGGATTTTCAGATAAAACATATGGGTCAGAGGATCGAGCTCGGAGAGATCGAAGCTGCTGCCATGTCCTTAGACGGAGTGGAAAGAGCCTGCTGCCTTTATGACCATAAAAAGAAACGTATCACTCTTGTATATTCGGGATCCGAGGAAAAGGAGGCAGTTACGGTTAAGCTGCATCAAAAGCTCCCGCCTTATATGATCCCGGGAAAAACCGTGGGCCCCATGGATCTTCCGCTTAACAAAAACGGAAAGATCGACAGAAAAGCATTGGAGGAGGTATGCCTATGACTGATGAAAGAACATTAAGACAGATAGCGGAAAGATACAAAACCCCGACCTATCTTTTTGATGAGGTAGAATTAAGGGAAAGAGTCTCCGGGATCAGGCGGATATTAAACGGTAATAAAACCGGACATATCGGGCTCTGTTATTCCATCAAGGCAAATCCCTTCCTTATCCCCGCACTTTTATATACGGTTGACAGATTCGAGGTATGCAGTCCGGGGGAACTCTCGATATGTAAGCGCTATAATGTTCCTGGCTCTAAGATCATATATTCGGGTGTACACAAAGAAACCTCCGACTTAAAGGAAGCGGTGGATTACGGTGTCTCCGTCATTACTGCCGAATCCATCAGGCAATATGAATTGACGGATGAGGTCGTAAACTCTTTAAACAGACCCGTAAAGATGATCCTAAGGCTGTCATCGGGAAGCCAGTTTGGAATGTCCCGGGAGGATCTTGAATATATCCTTAAAAAGAACAAGGATAACGGACTGATCGATATTACCGGTATACATTATTTTGCGGGAACACAGCGGACAAAGCTCGATCATCAGAGGGATGAACTGAAAAAAATATCGGCTCTTATAAAGGAGCTCAGGAAAAAATACCATATCCCCCTTCCGGTATTTGAATACGGTCCGGGTTTACCCTTCCCCTATTTCGGTGATGAAGCGGAGTCTGCGGATACCCTGGGACCCCTCCGCGAGTTAAAGGACGATCTGTCGGCATTGACCGAAGATCATGAACTTACGGTGGAGATGGGAAGATTCATCGCAAGCAGCTGCGGATACTATTTGACCAAAGTAGTCGATATAAAACATTCCGGCGATACTAACTGGTGTATTTTAGACGGCGGTATCAACCATGTGAATTATTACGGTCAAATGATGGGAATGAAAGTCCCCGTCATAAAGGTCCTTAAGAATGAAGAAAACCTTTCCGGCAGGCCTTCCGGAAGCGAAGGACCGGGAATCGGCACAAAATGGACCCTTTGCGGATCTTTATGTACAACAGGCGATGTACTGGCAAGGGATATTGCCATGGATGATCCTTCTGTCGGCGACATCTTTGTTATGTGCAACATCGGAGCCTATTCGGTAACCGAATCCCTCTATATGTTCTTAAGCCATCCCATGCCCCTGATCGTTCTTATGAATGAAGACAGAGAAACCATTGTAAGGGATCGTTTTGATACCTGGCAGCTGAACGCAGCCGATGAGCTTCCGTTTTTTTAACCTCATCATTATGCTGCCCGGGGAAAGACCGGATGATCCGGTCTTTCCTCAGTTCACAGCCTCAGCTCACATATCCCGGATCACAGATCAAGTATCCCCGTTGCAAGCTTATTTCTGAAGTATTCATCATGCTCCACAAGTATCATGGTCGGCCTGTACATTTCGATCAGCTTCTCTATCTGAATCCTGGAAAACACGTCAATATAGTTGAGCGGCTCATCCCAGATATATAAATGCGCCGGTTGTATAAGACTGGCCGCGATAAGTACCTTTTTCTTCTGTCCCTCGGAATAATCCTCCATATTCTTTTCAAACTGGAGCCTGCTCATGTCAAGCTTTCTTAAAAGTGTCAGGAATCTGCTGTAATCAAGTCCTCTTTCCTTTGCAAAATCTTTAAGTGTCCCCTTCAGAAAAGAAGTATTCTGGCTGACATAGGATATCTTAAGGCCGCTTGCCGTTGTAAGCACTCCGGAAATCTCCATGCGGCTCTGCTCCCCGCGGTCTGTCTCTTCGCGGCCCTTCTCACCTGCTGCCGCAGACTTCTCTTCGTCCTCATACCCGGCCGAGCTTAGGATCGCCTTAATGAGGCTTGACTTTCCGCAGCCGTTCTCCCCGTTGAGAAACAGGATATCTCCCTGCTCTGCCTGAAAGGTCAGACCCTTGATGACTTCCTTTTTGCTTTCTTCCCCGGGACCTTCATAGGAAATGGACAGGTCTCTTCCCTGCACCAGGGTTTTTTTATGATGGATAAGGGGAGCAAGCTTAAGCTCCTCAACATTTTCTATGTCATTTAAAAGCCCTTCCTTCTCCGCGATCTGTCTGTCTATGCGCTTTTCAAAGTTTTTGACCCGTGACTGCATCTTCTTTGTTTTTGCGCCTATATAACTCCTGGTGGAGATGTTTCTCTCGGGCTCTTTTATGGGGTCAAAACCGATCTTGGTGCTCTCATTTTTGTCTGCCCATCTTTTTGCCCTGTCTGCAGAGGCCTTCAGTTTCCCTATCTCACGGATATGTTTTTCGTTTTCCGCCTTTGCAAAAGCATCCTTGCGTTCCTTATTCTCCTGCCAGACCGAGAAATTGCCGGAGATCACTTCTATGGAGCTTCTGTTTAGCACCAGCATGTGATCGCAGACCTTATCAAGCAGCACTCTGTCATGGGATACAAGGATAAATCCCTTCTTTTTTGCAAGGTAATCCCCCACTGCCTTTCGTCCGGTCATATCCAGATGGTTTGTGGGTTCATCTATCAGCAGGAATTCGTTTTCACCGGAAAACAGCACAGCCAGCATGGCTTTGGTCAGTTCACCGTGGGACAGTGTCCCGACAGGTCTGTAAAGGATCTCCGGATCAGCCTTAAGCGATGTTACCTCACTAACCGTTCTCCATTCCTCAACCCCGTTTTTCCACCTGTCACAGAGCTCAATGACGGTCAGGTCCCGATCCCTCTCACTTATGACATACGGAAAATAGTCAAAATGCCTGTCCGTCACTATACTGCCGTTATACTCATATTTTCCCAGAAGCAGATTCAGAAAAGTAGTCTTGCCCTTTCCGTTTCTGCCGATGAAGCCGAGCTTCCAGTCCGTATCCACGTTAAAGGATACATTTTCGAATATATTATCAAAGCTTCCCTCATAACAGAAGGTAAGATCCGTAACCTGTAGTAAAGACATATATATCACCTCCCTGATAAGATCGGGCAGGGAAGATGCAATCGCACCCTGCCCGCCCGCAGGCTGCGCCCGGCTTATGCCGGAATGTTTCCTTACGCAGCCCTGCGATAAAAAAGCACCGCAGGGATAATCCCACGGTGCCATAATGTCTTTACATGATCCGTATATACAAAGACCCTTTGAGCGGGTAATAAATACAGATAAAGGTTTCCGTTTTAAGAATTATTTCCTGCAATGCCACAGCCCGCAGATACGTTTAAAATCGGAAAGGCAGCGTCCCTGTATCACAATAATCATCTCATGATCCGGACGATACACATTATTCTGACTTTATACCGGTCGCTCAGGCTGTTATATGTTAGTTCATCTGCAAGAAATATTTCTCATTGGTCTCCTCCTTTTTTCTGTTGTATGCATGTTATCAGAAACAGATTGAAAATGCAACCGCCAAATTGGAACAGGAAAGCAGCAAGACGGCTCTTTTTTTGCTATTTAAGCACAAAGGACCGTCTCTTCCTATTCTGTGTTTTCTTTTAAGAAAAATCATTATATGTACCGCAATACGGACAAATGCCGGATGTGCCTTCTTCTCCGTTCACTGATGCGTTACAGCCGGAGCATCTTATAGATACTTTCCTTGGTTTTTTAGGTTTTATCCCAAAAGCTTCTTTATACGTATCAATGGTACCCTTAATCGCTCTGGCTACAGTTTCGGATCCGGGAATAGAGAGTCTGTCATTTACTACTGCAGTGGTCACTTTATCGCCCGTTAACAGCTCATTTATTTTTCTTATCCAGGGAATAATGTCCTTTTTCCAGGTGAAAGAAAAGGATTCCTGACCATTGATAAAGTAAATATCCAGAGTATTATATCCGTTTCTGTCTTTGCCTATCTGTGCCTGTGCCTGATTGTTATATACTTTTATATCCCTGATGGGAAAATAGATTATCTCTTTTGTTCCTCCGAAAACATTCTTTTTTTCCACTATCACATTATGGTTGGTCAAATAGAGCGTATCCTGAAAGTTTGCCATCATGCCGCCATATTTAATGTGTTCGGTTTTTATGATCACCGATTCATCCGGTCCCAATACAAGTTTTGCCGCCATCTCTTCTCCTGCTCGTGTTATTCTGAAAATCGCCCAAATACCCTAAAAATTTAAGTCATATTCTCCGAAATTCATATTATTCATCATTTCTTCTACCTGCCGGTTAACATCATTCATCATTTCTTCAGTTTGCTGGTTAACTTCAGAATTTAAGGCCTCTGTCCCCTTATCCGTGCCGGTATTGAAGATCTTTGTTCCCTCTTCATCATAAACCTGATACAATTCCGAAGACCACTTCATATAAAGATCATATCTACCTAATCCGAATTTAGCGGTATAATCCGCCATTTCCTGTATTCCCTGAGCATTTAATTCGGCAATAGCCTCTACTCCCTCCCCGGATAATTCTGTCAGTCTTTCAAAAGTGGCTCCACCTGCTGCTTCATTGGTTATTTTATCCTGATATTCTGCAGATTTAGATCTGATCTTTTCAGAATATTCCTTATATATTGCCTCACAGTCTCTGGAAGGATTAATGGAATCCAGAATGTCATCCGCAGCTCTTTCCAGTGCACCCTTTATCTCTTCAGGAACTTCTGTCGTTAACCCACTAAAGAGTTCATTAACATCCTTTTTGAAATCCTTTTTTTCTTCCTCTGTAAGTGTTTTATTACTATCTTCGGATTCCTCTTCCTTAACTTCTTCGACCGCCAGCGTAGGTACATGAGTCGGCTCTGTCGTAGGTTCAGGAGTCGGCTTCGTCAATGGTTCCGGTGTTGGCTCTTCATCATTGGGAGCACTGGCAGTAAGATTCATATAAGCGTTTTTTTCTCCCTCATCATCTTCATAATAAAGATTGATTTCATATCCGTCAACATTCTCGGCACTATAATGATTATCTGAGCCATCTCTGTCCTCTGTAAAACCCGCTTCTTTTATTTTCGAAACATAATCATTAAAGTCACTTCTGCTGTAGTTACCAATATAGAGATGATAATAATCATCACTGTCAGAAATAACTTTTCCCACTGTAATATTAGCGGGCTCAGGTATTGCCTGAGCTATAGCACTGTCTGACCATCTGATTTCCATAAAATCATCGGATGTTTTGCCGCTCCTGTGTCTTCGTCCTCCGCAGCTGCTAAAGAAATTCATGACTGGAAACACAATAAAAATAATAACAAGTATCCAAAACCAGGTTTTTCTGTAAATCGGTACCGGATTCTTGTGGCCGCATTTATAACACTTTTTTGCGGTTACAGCTATTTCTGTTCCGCAATTCTCGCATAGTTTTTTCTTCTTTCCAAGCTCCCTGGCAACTCCGGCAGTGACCTCTGAAGCTGTCCTGCCGGCTTTTTTTGCAGCTTTTATAACAGCTTCGGATTTGCTTACAGCATCATGAACATTATACTTATTTCCACAATATTCACAGATTGCGGTCTTAAGTCTGGTATCTACAGAAATATCAGCTCCGCAGGAAGGACATTTAATGTTAGCGGAATGAAGTTTTACATTTTGTGTTTTTTGTATTTTCGGAGTTTTCTTCTTTGACGATTTTTGCTGCTCCTGAACAGGTTCTTTCTTTGGTCTATAATCCCAATCTTCAAGTTCAGAATCATCAAGATCATCCCAGTCATTATTATTTGCCATAACCGCCCCAAACTCCTTTCTTCAATCAATACATCAGTATTTCAGTTGATCATCTCTGTTAACATAAATGGTAACATATATATTAACATATATCAATGACGCTCCAGAACATAAAATATGTTTAGGGAGGTCAAGTCATTGGATGATAACAGATTAAAAATACCCGTAAAAAGCCAGAAGGGTGAAGACGGGTACAAAGTATTTTCCATTCGAATAAAAGAAGATCTTGTTGAAGAGATAGACGTTCTTTCAGAACAGACAGGAAGAAGCCGAAATGAGCTGATAGGAAGACTCCTTCGATATGCTCTGGATAAATGTGATGTTGTAAAGAATTGATCGTTCAGGTAATAATCTGAAGATCTATAGGCTGATCCTGCATATTAGCTTACTTTGTTGGCTATGGTTATTTATATTCATTCACAGTATACCTGATGAGTTGTATTCAATATCCGAACAGCATCGCCCAGTACCAGACGCCGTCCTTGATACAGACGGCTGCTGCTGCCGTTTTGTAATCGGGAAAATCGATATTATCCCTGTCTTTGGGATATCCAAGCCAGGCATTAAGGGTTTCATCCGCCGTGGTAAAGCTTCTTGCAAGGCTCTCACCGTATACCAGATCTTCGTTTACCGTATAATACTTGCTTCCGTCCGGGCGGAAATGGGACCATACCTCGGAAGCCTCAGATGCCCTTGTTTTAGCCGCTTCTTCCATTCCCTCTGTCCACTCAAGTTCCTGTAAACCTTCCGTTTTTCTGATCTCATTGATAAGATCAAATAAACGCCCGGCCGCCTCCTCTGTTTCGGCATTGCCTGTTTCTGTATTTCCCGGTTTGGTATCCGCTGCCTGACCGGATTTATTCACATCCGCATCTTCATTCAAAATGATAACGGGACCCCCGGCATTCCCGGAGTTTCCAGATACCTCCCCGGATTTTTCTGATACGGTTTCGGTTTTTTTCCCTTTTACGACCGAAACGGCAATACCGATGACCGAAGCTATTATCAGTAACCCTGCCAAAGCTGTCACTGCCATCAGTTTTCTGTTTTCCGATAACCGGGCTATTAGTTCCTTCAAACCGAAATTCCTTTCTGCTTCACCAATCCCTGTAATACCTGAATGTTACCATAAACTCTGCCTGACCGGATGCGCATCCTGTTGTCCCGGCACCCTACTGTTCCTGCATCTTTAACTGTTTTCTCAGATCCGTGAAGAATCCCGACAGTATTTCCGAGCATTCCTCTTCCAGAACTCCCGATGTGATCTCAACCCTGTGATTGAACTCATCCATATCAAGGAGATTAATGATGGAGCCCGCACAGCCGGATTTGGGACTCATGCAGCCTATAACGCACCTGTCTATGCGGGCCTGCACTATCGCACCGGCACACATCTGACAGGGCTCTAAGGTAACATACATGGTGCAGCCCTCAAGCCTCCAGTCTCCAAGCTTCTTACTTGCCTTCTTTATGGCAATGAGTTCGGCATGTGAAAGGGTATTTTTATCGATCTTTCTTCTGTTATAGCCCCTTGCGATCACTTTTCCCTCATACACTATCACACATCCGATGGGGACCTCGTTTATCTCTTCGGCCTTTTTTGCCTGCTTTAAGGCTTCCTTCATGTATCTTTCGTCAGCTGTCATAACTGTTTATTCTCTCGATTCCTGTGATATACTTATCATGATATCATTTATCTGTATAAATCCTACCACAGGGAGACGTTAAGGTGCAAATTTACGGCATTCAGAAAACCACATTACTTGATTATCCCGGGAAGGTCGCCGCTACGATCTTCACCCCGGGCTGTAATTTCCGCTGTCCCTATTGCTATAATATCCCGCTTGCGGAATCTGACATTAATACAGGATATCTTTCAGAGGATGAGGTATTTGCTTTTTTGGCAAAAAGAAAGGGGATCCTTGACGGCATCTGCATCTCGGGCGGAGAGCCCACACTGCAGAAGGACCTTGCCGGCTTCATTTCAAGAGTTAAGGAATATGGCTATTCAGTCAAGCTTGATACAAACGGCACCTCTCCGAAAACCCTGAAGGAGCTTATTGACAGGGAGCTTTTAGACTACATAGCCATGGATATTAAATCCTCACTTTCAGGCTATGCCGCGGTTTCGGGCGTTATAAATCCGGATACCGGAGCCGTTAAAAAAAGCATTGAAATCCTGATGGAAAAAAGGATACCCTTTGAATTCCGTACTACGGTCATAAAACAGTACCATGATAAACGGGCCTTTGATGAGATCGGTGAGCTTATAAGGGGCGCGGATCCCTATTATCTGCAATCCTTTGAGGACAACGAAAATGTTACCGATCACAGTCTCTGCGCCTGTACAAAAGAAGAGCTGCAGGCCTTTGCCTTACAGCTCTCAAAATACGGTGTCAATGCGATCATCAGGGGACGATAACCCCCGGAGCAAAGCAATTCAGGCCGGATTTCACTGATTCTCCGTAAATCTTATATAGTTATCCACCATCGTTGCTATCTTAAGCGTAAGTGCATCATCAAATATCCTCACATCAAGGCCCGTGGCCTTCTGAAGCTTTTCTATCCTGTATACAAGCGTATTTCTGTGGATATAAAGCTGTCTTGAGGTCTCCGACACATTCAGGCTGTTTTCAAAGAATTTATCAACGGTGGTAAGGATCTCATCATCTATATCATCAAGCCTTACATCACCTAACACCTCTTTTAAAAACATATGGCACAGGTTTACAGGAAGCTGGTATATGAGCCTTCCGATACCGAGAGCACTGTAGGCGATTATCTTTTTGCCGGCATAGAATATCTTTCCCACGTCGAGAGCCATTATAGCTTCCTTGTAGGATTTGGATATGCCCTTGATCTCGTTCACAACGGTACCGTAGGATACCCGGGCGTTGATCATCAGTTCCGATCCGGTCATATCCACGAACATTTTTGCCATATTATCTATATCTTCGGGTGTTTCGTTATCGGTAAGGGCTTTAATGACTATGATATGTGTCTCATCAACGCTTGTCACATGATCATTCTGCGAGCTCATCAGCTCCTTTATAAGCTCATGGGCATTATGTATCTTATCGGGAAGCACCTCTATCACATAGACTATACGCGGCATTACAGCCTCTATATGAAGCTTCTGTGCCCTGTTATAAATATCCACAAGCAGCAGATTATCAAGTATCAGGTTCTGATAAAAGCTGTTCTTGTCTATCCTGTCCCTGTAGGCTATTATCAGATTCTGTATCTGACATACCGTCATCTTTCCTATGAGAAAAGCATCATCTCCCGCATCCACGATCAATATAAAGCTTAACTGGTCATCCTCGTTTATCTTGAACAGCAGCCGCCCTTTAAGCTCCTGAAATGCGGCAGGGGAATTCATAAACTCAAGAAGTACCGGTTTCTCCGTATCACCCGCGTCTTCTGTCCTTGCTATCGTGTTTCCGAAAGCATCCGTTACCGTCAGTTCCGCCTTGGATATGGTCCTTATTTCGTCTATACAGTTCTGGATTATATGATTTGATATCATCTGCTTCTCCTTTTGATATTAATGATCATCGCTCATCTGTATCGAGTTTACCACCTGTACCTTTAAACAAAAAGAGTTTTCATCAAAAACAGGGAGAGATGTCTGTATCTCTCCCTGCCATAAGTCTTATCGATCCAAACCCTGAAATACGGTTTAGTTGGTGATAGTCTGCTCGGTATCCTTGTCAAATACGTGAATCTTCTCGGTATCGATGGCAAACTTGATGGTATCGCCGGGTCTTGCTGTTGTACGGGGATCAACCCTTGCAGTGATCGGGAACTCATCGAGATCAAAGTATAAGAATACTTCCGCACCAAGAAGCTCGTAAACCTTAACGGTAGACTCAAATACGCTCTGAGGTGATGTCTCTATGAACATTTCGGAATCATAAACATCCTCGGGACGTACACCGAAGGTAACGGTCTTTCCGTCATATCCGCCCTCGATAACCTTCTTGCTCTTTGCGGGAGGAAGAGGAATGGTCTTTCCGCCAACCTTAAGATTTGCTGTCTCACCCTGAACTTCAACAACAGCATCAAGGAAGTTCATCTGAGGTGATCCCATGAAACCTGCAACGAATAAGTTAGCGGGCTTCTCATATAAGTTCTGAGGTGTATCAACCTGCTGGATAACACCGTCCTTCATAACAACGATCCTGGTACCAAGGGTCATGGCCTCTGTCTGGTCATGTGTAACGTAGATGATGGTGGTTCCGAGTCTCTGGTGAAGCTTTGCGATCTCGATACGCATCTGTACACGAAGCTTTGCATCCAGGTTTGAAAGAGGCTCGTCCATAAGGAATACCTTGGGGTTACGAACTATGGCACGTCCCATTGCAACTCTCTGTCTCTGTCCACCGGAAAGAGCCTTGGGCTTACGGTCAAGGAGTGCTGTAAGGTCGAGGATCTTTGCTGCTTCCTTAACCATCTTGTCTATCTCGTCCTTGGGAACCTTACGGAGCTTAAGTCCGAAAGCCATGTTATCATAAACCGTCATATGAGGATACAGAGCGTAGTTCTGGAAAACCATGGCGATATCTCTGTCCTTGGGCTCAACATCATTAACAACTCTGTCACCGATCTTTAACTCACCGGATGTGATCTCCTCAAGTCCTGCGATCATACGAAGAGTTGTAGACTTACCGCAGCCTGAAGGTCCAACGAAGATAATAAATTCCTGATCCGATATCTCAAGGTTAAAATCCTTAACGGCTTCAAAACCATTGGGGTATACCTTGCAGATGTTCTTTAATGACAAACTTGACATTTACAATTCCTCCTGAAAAAAATTAGAATCTGGTAAATCAATCTGAAAAAAAGTATAACAAAAGTCCTGTTTTTTTGTAATGCCACAAATCCACAAAGATTTTTTTAAAAGATATGCATTTTGCCCAACTCAGGCTTTAAGACCTCTCTCACTGTAAAAGGTCATCTGATTCTTTCCGTTATTCTTGGATTTATACAGTGCTTCGTCGGCTTTTTTATAAAGGGATTCGAAATCCGCAGCATCGGTGGGAACTATGGCAACCCCCATGCTGGCTGTGGGAGAATACTTGGTATATGTACCCACCTGAAAAGCCTTGAACATGAGTTCCAGTTTCTTTGCCTCACGCTGCATCGTCTCTTCGTCGGGCATGTTTTTCAGAAAGACCACAAACTCGTCACCGCCCAGTCTTCCCACGATATCACTGGCTCTGAACTGTGCCTTTAATGCCTGGCCCACTGCCTTTAAGACCTCATCGCCAAAGGCGTGGCCCATTGTATCGTTGATCTTCTTGAAATTATCAATATCTATGAGGATCATCATGCTCTTATGCTTTGCACCTTCCTCCTCGAGATATTCCTTTATCTTGTTTTCCGTGGTGACCTTATTGTACAGATCCGTCAGAAGGTCGGTCTCCGCCCTGGTCTCAAGACCCTTGCTCTTAAGCCTTACAAGCAGCAGGTTCTTAAGGATTATAAAGAAGAGGGCAACGATAAAGAGAATGGCAAGTATCATCAGATTTCTGACAAATATGCCGGTATTCTTGTTTTCCTCTCTGACCATGGATTCCAGATTTCCCTGGGAAAGCACGATCATTATCATACAGTTGCTGCCGTTTACGGGAGCATAGATCAGATATCTCGAGGAATCGGAGCTCTTTATCTCGACCGTTCCGGAGGTATTGACCCGGATACTGTTTATAAAGCTCTTTCTTGTGGTATTTACAAATTCCACATTATCGATATCCAGATCCTTATAGACAGTCGATCCGATCTTGTAATCCTTGGTATTAAGCCCTGCATTGTCTATTATCACGCCTTCGTTGGTGATCAGCAGATAAGTTACGATCTTTGAATTTCTGGCACCGTTTATAAGCTCGGCGATCTTTGAAATGCTGTCTTCGGTAAAAAGAAAAACAACGGAACCGTTTGAAAGATTCCCGACGGGTCTGATGGTATAAAGCCACATCTTATCATCCACGGTCACGGAATTTAAGGCATTTGTCCTTTTATCGGCTATTTCGACAAAGGGTATCACGCTTTCCCTGTCCGGATACTTTTTGCCGTCCTGGTCCATAACTTTTCCGTCACCGTCTATGATGTAGGCATTATCGATATTGAGATAGGATATCGCCGTTTTTAACAGCTCAACCGAAGTCTTTTCATCCGAAAAGCCATTGTCGCCGAGATACTTCGTGATCATATCCGCGGTTGAACTGAAGGTGGCAAAGATCTCGGTATATTTCTTGGATGAATCCTGACAGATCAGAGTATACTTGCTGAGAACAATGGATCTGGATTTTTCCTCCATCTTGCCCTTGTAATTTATGGTAAGCACAAACAACACTATTATCATGATAATAGCGGGTATATAAATGTCTATACCTGATCCGTTTGTCTTCTTTTTCTTGTTCATACTCTCAGATCACGGAATGTCTTCCGAGGTCTCCTCTGCTTCAATTCTTTTTTCTGCTTCAATACCGTTTTCGTTCTCTGTGACCCGTCTTTCCGTCACAGCCTCTTTATCATCATCCTCTTTGTTTACATGCCAGTCCATATCATCCACCGTACTTACGGCCGGATCACCCGGAGCGATGTATTTGTCAAAATTTTTGACAAACAGGAAGGATGTTGCAAATGCTATAAGTGAAAACAGCAGCATGACCGCAAATATCAGAAGCTGGGGCATGCAGTAGATCAGAAACAGTGTCCCGCCCCACAGAAATATTGTGAGGAGCGTGGTGGGAAAATGCCTTACGCTCATGATAAAGGAATTCTTATAGGTGTTCTTTATCGTATTATCAAATTTCGCAAGGACCGGAAATGAAAAGGTCAGAGTGAATGCGATAAAGATCGCAGCCGCCGCAAGTCCCACCTTTACAACGGTCAAAAACGTGGAATCCGTTGAAACACTTATTACCTTTCCGTTTACTATGGATATATCCAGTATTAACAGACCGACAACCACCAGATCTATGATCCACATGATCGTAGCCTGCTTGAAATTCTGTTTAAAGGATTTAAAGAAGCCCTTCACGATATAGGATTCTTCATTCCTTGCCATCTTCAGAGTCACATAGTACATCGCCGTCGTGGTGGCCCCGATGGTGATAACGGGCAGACTGAGGAAAAAGAATAAAAGGTTAAGTATCATAAGATCCGCAACCTTATTCAGAAAATTCATGACCGGTGAGTCAAGAGAAAACAGTTTACCCAATTTAAATCTACCTCTTTCCGGCGGTTCCCGGATCTCCCCAAAAGAACCGCAAGTTTTTAAATGAGACCTTTTACGCCATGGTAAGCCTCATAGGTGTATATCTGATGCCTTCGGTGATCACTTCGCCCGAAATATCCTCAAAACCCTTCTTGTGATAAAATCCTACGGCATAAGGGGAAGAGTTCACGGTCATTGACCTGACACCCTTCTGTATCAGATCGTTTGCACATCTGTCTATCAGGGTCGAAGCTATCCCCCTGTGATGGAGCTCCGACTGCACAAACAGCAGGGATATATGATTTAAGTTCCTTATCCCTATTATACCAACTATCTGCCTGTCGATAAACGCCCCATAGGCAAGATATTCACCCATTATGAACATTTTTTTCAGAATGGGATCCCTTATAAAGCTCCTGAAACTGTTTATGCCTTCCCTTGTATATTCAGGAGCTTCATAGATCAGAAAGGTATCCCATGCAAGCTGCATTGCATCCTCCCATTCCTGCCTTTTAAGGCTGCGGATGCATAGTGTAAGATCATTATTTATCATCTTTTTGTGAACAGTCCCGAGAAAAAGGTACTTACGGAATCCACAAAATTCTTAAAGAAGCTGTTGGTTGCCGATGATAATATCTTTCCGATCCCCAGATCCTCTATCTGTACATCCTGGATCCTGAAGGTTCCGGCATCTATCTTATCCTTGTATTTTGCGTAGATATCCTCTGCCTGGTCGGCAAGTACGTTGAAATCTATTCCCATATCCTTGATCTTCATCATAAGATCTATGATGTCTTTGATATCATCCTCGGAAAGGGTAACATTATAATCCTTCATACCCTGCCTGATGACTGCGTCTATCTCTTCCTCGGTATCGAGATCATTTGCCGCTATCTGGGCCTTGATATAGGATATGAGCTCTTCCGCTTCGGAATTGGAGCCAACCGTATCGGATATCTCACCCGTGGTAACAAGCTCATTAAGCGCCGTATCCATGGCTACGTCGGTAACCTTTTCGCCCGACATGTTCTCATATGCCTTGAGGGCTCCTATAAGAGCCGCCGTTCCGGAGATCTGTGAAGGTCCGGCCACTGTAATGTCCGCATCCTCGACTCCCGCGGTAATAAGGGCGTTCCTGTACATGTTTGTGGTACAGTAGCTTATGTTCTTTGTGGTAACCACTACTCCGTAACCCTTCTTTGCAGGTCTTACCAGTACCGAGGACAGGGCTTTTGTGCCTATCACCTTCGGATCGATATAGCTGTCAAGGTTTGCATGCTCATCGGCATTTGTGATGTATACCACATCATACTTGTCAAGCTCGGCTGCGGGTATGCCCAGAAGAGCAAGTACCGTATTGAGCTGATCCGGCGTAAGATCCTTTCCCAGAGCCAGATAGGCCTTATTATAATCAACGCCTTCTTTCTTGTCCTCCGCCGCAGGCTGTGCCTGATTATCACTCACGCTTGTTCCGGGAGCGGCATTATCCGACACCGTCTCTTTTTTGGTATTATCCTCAAAGGTGATCACCTGTGATGCAAATACCGTACTGCACATGGACAGAGTCAGTGTCCCTGCAAGTATCAGACTGATCAGTTTCTTCATTCTCATGTTCATTCCTCCTTATCCTTTGTTTACGCAGAACTTATCCCTCCATGTTCTGCTTTTCCCCAACATCCTGTTATTATTTCACGGATATATATCCGCTTATGTTAAACCTGTTTCCTCACCGGGATCAGCAAATCTCGGCTCCCGAGGGCATATCCTTCTCGGGCGATACAAGGACAAGATTTCCGTCCTTATCCTCGGCACACAGAAGCATTCCCTCGGACAGTACCCCCGCAAGTGTGGCAGGTTTAAGATTTACAAGGACCATTACCTTCTTGCCCACCATTTCCTCAGGCTTATAATACGCTTTGATCCCGGATACTATCTGCTTTACCTGGCTTCCGATCTTTACCTTTGAGCACAGAAGCTTCTTGGATTTCGGAACCTCTTCACATTCAAGGATCTCGCCGACCTGAAACT
The DNA here is from genome assembly GCA_024682555.1 of Lachnospiraceae bacterium. Taxonomy (GTDB): domain Bacteria; phylum Bacillota; class Clostridia; order Lachnospirales; family Lachnospiraceae; genus UBA2868. Next base: position 46,830 of record JAIKZD010000044.1, on the reverse strand, counting down.
GAAGCTTTGCAAAATCATCATAGGTGATCTCGGGTTTTTGTGGAATGTCGCAGACATCCTCATCCTGTACGGCGCTCTCTTGTGAGATACCGTTCTCGGCTTCGTATTCGGCCTTCTGTCTGGCACGCAGTTCCTCCACCTTTTTCATGATCTCATTTACATCCAGCCTTGCAAACAGTATTTCCGGCTTATCCGTAACCTTTGTACCCGATTCATATAAACCGTAATCCGCAAGCAGATCATAATCCCTGACGGTACCCTTAAACTGCATGAGAATACTCTCCGAAGTCTTAGGCATGAAGGGCTCCAAGAGGTTTGCGCCTATGCAGATCGACTCAGTTAGATTATACAACACTTCTGCCAGTCTGTCTTCATTTGCCTCATCTCTTGCAAGAACCCAGGGCTCTGTTTCATCGATATACTTGTTGCATCTTCTGAAAATGTTGAATACCTCGGTGATGGCATCCGCAACCCTTAAATCCGCCATTTTCTTTTCTATCCTGTCTCTTGCACCCGTTATCACGGCCTTAAGATCCTCATCAACGGCCTCTGTTTTTCCTGTGCTCTTAACTATACCGTCAAAATACTTGTTTGCCATGGTGATGGTACGGTTTACCAGGTTTCCGAGAACATTTGCAAGGTCGGAATTGTATCTTTCAACCACAAGTTCCCAGGTTATGATCCCGTCATTGTCAAAGGGCATCTCATGCAGAACGAAATACCTTACCGCATCCACTCCGAAAAGATCCACGAGGTCATCGGCATAGATAACGTTTCCGCGGGATTTGCTCATCTTTTCACCGCCCTGTAACAGCCAGGGGTGTCCGAACACCTGCTTAGGCAGCTCCTCTCCCAGGGCCATGAGGATTATGGGCCAGTAGATAGTATGGAATCTCACGATGTCCTTGCCTATGAGGTGCAGATCCGCAGGCCAGAGCTTCTTATACCGGTCCGTCGAGTTTCCGTCCGCATCATAGCCTATCCCGGTGATATAGTTTGAAAGTGCATCTATCCATACATAAACAACATGCCTGTCATCAAAGTCAACAGGGATGCCCCATTTGAAGGAAGTCCTTGAAACACAGAGATCGGAAAGTCCGGGCAGCAGGAAGTTGTTCATCATCTCGTTTTTCCTGGATACCGGCTGGATAAACTCCGGATGGCTGTTTATATGGTCAATGAGCCTGTCGGCATATTTGCTCATCTTGAAGAAGTACGCTTCTTCCTTTGCCGGATGGACATCCCTGCCGCAATCGGGGCATTTACCGTCAACAAGCTGTGATTCTGTCCAGAAAGCCTCGCAGTCCGTGCAATAGAGTCCTTCATAGGCCCCCTTGTAGATATCTCCCTGATCATAGAGCTTTTTAAATATCTTCTGGACCTGTTTTTCATGATCCTCGTCCGTGGTACGGATAAACTTGTCATAAGAGGTTTCCATCAGATCCCAGAGCCTCTTAACCTCGGAAGAAACCTTATCCACATATTCCCGGGGCGAGATGCCTGCTGCCTGGGCCTTTAATTCTATCTTCTGCCCGTGCTCGTCGGTTCCCGTCTGGAAAAAAACATCATAGCCCTCAAGCCTCTTATATCTGGCTATACTGTCACAGAGGACCGCTTCATAGGTATTCCCTATATGAGGCTTTCCCGATGTATAGGCTATAGCCGTTGTAACGTAATACTTTCCTTTGCTTTCCATCTTACTCTCCTTTATCTTTTCCCTTAAGCAGGGCATTGTATACTTCTCTTCTGCTTAAGCCTCTGTCCTTTGCCACGAGCCTCATGCTTTCTTTATTATCATATCCCTGTTTCAGGTAAATATCCATATGTCTGTCAAGAGGCATCTCTCTGTATCTGTCCTCGTTCTGCCTCTTTATGTTTTCCGTATCCTTCCCTTCGATACAGATAACGTATTCCCCTCTGGGAGGGTTATCCTCATAATATGACAGAGCCTGTGAAAAGGTGGTCCTTTTTATCTCCTCATGAAGCTTGGTAAGCTCCCTGCAGAGGCTTATTGTCCTGTCCCCGAGATGATCCTCAAGCTCCTTTAAGGTCTTTATGAGATGATGGGGAGCCTCGTATATGATGATGGTCCTTGTCTCATCCTCAAGCTGAAGAAGGATCTCCGCCCTTTCTTTTTTATCATGGGGCAAAAAGGCTTCAAAAACAAACCTTCTTGTGTTCAGCCCCGACAGCGACAGAGCCGTGACAGCGGCACAGGGGCCGGGTAAGGATGTCACTCTTATGCCTTCATCAATGCACTTTTTAACCAGTACCTCCCCCGGATCCGATATCGAAGGTGTTCCCGCATCCGTTACAAGGGCGATACTGCTGCCGGTCTTAAGCTTTTCAACGATCTCTTCGGCCTTATCGTATTTATTATACTCATGATAGCTCCATAGAGGTTTGCTTATCCCGAAATGGTTAAAGAGCTTTATGCTGTTCCTCGTATCCTCGCAGGCTATTATGTCCACTTCCTTAAGCGTATCAAGGACCCGCAGGGATATGTCCTTCAGATTCCCTATGGGAGTCGCACAGAGATAGAGGATTCCCGGTTCGTTATTCATCGGCAGGTCTGTCCTTTCCGTATATTGAATAGATCTCATCCGTATATTCGGAAGGACTCTTATGTATCACAAGGGGCTTTAATACCTTAAGTCTCGATCTTGCGCCCTTTATGGCCTCTATAAGCACCATATTCGGCTCCTTGTCGGCATAGGGATATACAAGTCTCATCTGTTTAGGTTCCAGCCTGTATTTTGTCAGGGTTTTAAATATCTCCACAAGCCTGAAGGGTCTGTGGATAAGATACAGTCTGCCCTTGTCCGTTAACAGCTTTGCGCTCTCCCTTGCTATGTCCTCAAAGGTGCATAGGATCTCATGTCTTGCAATGGCCTTTTCGGTATTCTCTCCGCTTGCCCCGTGATCTCCGATCATATAGGGCGGATTGGAGGTAATTACATCGAATTTTTCCCCGTTAAAAAGGGAATCCGCATCATTAATGTCCCCGCAGACCATGTCTATCTTCCCGGTAAGGCCGTTTAGCATAACGCTTCTTTTTGCAAGGTCTATGCTCTCCTTCTGGATATCAAGTCCCGTAAAATGCTCTCCTTCGGTCTTTGCCTCAAGAAGGATCGGTATTATCCCGGTTCCGGTTCCGATATCAAGGACCCTCTCGCCTTTGTGTATTTTTGCAAAATCGCTCAGAAGGATCGCATCGACACCGAAACAGAATTTGTTTACGTTCTGGATTATCCTGTAGCCGTTTCTCTGGATATCATCTATCCGTTCTTCGGGACTGTTTATAAAGGCCTCAAAGGACCCTTCCTCACGGTTTAAGGTCTGATCAGTCATCATCAAGCTTTGATTTTCCGTCACTCTTTTCCAGACGCTCAAGCTCTTTCAGCTCGGCATTATTGTCATCATTCTGCTTTTCTTTCTTGTGTCTCGGCCTGAATTTCAGGTCACTGACCTTGTATTCCTTTATTTCCTTTTCATCCCCGTCATTTATGATGACCTTTACTAACTGTCTTAATACGTTTACTTCCGCCACCTCGGCCTTGTATCCGTCATTGGTCGTGACCCTGTCGCCTATTCCCGGAAGCTTGCTGTTAAGGTACTCATAGGTATCTTCTTCGTTCTTTAAACAGCACATCAGTCTTCCGCAGATCCCGGATATCTTTGTGGGATTTAAGGAAAGATTCTGTTCCTTGGCCATCTTTATGGATACCGGTGCAAAATCGGAAAGATAGGTATTGCAGCATAAAGGTCTTCCGCAGAAGCCTATCCCGCCTAATATCTTGGTCTCATCCCTCACACCGATCTGACGAAGCTCTATCCTTGTCTTGAACACCGAGGCAAGATCCTTTACAAGTTCCCTGAAATCGATCCTTCCGTCAGCCGTGAAATAAAAGAGCACCTTGTTGTTATCAAAGGTATATTCCGCATTGATAAGCTTCATTTCAAGGCCGTGCTTTATTATCTTTTCCTGACAGATCTTATAGGCATCTTTTTCCTTCAGCCTGTTAGCCGCCTCTGTCTCATCATCCTTGTCCGTTGCCTTTCTGATCACCTTTTTCAGGGGCTGGACAACTTTTTCATCCTCCACGTCCGTAGGGGGAAGGACAACCGTTCCGTATTCTATTCCCCTGGCAGTCTCCACGATCACATGATCGTTTCTTTTCAGTTCCAGGTTATGGGGATCAAAATAGTAGATCTTTCCCGCTGTACGAAACCTTACACCTATTACATTTCTCATCTTAATTCTCCTTTATGGCAAACAGAAGAAACTGCATAACCAGCTCATAATTGACGTTTGCCTTAAGCATTTCTTTTGTTTTATTAAGGCTTTCGATCACTCTTTCCACAGATTCGTAAGAGGTCTCTTTTGCTGCCTGTTTTATGTTCTTTTTCTCCTCCGAAAAAATAAGCCTGTCTTCATCCGCAGTTGCTTTATATAAAAGGATATCCCTGTACCACATGGTTATGAGCTCCAAAACCGTATCCACTCCGGTCTTATATTCGGAAAGCAGTTTTACGCAGTCATACAGATAGCTGTTCTGGGAATCCTTTATTTTTTTCAATATCCTGAGTACTTCGTTCTTCAGGCTGTCAAACTCTTCATTTTCGGCAAGATCCCTTGCCCTGCCCGCATTCCCTCTTGCAAATGAGATGCAGATATCTGCCTGATGATCCGAAATATGCAGCTCTTCCGTAAGATATTTCCTGATCACCCCGTCCCTTACCGGTTTCAGGGTAAGAACGGTACACCTTGAGATTATGGTGGGAAGAAGAGCCTGGGGATTATCCGTAAGCAGGATGATCACCGTATATGCAGGCGGTTCCTCTAACGTCTTGAGCAGTGCATTCTGCGCCTGAACATTCATTTTTTCGGCTTCGGGAATGATATATATCTTACGGTCACTGCTGTATGGCTTTATATATACGTCATCAACGATCTGATCCCTTATCTCGCCTACGGCTATCACGGATTCCTTTTCATGGGTCACCGTAATGATATCCGGCTCGCTCCCCGAAAGAGCCTGTCTGCAGTGTTCGCATTCCATACAGGGTCTGTCCCCGGTACCCGTACATTCAAGAGCCATTGCAAAGGTCTTTGCGATCTTTTTTTTTCCCAGACCCTTTTCCCCCGCAAGGAGATAGGCATGGGTTACGGTATTGTTTTCTATCGAGCTCTTTAACTGTGCCGTGATCTGTTCCTGCCCGATAATGTCATTAAAACCGGCCACTTTGAAACTCCCTCTGAAAAATGATACAGATGAAAAGATACCCCGGTGAGATCACGTAAATATATCAAGCAGCAATCCCCTTATCTCATCCACCTTTTGAAGTACTTTCAGGTGATCCTTCTCTTCCTTCATCAGTTCTCCCGCCAGTTCGTCAAGGTTTGCATCTATAAGGCGTATGATGCCGTATACCCTGTGACGTCCCTTTCTGTCAAGAAAATTCTCTCTTGAGAATTTGTGGGATCTGTTGACCACCTCATTCAGGAACTCCTTGATGAGAGTGCGGTATTTCTTCATGTCCTTGACATCAACATGCTTGGATATCTTTTTACCCTGCATTATGATCTCATCAAACATCATATTAAGACGTTCCTTTAAGCCCTCGTCATCTATCTGGCTCATGAGCATGAACTTAAAGGTATCGTCAACGGCCTGGGGAGCCTGAGAAGTCTCTGAAGCCGCATTTACCGGTGTATTCTGGTTAACCCTGATATCCATATGAAAATCCTCTTACTGATCCTTTACCGATCTGATATAACTCCTGATCTCATCGATACACGTATTAAGGTCTTTATTGTCAAATCTCACGGTTATTCCCGCTGATACGAGTTTGTCCTCGGAAAAATCCTCCGTATCCGATAAGAATCTCCTGCACATCTCGGCAAACTTCCGGTTTTCGGGCTTTAATTCCCTTTTCAGCGCTCTTTCAAGCCTGATGCCGTCATCCACCTCTATATATATCGGAATAACCCTGTCTTTTCCGAAATAGTCCCTCGTGGACACATAGGAACTCAGGACTCCTATTGTCAGATAATCTTTGTTCTCAAGGTCTATGGAGTCATCCTTTACGGTAAAATACCTCCAGAGACCATGCATCGTTTCATAAGCCCTGTCCTCAACGATCAGACCTTCTTCCCTAAGCTTAAGGAAGCCCTCCTCGTCCGTGAAATGGTAGGTGACCCCGTCTGTTTCACCGTCTCTTTTCGGTCTGGTGGTATATAGCACCACACTGTTTAAGTCAAGGGATTCGTCCTTTAGCAGTCTTTTGTATATCGTATCCTTGCCCGATGAGCTTTTCCCGATTATATAGTATATCTTTCCCATAATTATCGTTTATTATTCCGGTTTTTTGGACTTTCCCAAAAAGCTTCCCATTCCGTCTAACAGGGAATTCTTTGAAGAGTCGTCATCATCCCATCTGAAGGGCAGTACAGGCTTGTCATCACCGGATCTGTCGTTTTTTCTTCTGTTTTTCTTATTATCCGTTTCCTTTCCGGATTCCGTATCCTTCCCGGAGTCCGGATCTTTCATATCCCGCCGGTCTTTTGAAGGGTCGGATCCGTCTTCCGGGTTTTCCTTTGTTTCCCGGTCTTTATCTGCAGGATCCAAAGGCTCATCCCCGTCCTTATCCTTCTTATTACCGGAACTGTCTTCCTCTTTGTCCGGTTTTTCCTCTTTGCCGGATTTTTCATCCGGTTCATCTTCCTTAAGGATCTCCCGGCCCTCAGCCTCTATGTCATATCCTTTCTCCTCAAAATACAGCTTTACCTGCTTTTGCAGTACTAAAAGGGTCATAACATCCGTGAGTCCGCTGAAGATCATGCTGATACCTATGACTATCACCACCGATTTTGCAATAAAATCCGGCTGAAGCATGACAAATATACCGACGCATATGCACAGAAGAGCAAACAGCAGCACGAAGATCCAGCCGTTATAGCCCGTCCTTTTAAGGTCTATCACCCTCTGGATCTTTATGACTCCGTTGGCGAATATGAGCACTCCCATTGCAAGGGGGATAATATCAATGAATATCTGGCTCCTGAAGATGACTATGACCGCTATGAGGATCATGATGATCCCCGCTGCAAAGTCATATTTGTAAAAGCTGTCTTTAATATCCTTCATGAAATATACGATAATATTAAAGATACCCATTACCGCAAGGACTGCTGCCAGCAGATAACAGACCATCTCGAGAGTGAACTGGGGAAAGATCACCATGAACAATCCCATCAGTATATATCCCGCTGCTATAATATACATATCTCTGACTGATTTTTTTTCCAAATCCGCAGGCCTCCTTTACCGGCTATTCCCTGATCCTGTTGTTTTCATCAAGGGTTGCCCTGTACTCATCTATCAGATGATCATATTTCCCCGTGTTTATATCTATTATCGCCTTTATCCTGTCCCCGTCAAAAAGCCTGCCCCTTGTGATCAGGAGGATCACGTCATAATACTCCTTAAGGCTCTCATTCTCAAGCCTGTTTCCGCCGTATATGATGCTGTCAAGATATCCGGCGGGAACCTCGCGCCACATATGGCCTATCCTCCAGTTGTCCTCTCTCACGGCAGGGAGCTTTGATAAGAAGGGATCCCCAAGGGCATACTGGTCATTTAAATACATATCGGAATTGTAAAATATTGTGATACCCGGGACCATCCTGAGGATACCGGAATCAATGTTCATACTCCTATACTCCTCTATCCCTTCCTCATTCCAGGCATCCCTTATGCACATTTCCCCTGTTTTAAAATACGAGAGTGCATTGTTAAAAAGGCTGGTATGTTTAAAATATCCTCCTCTTTCATCGGCTATGTTGCTCCCGAGCTTGTTTCCGTATAAAAACTGATCCGTCACCGGCTTCATTGTTACCGACAGGATAAGCGAAGCAACCAGAACAAGGATATAATTGTTCTCATACCGTCTCTTTTTAATGTCATTCACGGAGGCATTTTCTATGATATCAAGGATCGTGATGACCGACATAAGAAACATCACCGTAAAATGCCTTCCCAGCATGAAATCTCCGCCTATATAGATTATATATCCCGTATACAGGATGATCCCGAGACTCACCGCCAGATATTTTGCTTCCCTTACCACGATGGCCGCGATAACGACGAAAAAGGGTATCAGTATGACCGGAAGGTCACAGAGTGCGGTTATTCCAAGATACTGAAATCCCCTGTATATATACTGGCTCAGGGGGATGTCCGTCCCAAGCTTTACATAGGCCGTGTTCGGAAAGGGAAAACCATAGTAGAACAGGGAAAACAGCTCCCAGAATATAAACGGCAGGAGACTTAAAATGCCTATGGGTATGGCTTTTAAGAAGCTTACCCTGTCTCTTTTTGCAAAATAGACATATAAAACGGCAGGCACAAGCATAACCACCGCATCCATCCTCGTCATGGCCACAAGGGATATAAGAAGTCCCATGATAAACAGCTTTTTTGCGTCATAGACATCCGTTCTGAAATAGAGCTTTAAAAAGACTGCTGCCAGCATGAACAGAAGGCTGTTTTCAAGGCCGCTTGTGGTATAGCTTAAAAAGCTCACGGAGCCTATGCACAGAAGAAAGGTAAGGATTATCTGTCTTCTGGTGGTACAGAAATTATTGATCACGACGGCAAAGGCTATGGAGGAAAAAACGACGCAGATAAGCAGGGATACGATGAACATATTCCTGATTATAAAATATCCCAAAGCTATCACAAGGGTAAACAAAGGACAGGAGGACGCCGAAGCGCGCTCCCCTATGTTATAGACGAAACCGTTGCCCTCCACCAGGTGCTTGGCCATGACATAGGCATGATAAGCATCATCACTCTGCCATGCAAGGGCGGTGATGATGAAGACAAAAGCCGTTATTGAAACAAATCTGTATTTATTATGATTAACTGACAGATAATCGGAAAACCTCTCCCTAAGGTTCATCATTAAAGCTCCCTTTTCCACACGTTCTTCTCATTGTTCTTAAGCATAAACAGAAGCTTAAGTGCCTCGGTTACAGACTTGAGTTTTATGCTTGATTTGGAGCCCACATAGGTGATGGGAACCTCAACGGTATTGAGCTTTCTGCAGTAAAAACGCATCTCCGTCTGATACATATGGCCCCTTGATAAAAATGCATCAAGGTCCATGGCTTCAAGAACCTCCCGTTTGAACCCTTCAAACCCGGAGGTCATGTCCTTAAGCCTTGTACCTAACACAAGATTGGAAAGCACGGTCCCGCCCGAGCTTAAGATCCTCCTGTAAAGCGGATGGCTCTTTATGTCTCCGCCCTCAATGAATCTGGAACCCCAGACGCAGTCATATCCTTCATCGAGCTTCTCGATAAACCGGTGGATATCTTCCGGCCTGTGGCTTCCGCCGCCGTCCATCTCGATTATCCTCCCGGCCCCGTCTGAAAGGGCCATCTTGAATCCATAAAGATAACAGGTTATCACTCCTTTTGACTGAGCATGAAAAATAAGCTTTATCCTGTCATACTTCTTTTCCATATTTCTGATGATCTCTTCCGTCCTGTCCTTTGAAAAGAAATCGATCACCGGATATACGTACAGATTGTCATAGGGAAGCTCCATGATCTTTGTGAGAACACTCTCCATTGTAGCTTCTTCGTTTGCCACGGGCATGACTATGACCGTTTTTTCCATTTTGAAAACCTCCATCTATAAACCGCAATCTATAACCTCAAATATATCGGATCATATACCGGATCATTTTTTCAGATCATCGGGAAGCCACTTCTTCAGTATCTTCTGAAGCTCGCTTTCCTTTATGGGCTTTGCTATGAAATCATCCATTCCGGATGTCATTACCAGCTCCCTTGCCTCCTCCACGGCATTTGCGGTAAAGGCGATTATGGGAATATCCTTATATTCCGGATTCTCTTCCCTGATCCTCTTTGTGGCTTCTATGCCGTCCATTTCAGGCATCATGTAATCCATGAGTATGAGATCGAATCTTTCCGCGGAAGCAGCCTTAATGGCGTCCGTCCCGCTTGAGACGCATACGGGGTGTATCCCGTAAAGTCCCAGAAGATTCTTAGCTATGTAATTGTTTACCGAATTATCATCCACAACAAGGATCTTTGCATCCGGAGCGCAGAGAACATTCGGATTTTCAACGGGTCTTTCCTCTTCCGTCCCGTCAAGGACAACCGTCTGGGGAAGTTTTATCCTGAATACGCTCCCTTTCCCGTACTCGCTCTCGACATTGATGGTACCGCCCATAAGATCGATGAGTCTCTGGGTTATGGCAAGTCCGAGACCTGTTCCCTCCACGGATCTGGTACGGGTGGAATCGATCTGGGCAAATGAATCAAATATCCTTTCGATATCCTTCTGTTCTATCCCTATCCCGGTATCGGAAACATCTATCAGAAGGCTTAAGCTCCTCTCGCTTTTCCTGTTGCAGGATACATCAATGTTGATCTCTCCCTGCATGGTGAATTTCACCGCATTTGAGATAACATTGTTAAGAACCTGTCTGATACGGGCAGTATCGCCGTAAAGCATCTTCGGTATATCCTCGGCGATATTTAAGTTCATCTCCACCGGTTTTTCCTTAAGTCCCATCTTTGATGAGGTGACGGTCTCATCGATGAGCTGACGGATATCATAGGCCTTGGGAACTATATCGACTATTCCGGATTCAAGCCTTGAAAGATCCAGTATATCATTGATGATAACAAGCAGGGTCTCTGCGGAAGAATGAATATGCTCGGCAAATTCCTTTGCCTTTCCGGAAATATCCTCTCTTGAGAGCATTTCCGACAGGCCTACCACCGCATTCATGGGAGTCCTTATCTCATGGCTCATATTTGCCAGGAAATCACTCTTGAACTGGGCAGCCTGCCTTACCTTTCCTTCGTGGATCTGCAGTTCCCTTATCATATCCGCGGTCTTGTCCGCAAGTGTAAATATCTCGTCGTTTCCATAGGGATAATCCCTTATGGCCTCCACGGTATCGTACGCCCTTGTGGAAGAAAACTCATTTATCTGGTCCGTCAGATGTCTGATCCTGTTAATGAATTTCCTGTTAACATATAACATAAGCAGTACCGTGACAAGACTTAAGACCAGTGCAAGCCTTATGGCCAGTTTGATGGTACCGGTCAGTATCCGGTGTTTTACATCCTCAACCCTGACCTCCGTTACAACGAGGCCGACTCTTTCTCCGTCAATATTAAGGGGTGTGTAATAGGCATATGTATTTCCGTAATCATTATTCCACTCATATACCTCATCATAGCTTTCACCTGTGGCCCAGGTTTTCCATAAAAGCTCATGTTCCGAGGGGTTCTCGTAATAGGTATCCCCCATATACAGATATCCGGGATGTTCCTCGTCTTCGGTCCTCTCGCCGTCTATCATATAGATGGTATTGTGATTTTCCTCATAGGGCAGCAGAAAATAGGTATAAGGAAGGTCAAAGGCGGCCCTTGCCTTTTCAAAGGTCAGAAGCCAGTACTCATGACGATATGTATAATACAGTCTTTCAAGTTCCGCCGGCATATCCTCCGGCTTTATATCCACCATAAAGGTCTTATCCGGATATTCCTCCCTGAAGGCGGTAAAGAATTCATCCATGGCTCCCGCATAATTGTTAAATTCCAGGGGAATACGGATCTCATCGTAATGAGCCTCGTAATATTCCTTATATGCAAGAAAGTCTTTTGAATCCTCAAGGATCAGGTCGCGAAGATAAAACCCGACATTTTCTATGGTCTCCCTGCATATTTCCCTGTACTGGGCAAGCTGCCCGTAATAGGTCACAAGGGATGCCGCTATGACGGTAACTATCACTGATATCGAAGTCGCTATGGTTATTTTGTTTATCAGTTTTGTTTGTTTTTTCATATGCCTGACACACTTTACTCACCGGATCGGGGAAACACCCCGAACAGTCCGTGTTTTTTATTATATTCTTGTTTGATCACAGATCATAGTACATCGCAAATTCCATGGGATGCGGAAGCTTCGAGATCTTTGATGAAGAGGCTCTTTCACGGGAAATAATCTGTGTAATGAGTCTTTCAGGGAACACCCCGCCAGCCGTCAGATAATCATGATCCTTCTCAAGCTCGAAAAGGGCTTCATCAAGAGTTGTGGGAAGTCCGGTAAGCTTTGCTTTTTCCTCATCGGAAAGGGTATAAAGGTTAAAATCATAGGGACCCCAGCCCTTTTCATGGGGATCGATCTTATTTTTGATCCCGTCAAGGCCTGCCATCAGGATTGCCGCATAGGCATAATAGGGATTGCAGGTTGCATCGGGATTTCTTAACTCAAATCTCTTGGTCTCAGGAGTCTTTGCATAGGCAGGGATACGGATAACGGCGCTTCGGTTGCTCATGGCGTAGCCTATGGTGACCGGAGCTTCGAATCCCGGCACCAGTCTCTTATAGGAATTGGTGGAGGGATTGGTGATGGCGCAGAGGGAACGTGCGTGGGAAAGAAGACCTCCCATAAAGTAATGGGCTTCCTTACTTAACTGCGCATAGCCTTTCCTGTCATAGAACACCGGCTTTCCGCCCTTAAACAAGAGCATGTGTACATGCATTCCGCTGCCTGCCTCGGATGCAAGGGGCTTGGGCATGAAGGTTGCTGTTATACCCTCCGCCGCCGCCTCGTTTTTAATGACATATTTGGCTGACATCGTATCATCGGCAAGCTTTAGCATATCTCCAAGCTCCACCTCGATCTCCATCTGCCCGGATCCTCCCACCTCGGGATGATGGTACTTGACATCCACGCCCCATTCCTTCATGGCAAGGCACATATTGCTGCGGATATCGTTGCGTATATCCGTGGGAAGACTGTTGTGATAACCTGCATGGGGCATCACCTGATAACCGTTGTTATTCTCCGGACTTCCCGAAGCATAGCCTGCCTGGGAAGTGTAGATCGACGTGAACATATTGTAATAATCGGTGTTGTATCTTACCTCATCAAAAAGATAAAATTCATACTCGGGTCCGATGACCATCCTGTCGGCAACCTTCTGTTCCTTCATATACTCAAGGGCGCGGATGGCCACATTTCTGGGATACTGGTCAAAAGGCCTGTTGTTGGGAAGGTCTATGACCCTTACGTCCCCGATCATTGACAGAGTGGGAATACTGCAATATCTGTCGATGACCGCGGATTCAAGCACGGGAATGAATACCATGTCGCTGTTTTCAACGGGTGCATATCCGTAATTGGAACCGTCAAAACCTATTCCGTGCTCCATGGTGCTCTCCGTAAGCCTCTCCGCGGGGATGCTCAAATGTCTCCAGCGTCCGTCTATATCCGTAAGTTTGAAATCAACCATTTCAATACCGTTGTCTTTGATAAACTTCTGAATATCCTTTAATGTTTTTGCCATTCGGCGCCTCCTGATCACATGTTTTTGCCGGATCATAAAATGTCTGTCCGGTTTAAAAAACCCGGCGGAAAATGTCTGTCATCTTGTGAATTTTCCACACTGATTCATAATATATTATACTTTCATCCACGTGAAAAGAAAAGCAGAACTCCTATATTTCACCAAAAAAGCCAAAAACATGATATAATTAGCCGAAAGGAACCGGGATAAGACGAAGATCGTCGGATGACCGGAATTATACAGACAGAAAGGATATGGGTCATGTTCAGAAAGATCACAGTTTCCATGCTTTGTTTTGTGATTTCCGCCTCTCTTTCGGCAATAAATCCTGTATACGGAAATGCCCTTGACGATGTGCAGGTAAAACAGACCGTTGCCAAAGGACCGGAAAAAAAGAACAAAAGCGAAAAAAGCAATAAAAATGACACACAGACGACAAATGATCTGTCTCTTGCAAAGAGGATCTGCGGAAATTACAGTTACTATGATGAAGATTACGAAGAGTTCGAAACCCTTTCGTTTGTAGCCTTCGGAGATAACCTCTGTGCTTTCGCCGGCCTTGCTAAAGGTGAAAAGAACCAGAAGGAAGATCTTGATATATATTCCTACTGGGCAGCGGAATTCATCCCCGATGACGAAGAGGAAGCAAGGAGCACTGATTCCGACAGCATGGATTTCAATGCCCTTTATTATTCAAACATGTCCATGCTCTCACAGTATCAGGGAGATGCCGAGAAGGGAACCATAACCCTAACAAAGGACGGAGTGAGCATTGAATACGATAACGGCGGACAGACCGTCTACAAAAAAGACGACAGGGTAACGGAAGCCTTTCCCTATCTTGATAAAAAGGATTCCGCAGGAGATAAGGATCTGCAGGGATACTGGCGCTTAAAGGGGGCCGACTACCCCGTATACCTCTTCTTTGACGGCGGAAACATGTATGTATATGAAAAGATTCCCGGCCTGGAGGCCGAATTCTACGCAGGAAACTATTCCGCCTCGAAAAATATGCTCTCCGCGGAGTTAAGCACTCTGGTAAGCGCAGGAATGCCTTATGACTTTGAGGCAGAGTTCACGGTCAAAAAGGATGTGTTAACGATCCTCGGTGAGGATACCGGTGATTTCAGCCTTTGCGAAGAAGGAGACGAATTCGAAAGGATCGATGAGGAGGATGTCCCCGTCATGACCGCGGATGAGTATATCACCCCCGATCTTGATCCGGATGCGGATCCCGATACGCTCTATTTTGCCGATCCCGACTCAAGGCCTTTCTACGGTGTATTCGTTTCCACTTTAAAGGATCGTGAAGATGCCGTAAGGGAAGCCGGGAAACTCTGCGATAAAGGATATTACGGTTCCGTAACCTATACCCCCGAATGGGAAAAACTGAACCAGAAACCCTATTTTGCGGTCATTGCCGGACGCTTTGATACCAAAGAGGATGCGGATGAAGTCTTAAAAGAAGTTAAAAAAGAAGGCTATAAGGATGCTTTTGTAAAGTACAGCGGCAGATCCCAGGGGTTCAGGGTAAACTATACAACCTTCTCACCGGATACCGTAAGCATAAGGGAAGATGCCGCTGTCATAAGATTCGGCGACCCTGTTCCGACCTATGACTGGTCAGAGTATTATGTTGAAAACGGATATGATACCGGCTATGACTATCTCTACCTCGATGAAGATACGGTATTTGCAGAGGACTGCGATATGGAATTCTTCAGTAATTACAAAAAAGGTGATACCGTTCTTGACTGGTATAAACGAAACGAAGAGCTTATCAGTGAGGATCCCGAGAATAACGATGTCACCGCTTATGTAGGGGTATTTGACGTGACGGTCGACGGTAACTACATAGAAAGTGTCCACGGGATCTACTGGTGGGATTAAAAAAGCATTGCCATACCCGCTTCTATCCCGTATAACTATAATGAAGCGGACAAAGGTGTTTATATACGATATGTGATATAAACCGAGACGATACTAAAAGCAGGGGGAATGACTATGGACAGGTAAAGGGAAAACAACGGATTTCCAAAAACATGATATTTATGTTATATTATTAGAAACTGTTTATAACCTCAGGAGGAGAATATGAAACACATAAGGACGCTCAATACAAGAGATTATAAGAAGAGCCGTGCAAAAGGCGGCTGCGGCGAGTGCCAGACATCCTGCCAGTCAGCCTGCAAGACATCCTGTACAGTGGGCAACCAGTCTTGTGAGAATAAGAATAAGTGATCTCATAAGCGTTAGGCATTGAACGGTTCACGATGCGGACATTTTTCGGATGTCCGCATCTTTTCTGTATGAAATAAGACCTTAGCGGGATATTTAACGGGTATTTTTCAAAAGGCCCGTAACTTCAGTATATTTTTATGATCAAAGGAAATAAAGAGTGTTATCATGATCCATCAGTTTAAAAATAACGGATACAATATAGTAATGGATGTAAATTCCGGGGCAGTCCATGTGGTCGATGATATCTGCTATGATCTCATACCCCTTATGGAAGCAGATACCGGAATATCCACGGATGAATTATATAAAAAAACGGGAGGCAGATACACAATGGAGGAGATTTCCTCCGCTGCCCTTGAGATACGGGAACTAAAGGAAGCAGGCGCTCTTTATACCGACGATATATATGAACCCTATATAGAGGATTTTACCGCCAGAAAGAATGAGAATCCCGTGGTAAAGGCACTCTGTCTGCATATTGCCCATGACTGCAATCTAAGATGTGCATACTGTTTTGCGGGAAAGGGCGAATATCACGGGGAAAAGGCTCTCATGTCCTTTGAGGTCGGAAAGAAGGCTCTGGACTTTCTCGTTAAAGCCTCGGGAAACCGGGTCAATCTCGAGGTGGATTTCTTCGGCGGAGAGCCCACCCTGAACTTTGATGTGGTTAAAAAACTCGTTGAATACGGCCGCTCTCTGGAAAAGACCCATAACAAGAAATTCCGCTTTACCCTCACCACAAACGGCCTGCTGCTTAATGATGAGATCCTTGAATATGCCAACAGGGAAATGCATAATCTTGTCCTTTCAATAGACGGAAGAAAGGAAGTTAATGACAGGATGCGGCCCACGGCAGGAGGTTTCGGCTCCTATGACGTGATACTTCCGAAGTTCAAAAAGGCTGCCGAGTCACGAAACCAGACGAATTATTATGTAAGAGGGACCTATACCCACTACAATACGGATTTTGCAAAGGATGTACTGCATCTGCACGATGAAGGCTTTGAACAGATATCGGTGGAGCCCGTGGTGTGTGACAAAGCCGAACCCTATGCACTTAAGGAAGAGGATATTCCGGTCCTCCTTGAACAGTACGATATCCTTGCAAAAGAGATCATAAAGAGAAGAAAAGAAGGCAGGTTTATCAATTTCTTCCATTTCATGATCGATCTTGAGGGAGGCCCATGTGTTGCAAAAAGGCTTTCCGGCTGCGGTGCCGGATGCGAATACCTGGCGGTAACACCTTTCGGTGATCTGTATCCCTGTCATCAGTTTGTGGGAGATGAAAGCTTTAAGATTGGAAATGTGGATGAAGGCATAACCAATGAGGAGCTCAGAAAAAGCTTCGGCTCCTGCAATGTGTACACTAAAAAGGAATGCAGGGACTGTTTTGCGAAATTCTACTGTTCGGGAGGCTGCATGGCAAATTCCTTCCACGAGACCGGAGACATCAACGGTAACTATGAAATGGGCTGTATCTTACAGAGAAAGCGTATAGAGTGCTCACTCATGATAAAGGCCGCGGAATCGGAGTAATATTTAAAACAGCTATCAAAAGCAGGATATGAGACTCAGAAACATAACAGGATCAAGAGAATATATAGCACAGAACCCCTTCGTCATCCATGACATCGATAAGCATAAGGGATCCTTTGCAAGGGATATTTTCGGTAATGAAGCCCCCGTAAGGATAGAGATCGGCATGGGAAAGGGCAGATTTATCCATACCCTGGCAGAAATGAATGCCGACATAAACTATGTGGGTATTGAAAAATACTCCTCAGTTCTCTTAAGGGCGATCCAGAAACAGGAAGAAAATGAGCTTTTAAACCTTAAATTTATAAGGATGGATGCCGAATACATCTGTGACGTCTTCGATAAAGGCGAGGTCGACAGGATCTATCTCAATTTTTCCGATCCCTGGCCCAAGGACAGGCATGCAAAGAGAAGATTACCCTCAGGTGCCTTTCTTGAGAGATACCATCGGATCTTAAAAAGCGGCGGCATCGTTGAATTTAAGACGGATAACAGGGCTTTATTCGATTTTGCACTGGAAGAGCTCAAAGACTCGGATTTTGACCTGATGGAATGTACCTTTGATCTTCATTCCGATGCTTCCATGATGGAGGACAACATCATGACGGAATATGAAGAGAGATTCTCAAGCGCCGGAAACCCCATATGCAAATACATCATCGTAAACCGTCAGGGATAACCGGGTTCAGGGAATTCTCAATAAGATCCGGAAACCTCCGGATATAAGACAAAAAACAGGAGAAAGAAAAAATGAAATATCTGATATTGGGCGCAGGTCCGGCAGGTCTGTCAGTTGCCTGCAGACTCATGCAAAAAGGTGAAAACGATCTTTTAGTCATCGAAAAAGAGACCGAAGCCGGAGGTCTTTGCAAAAGCAAAGACGTGGACGGTTCACCTCTTGACATCGGAGGCGGACATTTCTTAGATGTGAAAAAACCGGATGTCCTTGATTTTCTGTTCTCCTATATGGATAAGGATGAATGGGATCTCTATGAAAGGGACTCGAAGATAGATGTAAAAGGGAATATAATTAACAGCCCCATAGAGGCAAATATCTGGCAGATGAGCCTTAATGACCAGGTGGAATACTTAAAATCCATAGCCGTTGCAGGCTGTAATCTGGGCACTCCCATGCCTGAAAAGTTCGTTGACTGGATATACTGGAAGCTCGGAAATAAGATCGCGGATGATTACATGATCCCCTACAATAAAAAAATGTTCGGTGATGAACTTAACGATCTAGGCACCTACTGGCTTAACAAGCTTCCCAACGTTTCCTTTGAGGAAACCCTTATAAGCTGCCTTGAAAAAAAAGCCCATGGAACCCAGCCCGGACATGCAAAGTTTTATTACCCGAAAAAATACGGCTACGGAAAACTGTGGGAAAGGATGGCGGAAAGTCTTAAGGATAAGCTTGTTACAGGGACGGAAATAACCGATATCGACCTTGATGCACACACCGTAAACGGAAAATACAGTGCCGATGTGATAATAACCACCATTCCCTGGAAGTCATTTAAGACGGTTAAGGGCTTAAGCGAAGGATCTCTCGGAAATATCGACAAGCTTAAGCATACCTCCGTCGTGATCGAATATAATGACGAAAACCCTGACACCAAAGCCCAGTGGATCTATTATCCGGATCCTTCTCTTTCATACCACAGGATCCTTGTAAGGCACAATTTCTGCCCCGGATCCAAAGGATACTGGACGGAAACCAACTATACAAGGTTTACCCCATCCAATAAGCCTTATTTCATAAACGAATATGCCTATCCCTTAAATACCGTCGGCAAGGAAGAGATAATGAAGTCTCTCCTTAAAGAGGCGGCTTCCAAAAAGGTTTACGGCCTCGGAAGATGGGGTGAATGGCAGCATTACAATTCCGATGTTGTTGTAAAGCTTGCCATTGATATGGCAGATGGATTTATTGGAAGCTGATCTGCTCAGTGCCTGAACTCGTTTAATTTATCTTTCGTGACCTTCTTGTAGGGAAGCCAGATATATGTCCCGTTCTCAAGATCAAGATCATCAAGGGGCGCAGAGGTCGCAAGCGCAAAAGAAAGCCTCGTTATGGCTTCTGCCTGTCCCTCCTTGTCATTATATACCGTAGCCTTCATCGTTCCTTTGTCGATGGCATCAAGTCCCTGGGCTATGCCGTCTATCCCGAAGATCGCAGGCCATTCTTCCACGGGAATCCCCGCCTCCTCATAGGCACTCATAACGCCGAGAGCCATGGCATCATTATTTGAGATGATAAGCTCAGCTTTCGTGCCCGATTCTAGAATAGATTTCATCTTGGCTCTGGCCTGGTCACCGCTCCAGTTTGCGATGGCCGAGGTGACCCTTTCAAGGGCTATTCCCTTTCCTTCTATCGTGCTTATCGAATATTCCGTACGTATTATGGCATCCTGGTGTCCGGCCTCCCCTTCCATCAGGATATACTGAAAGACCCCGTCTCCGTTTATGTCTGCTTCCGGATGATCCCTGCAGTAATCCGCCACAAGCTCACCCTCCATAACACCGGACTGCAGGGCATCCGCACCTACATAAAAAAAGCTGCTGCCCCTCAGCAGATCCTCGCTTACGGGTTCCCTGTTAAAAAACACCACAGGAATGTCATTTTCCTGTGCAAGATTTATTATATAAGAGGTGTCTGTCCTGTCAATGGGATTAACACATAACACATCGCAGCCGTGATTTATCATGTTTTTTACCTGATTATTCTGCGAAAACTGGCTTCCCTGCCCGTAATACACCTCCGTGGTTACGGTGATACCCGTTTCTTTCTCTATTTTGGCATAATCCTCATCTATGAGCTCCATCATTTCCGAAATGAAATTGTCATACTGGTCATAGGCCGCAAGTCCTATCTTTACTTCTTTTTTTCCGGATATATCATCCTCACCGGAACAGCCGGAGAGCATGAATGCCGACAGGATGACCGGTGTAATGAACAGGTATAAAACAGGCCTACTGCACCACCGGAAAAAGGACCTTCTGAAATTCTTCATCATACATATTCTCCCTGTTGACCGCAAATACCTCGTTTACCGTTTTTCTGACTATCCCCCCGTGTTTTAACTGGGAATATGCGGCCTCAACACTCAGATACCCTTTGTTGAATTCATTTGTAAGACATAAAAACGTCACCACTCCCATGTCCATGAAGTGGATCGATTTTTCGGAATATCCGGCACCGTACAGTTTTACGGTTCCCTCAAGTCCGTTATCCGTGATGTAATCAATGGCTTTCTGGGTCTCATAGCTTCCCATTGCTATTATAACATCCACCGGATCAGAATTAAGGGTCCCGTACAGACCGGCTTCATCTTTACCGTCTATGTTAATGATACAGCTGACCGCATCTTTCAGATCCTTATGGGACAGAAGAGCTTCCGTTCTCTCCTTTACCGCTTCCTGGCCGGTATAAGCGGTGATCATTCCTATCTTAAGACCCTCAAGGCTGCCGCCGTTTCCCGAAAGAACAGCCTCATAGAGACACTCTCCCACCGCTTTGTTATCCTCATCCACTTTTGAATAACGGTCTTCCGGGATCACATCGGAATCAAGCAGCACCATGGGGCAGCTTCCGCTGTTTGCGGACAGAAATTCTTCGTACCCATCCGAAGCAACCGGTTCAAAAATGATCGCATTTGCTCCGCTTTCTGCCTCCCTCTTTAATATGTTGAGCTCATCCGTGATGGATCCGAACCTGTCGGTATTTACATAGGTTATCTCCATATCGTTATCAAAGGCGGCCTGATCCATACCCTGTTTCACGGCGGTATAACAGTCATTTCCCGAATCGGACAGGATAACGGAAAGCCTTACGGGATCACGCTTTCTGTCCGCAAACAGGATCATATATGCCGAAACACCGAGTATCAGTAACAGAATGATAACCCATAGCCAGATATACTGTGATCTCCTATTTTGCACGGTTCTCACCTCCATCTGTCACGTTTTTCGCACTTTCTGTCCTGTAGGGGATATGGATGGTGACCGTAGTGCCGAAATCCGGAACGCTCTCTATTATAAGGCCGTATTCCTTTCCGAACCTGAGTTTTATCCTGTTGTGGACATTGATGAGACCCACACCGGAGCCGTGCCTCGGGACATGATCGTTATCCAGAAGAACGTTTTTGACGGTATCCTCAGTCATACCCAGGCCGTTATCCTTAACGGAAATATATACATCTCCGTCTTTTTTATATCCTCTCACGGTTATCTCTCCGTCTCCGTCCATGGCTTCCATGCCGTAATAGATCGCATTCTCAAGGATCGGCTGTAAAACCAGCTTTACGATGATCCCGTCAAGAATATCCTTATCTATGTCAAAGCTTACGCTGAACTTGTCCTTATACCGCACATTCTGAATGTTCATGTAGTTTTCGGCATGCTTTATCTCATCTTCTATCCTGATCATCGTCCTGCCGCGGCTTAAGCTTATCCTGAAAAGGGTGGCAAGGGAGGTGACCATGAAGACCGCATCATCATATTTTTCACCCTCGATCATCCATACGATGGAATCAAGGGTATTGTACAGAAAATGAGGGTTTATCTGTGACTGGAGGGCATCAAGCTCACTTCTTCTCTTTTCCTCCTGTTCCTTCACATCGGCGTCGGTGGCGGCCCTCAGCTCCTCCACCACATTCTTGAGTGTGGTTCCGAGATATTCAACATCCCTGTTTCCTCCTATGTAGATGTCCGGATTAAGGGTTCCGTCGGCTTCCACCCTTACGGAATCGGTAAGCCGTAATAAGGGCATGGATATATATCTTGCCATGAGCCTGCTTAGGAGCATCATTGTAAGTATTCCGGTTATAACTATACAGACCGCAAAATACCTGGTCTGTCTCTGACTCATGGAGGCAGTGGTCACGGGCTGTACGCAGATGAGCTTCCAGCCGGTGTAGCTTATGGTTCCCACAGTAACTATATTCTTTTTACCGTTGAAGGTCTCAAGATGCGATCCGTCCTTATATGAGGCATTTGCAAGGTTGTTTTCAAGCAGCAGTTCTGAATTTATGAGGTTCTGCCTGGGATGATATATTATCTTGCCTTCTTTATCCGTAAGATAGATATATCCGGACTTTCTCTCCTCATTTACCCTGTCAAAGATCTGTTCGATACCGCTGTAATTCATGTCGATCACAAGAACCCCAAGGCCGGTACGTCCGTTTCTGGTAAGCTCCACCGCCCGGGACAAAGATACTACCCAGTAATATCTGTAGGAATCGGTATTTACAAAGAGGTTCTGCACATGGGGCAGAGAAAAATGGAAATTCTCCATTTCCGCAAAGGGACCCTTAAACCAGGACTGATCCGTAACATCAAGGGCTTTTTTAAGAGTCGCTGAGGGAACGGCACACACAAGCTCCCCGTCCCTTGTGAAACAGGCAATGCTTATAAGTTTGTCCTTATTTGACTCGTACAGGAGATTGAGCTTATCCTCGGGGGATCCGCTTGACAGGTCTGTCTCCTTTAGGACGGTGTAATATGCCGTATCCGAGACCATACGCATGTTGCGCAGATAGGCCTCAAGATTCAGGGAGGTCTGGCTGATGAGCTGTTCCGTGTCCTTGATGGTGGTTTCTCTGGCTTTGTTATCAAAGAGGGTATATAAAAGAATCGAAAACAGGGTGATACACACGATGGAGACCAGTGAAAAAGAGATCGCCGTCGTGGTCTGAATGGTCTGATGCCTTATGAAGTCGCTTATCTTCTTTTTTATCCTGTGCTGTCCTGCCATGACCCCGTCTTATGCCTCTTTCTCAGGCATTTGTCTGCGGATTCAGATTCTGCTTGTATTTTACGGGAGATACGCCGAATTTCTTCTTGAAGACATAGCTGAAATAATTGGGATCCGCATAACCCACCATATCCGCTATCTCATATGTCCTTCCGTCAGTGGTCTCCAAAAGCTCCACTGCCTTGTCCATCCGGTATTCCGTAAGATAATTGATGAAAGTCTTTCCCGTTGTCTTTTTGAACACCGTGGAAAAATAGGCTGCCGACACATTGAGGGCACCGCACACCATCTCGATGGAAATATCCTTATCGGCATAATTGGCCTTGACAAAATCCTCCGCCTTGGTGACAAAGGAAAGAGAGGTACTGTTTCTCCTGTCGGAGACCATGTCCTGAAGGGTCAGGCAGCTTTTTAAAAGAAAGCTCTTAAGTGATTCCGTGCTCTCGAGACGCTGTATTATCATGGAAAGATCCGTGCCCTCCTCAAATACGGCACCGGGCTCGATATGATAATCCCTCATAAAATCCATAAGGGCCACAAGTATCCGCATGATCAGTGTCCTGTACTCGGAAAGAGGCATGTGGCTTTCCTCTATGCCGCCCACAAAGTCTTCTATCACATATCTAAGCTCATCCCTTTCGGGCCTTCGCATATTCTTTACTATCCGTCTTATGGATTCGTCGGCGGAGTTGTCCTGGCTTCCCGTGCTGTCCACATCGATCTCGGCTATGTTTATGGCTCTCATATCACCGTAGGAAAAACGGTAGGAAACCGCGGTTCTCGCGCCTCTGTAGGATACTCTCAGTGCCGATGGCTCCGTACATACATTTCCGATCCCCGCAGTGACCTTCACCTTGTCGGTCCTGTAGGCGGTCTTGCAGATCCTGTCCATCATATCCGTATAATCGTTAATGTTTCCATTGCCGGAAAGCTCCGAGATCACAACTATGTCCCCTCTGTACAAAAGGACCTTGGATTCATATTTTCCCCTGAGCTGTTCTTCAACCAGTTTTTGTATCGAAAGCGTCAGCATGAAGGGAGTAACGTCGGGTTCAACCCCGTCATCTCCAGGGCAGCTTATTTTAAGCACGCTGACAACGAATCTTCCGCCCTTAAGCTCTACCTGATAGTCGGGTGCAAACTTCTCGATATCCCCAGCCTTAAGACGTCCTTCCAGAAGAGATATATAGAAGCTCTCCCTGAGTATCGGAAGACTCTTTAAATAATGCTGCTTGAGCATATTTATATTTCGGCGCTCATCGTTTTCCTTATCAAGTGTCTCCCTGATCCTTGTGAATACCCCGGTCAGTTCGTTTATGTTAATGGGCTTTAACAGGTATTCCTCCGCTTCCATCCTGACCGCTTCCTTGGCATACTCGAATTCATCAAAGCCCGAAAGGATGATGATCTTAATGTCCGGATACTGCTCTTTGAGCTTTTTCCCAAGGGTCAGTCCGTCCATATATGGCATCTTTATGTCCGTCATAACAACATCCGGACACATTTCCTGCGCCATTTCAAGAGCCTCGATACCGTTATTTGCAAAATTAACGATCTCAAAGCCCATGGAATCCCAGTCCATCTTATCCATCATTATCTGAAAGACCAGTTCTTCATCATCCACCAGAAGAACAGAATACTTATTCACTGTTTACCTCCGTCTTTTCATTGTTTCGGATCATCACAGTTTCCCGTATTTATCGTTTGCCTTTTTCCACAGAACGGTAAACAGGATAAATACGGCGGATACCTCTATAAGAGCCGCAAGCTCGCTGAAAAAGACGAGCACACACATGATCAGGGCACCTGCCGCCATGAGAAGCATCAGCTGTCCCGCCCTCAGTGCAAACATTGGGCCATCCTTAAATACCGCAGTATCATTTTTTCCCTTAAGAGGGGAGGGATCCTTTGTTATTATCAGTTTCAGGCCGTAGAGTAAACATAAGGCGAAGGCTAAAAGAGGTATCCATGTAAGATCCAGTATCTGGCTGAAACTATAGTTCATTTTCTTTTGGTCTCCTGTCTAAAATTCCATCACTAACCCGGTCTTCAGCTGTAAAAGCCTGTCACCGAGGACTTCTTTCATGATACCGTATGCCCGGTCTTTGGTGCAATGTCCGGTACATACATATTCTATGCCGGTATTCTTTATGTTTTCCGATACCTTTCTTATCTCATCACTGCTCTTGTTGAACAGATGAAGACCGCCGATGAGACCATAGATCCTCTCATCCGGAAAGGTCTCTTTTACCTCGTTGATTATATTTACCGCGCCCCCGTGGGAACAGCTGTTTAATATCACAAGGCCTTTATCAGTAAACAGTACGAGGCTCTGCTCATGGGAAAAATCATCCGGCCTGTAACCGTCTTTCGTACGGACAAACATAAGCTCACGCTCTCCTATGGCGGAAAGACCCGGAGTCTTGTGAGGGATGAGGTATGCCCCTTCGCACAGCTTATAATCACCGGTCACATATTCGATCCTGTCGGCATATTTTTCCGTTACATGTTTAGGTATTCCGATGTATTTTCTGAAGGTGAAGAGCTTTAAAAAGGTTTTCCTTGCAAAGCAGTTTTCCCCCGTCGACTCCCGCAGATAGAACTTTGCCTTTTTATTCTCCGCAAAAAAACGGGGCATTCCGTTTGCATGATCATAATGTGCATGGCTTAATACCCCATAATCCACATCGGCGGTATCAAATCCCAGTTTTTTCATGTTTTCCGAAAAAAGATCCGAAGCGCCCGCATCCAGGAGGATCTTAGCATCCCCGTATTCACACAGAATGCAGAGTCCCCATTCGCTTCCAAGCTCATCATCCGATTTATTGTCCACTATCACCGTAAGTTTTGTTTTCATGAAAGGCCTCTCTTTTTCCGTTATTATACCGGTTAAGTTCCGGGATCCCTGTAAAACAGAGGGGATATTCGATCCATCCGAATATTCAGCTTATATTATATCACGGCATCAGGCTGCAGACATAAGTTACCGGACGGTTCCGTAAAAAATCCCGCAATGCCGTGATATTTTTGCATTGCGGGATCCTGTCATTTATTCTGTACCGGATCTGAAAGCCTGAACGGGACAGTTACTTCTTGACAACATACTTTCTGATATCAAGCGAGATAGCTATGAAGATGATGATACCTATTGCTATGTACTGTGCGTTTGCATCCACGCCGAGGAACTGAAGCGAAGCTTTCAGAAGCTCAAATACGGCTACACCTATGATGGCGGATGATACCTTACCGCGTCCGCCGGTTACTGATACGCCTCCGATCGTACATGCAGCGATGGCTTCCATCTCATAACCGAGACCCAGGTTTACAGAAGCTCCTCCCGCCTTGGCTCCCAGCATGAAACCTGCCAGACCGTACATGGCCGCCGCCTTCATGTATATGAGAACAAGGGTTGTACGCACGGGAACACCGGCAACTTCCGCCGCCAGGGGATTACCGCCTATGGCATACATATATTTCCCGTGTCTTGTCATGTTAAAGATAAACCAGGTCACCGCCGCCACTATCACGGCTATCCATATCAGATAATTGATGCCTAAGAATCTTCCGTTTGAAACATTGGTATATTTCTGAACATAACCTCCGAGAGGCGTGGCCTGGGTATAAATCAGGTTGGCACCGGATACTATTTCCATCATGGCAAGGGTCGCAATGAAGGGAGGAACGTTCAGGTAGGCTATGAAGCAGCCTGTTACGGTACCGCAGAGAGCACAGATCCCCATTACCACGATAAGGGCCACGAACAGATTGAGGGGCTCTTTGTCGGGATAGAACTTTCCTGCGTAATCGATCCTCTGTAAAAGAGTTCCCGCTACACAGCCGCCGAGACCTATGAGTCGTCCTGCGGAAAGATCGCAGCCCGCGGTTATAACGCAGCCCGCAATACCAAGCGCGATCACAAGCCTGTAGCTCATGTTGAGCAGAATATTATTGGCGTTATTTGCCGTCAGGAAGTTTCTCTTTGTGACACCCGTAACGATCACGAGGATGAACATGATGATGATAACGCCGTTATTGATCAGAAAATCCTGGATCTTTTTTGATTTTGCATTAGACATTTTATATCCTCCTAAACTGTATTGCACCGCCCGGGAAAAGCCGGCATATGAGCTTTTCTCAGAAGCTGGTTGCAAATTTCATGATGTTTTCCTGAGTCATTTCATCACGGCTGCTAATCTCACCTGTCAGCTTTCCGTTACACATTACGCATATCCTGTCCGACATACCGATCAGCTCTGACATTTCAGATGAGACCATAATGATCGCCTTGCCCTGTTTTGCAAGATCCTCAATGATCTCGTATATCTCATGCTTGGCACCTACATCAATACCTCTGGTAGGTTCGTCCATGATAAGAACCTCCGGGTCATTTGCAAGCCATCTTGACACGATGACCTTCTGCTGGTTACCTCCGGAAAGGTTTGCAATAAGGGTCTTCATGCTCGGTGTCTTGATCCGAAGCTTCTTAATGCTGTCATCCACCACCGAATTAATGGATTTATGATCCAGTACCATGCGTGCTTTCAGATATTTATTGTAAATGGATACTCCGACATTATCCTTCACCGAGAGACATCCGAAGATACCGTTTCCTCGCCTGTCTTCCGTTATCAGTCCCAGCCCCGCATTCATGGCTTCCTTGGGTGAAGTCACCTTCTTTTTCTCGCCTTTTATGAAGAGCTCGCCTTTTGTGATATTCCTTATGCCGAAGATACCCTCCATAAGCTCCGTTCTCTGGGCTCCCACAAGGCCTCCGAAGCCTAGTATCTCTCCTTTTCTTACATTGAAACTTATGTCCCGGAAGGATTTCTCGTGTATGGAGGTGTAATCCTTTACCTCCATGATCACCTCCCCTATCTCATGATCATGATGGGGATAAACATTTGTAAGCTCACGTCCTACCATCCTTGTGATGATATCATCGATGGAAAGCTCGGACGCAGGCCATGTACCGACGTAGGTTCCGTCTCTCATTATGGTTACGTCATCGGCGATCCTCTTTATCTCATCCATCTTGTGGGAGATATAGATCATGGATACGCCCTTGTCCCTCAGATCATTCATTATCCTGAAAAGAGTCTCGACCTCATTATCGGATAGGGAAGAAGTGGGCTCGTCAAGGATAACGACCTTGGCCTGCTGTGATACCGCCTTGGCTATCTCAACGGACTGCATCTGTCCCACGGACAGCGAACCGAGGAGGGCTTTCTCATCGAAGTCCATTTTTACCTCATCAAGCCAGTATCTCGTATCTTCATACATTTTTTTATGATTGATGACCTTGAAAGGACCGAACTTATATACGGGGAAACGTCCCTCATACATATTTTCGGCAACAGTCCTTGCCGGGATCGGCTGCAGTTCCTGATGAACCATTGCAATACCGTATTTCTTGGCATCATTGGGATTGTTGATCTCTACTTTCTGACCATCGATATAAATCTCACCCGCATCCATCTTGTAAATACCGAACAGGCATTTCATAAGAGTGGATTTGCCGGCACCGTTTTCTCCCATAAGGGCATGAACGGTACCCGGACGTACGGATAACTGAACATTATCCAGGGCTTTTACTCCGGGAAATACTTTGAGTACACCCTTCAATTCCAGCTTGTAATCAGCCATCCTGTTCCTCCTGTTCCCTGTCATCATATCTTATAATATCATGCTTGGGAAAAATCTTCCTTTATTTCAAAAGGCGTGGGGCGGAAACCACCCCACACCGTATTGAAATCTTAATTGCCTTTTTGATTACTTAAGGCTGTCAAGTGTTGCCTGTGCGTTCTCTGTTGTAACCTTTACGTAATCACATCCGATATAATAATCGTTTGTATTTCCGTTTACGAAATTGATGGCTGCATCAGCTGCGCCGTGTGACTGTGCGATATGATCGTTGAATACGGTACCTGTGATGGTTCCTGCTATAACATCCTCAACAACCTCTGTAAGAGCGTCAACACCTACAAGATAGATGTCCTTGCCGACTGTACGTCCTGCAGTCTGGATCGCCTGTAATGCACCGAGTGCCATTGCATCGTTGTTACAGAAAACAACTTCGATATCGTTGCCGTGGTTTGCAAGAGCGTTTGCAACGATCTGCTGGCCCTGTGCCTGATCCCAGTTACCAACCTGGTCGTCAAGCTCGTTAACTTCCATGCCTGCATCCGTAAGAGCCTTAACTGAGAACTCTGTACGATACTGAGCGTCTATGTTCTCGGGATCACCCTCTACCATGATGTAATCAACCTTGCCGTTGCCGTTGAAATCAATTGCCTCAAGTCCGAGATCAGCTATGATCTGGCCCTGCATTGTTCCTGACTGACGGGCATCACATCCTACGTAGCAAACGTTCCAGTTGTTATCCTGCCATCTCTGCTCCTCTGCGGCATCGGGCTCACGATTGATGTAAACAAGAGGGATACCTGCGTTTACAACCATATCCGTGATGGTCTCGGCTGAAGAAGAGTTAACCGGATTGATTATAAGAACGTCAACACCTTCGGTAATGAAGTTCTGGATCTGATTGGTCTGGGTTGCCTGGTCATTTGCTCCGTCCTGAATGGAGATGTTCTCTTTTGCGAAGCCCTGTGAAATAAGATAATTTTCAAGCTCTGTTCTGAACAGGGTCATGAAGTTATCCGCGAACTGATAGATACATATGCCGACCTTGGCATTTGCAAGATCTCCCGATGCTGCATCTGCTGCTGTCTCAGCAACGTCAGCTGCATCCGATGTCTCTGCTGCCTCTGCGGCGGGCTCAGCTGCCGGAGCGGGTGCTGCAGCGCCTGCACAGCCAACGAGTGCTGCTGTCATAGCTGCTGCCAGAAGTAAGCTCAATACTTTTTTCTTCATTTTGTTTCCTCCCAATAAATATTTGATCACGACGATGCACTTTACACCGTCTGAAAGGGATTATAACAGGGGGGTTTTCCAAAAAGAATAAAAAATACTTCTGTGATTCTTTAAAATTCTTCTGTGATCATTTGATCCCTTTCCTCAATATTCACACGAACCAGGGCAAACTCCGTTCCGATAAGTGTATCCTCAAGAGTGAACCTTACCGTCCCGTCTTCATCGGTCACGGCAGCCATTTCCCTGTATTCCGATCCTTTGTCACGGTACATCACATAGATATTGTCCTTCTGATCCGTGCCTGTTTCTCTCCACAGATAGGTCCTCACCTGACCGTCAAAGTCAGCGGGAGGATCGGTATAAACCGCGGCCACTATCTCGGAATCGTATCTGTCTCCGAATTTCTTAAGGGTTATCTCTCTTGCGGAATTCATAAGGGCACCGATATCCTGTATATTGTCGATACCTATGAATTCACCGTCTGTTGTGGTCAGGATCCCTTCAACAAACTTTATCTCCGAATCGGAAAGCTTATTCTCAAAATACTTTCTTACGGAAGCGACCGCCCCGTATCCGTGAAGAGCCGGAAGATCATTTGCATTCCTTATCCTGTCGTAGGCTACGTTTACCGCAGCCAGATTCTCCATGGTCTGCCTTGTTACCGAATAGGAAGGATGCGTCACTCTTCTCTTTTCATCATAAAAATGCTCATCAGTTATCCCGGTGGTCGGTCTGTAATCCTTATCCTTTATAAAGCATCCAACATAGGTCACACTTTCATCATTGACCGTAACCTTTTTGTTTTTCGAGAAGATAAGACCTCCCTCTTTCTTCCAGCCCGTAAATTTCCAGCCTTTGTTGGGATATGCGGTAAGCTCCACTTTTCCGGGATCCGTTTCGCTGGGCTTCTTTCTCACATGACCGCCGCTCGGAGGTTCTGCCACGACTCTTAAGCCCTTTTCATCCTTTTTTTCATCCTCACTCTTAAAGACGGCGGTATAGGTGCGGTCTTCCCTGAGGTTTGATATCCTGATCTGCTGGGTGTTAAATACATTCCCCTGACTGTCCTGCCAGTATTCGAAGGTGTAGCCCGTACCCGGGGTTGCCGTAAGGGTAAATCCCGTTTCCGTAAGGGGATGATAGGTATACTGCGTACTTGCGGATACAGGGGCCTCGTTATTGTAACGGACCGTTCCTCCTTCAGCGGGTGATGGTTCTATAGTTACGGTTATATCCTCTTTATCTTTTACGAATACCGCCGTATAGGTTCGATCCTCCTTAAGTGCGGATATTCTTACGACCTTTGTGGAAAAGGCGTTTCCCGCACTGTCTTCCCAGCACTGGAAGGTATAACCGTCATTTGCCTCTGCCGTAAGGGTAAATCCCGTTTCCGTGCCCGGGTGGAATATATAATCGGTCTTTACACTTACCGGTGATGTGCCTGTCTGGGAATCACTGCTGTACTGAACCGTTCCTCCCTCACCGGGGGAAGGTTCTATGCTGACGGTAACATCATCTTTTGTATATCTCGCCGTTATGGTCTCATCACTGTTCACTCTGTCTATAGTCAGGACATAATTGTTCATCCCGTCCGGAATTCCCGATATCTTAGTCCCGGAGGAATCCACAAAGCAGTCGAAAACATATCCCGCAGCAGGGGTCGAGATGATCTCAACCTTATTGCCCGATGTGATCTCCGCGTGACCGGTATAGGTACCCAATGGTGTGGCCACCGTATGATCGTATTCCGTTATGGTGGAAGTTCCGCCCACAACCGGATCGTCCATCACCTTTACTATATATTTGTCTTTTTTGTATTCCACATGGAGAAAAACATCCTCCGTGATATTCGCGGTGGGTATCGTTATGGTCGAGGCGCCGGTAACAACGGTGTCCGTCGGATAAAAGTCGTGTGTGACCCCGTCCACCGTGACATAATATGCATGATCCACAAGATAACCGGTATTTGCGGATATGACTATATTTTTTGTTTTATCCAGAGCGGTTTCGGTACCGAGAGGTAAAACCGCGTTTCCGTTAGCTACCTTACCTGCCGAATCAGTAGGTGATTTTGTTACCACGGTTACCTTGGGATTGGGATACTGTTCCGTGAAGTATGCGGTACAGACCGCCTTGGCACTTTTACGGTCATCTCTGTTCAGATAAACGGTATATGATGAGGAATATACCGTATAGTTTTCGCTCCATCCGGCGCCGTCATGATCACCGGTCTGACCTTCTCCCTTCCAGTAGTCCGTTACTATGTTCCAGTATGAAAAAACATAGCCCGGCTTGGGGGTGGCGTTTATCTGCACAGGCTGTGATGTATCGGAATTAAGACCTCCGCCGACCGTCCCCATGTGTTCTTCACCGGCGTTTACCAGGGTTATGACCTGGAAATTTCCGTATTGTACGTCATCGCCTCCCTGAGGGTTATTGCCTACAGGTATGTTCGAGGGTGAAACCTGCAGGATGGGCATCTGCTCCGGTTCTCCTGCAAACACCGCCACCAGGGTCATGTCCTCGGTCACGTCATATACAGAGACCTCTGTCTCCTTTCCCAGAGCCGCAGCTTCTTCTCCGTTTACCATCCAGTGGTCCAGCACACAGCCTTCACGCGGGGATGCCACAGCCGTGACCGTCTTTCCCTTTTCCCCCTGTGTGGTCATATACTCAACCGTACCCCTGTCATCACTGTTTGACAGCACATTTATCTTATACTGCGTAAGCTCACCGGTCTGTACGATAACTCCGCCCTCGTTGCCCGCATAGTACTCATCGATCTCTTCGTTTCTGCTTTCCACAATGAAGGGGTCCGGATCCTTTGTCGCAGTTTTTGTTTCATTATCGAAAAAAGAGGCAAGGCCGCATGAACAAAGCGACCCTGCCGATAAAGCCAGGCTTAAAAGAACCGCCGCCTTTAAAGCGGTTCTTTTTATATTTCTCTTCATATTATTGTTTCCCTTATTACTGCATCCCTTCATATCATGATCTTATCTCGGCTTAACCGTCACTGCTGCCGCGGTATTGATCGCGGAAGCATCAGCTGTGACAAAGTACCCCGAAAAAGCCATATTCGCCGTAACAGCTTCCGTAACCGTAAGGATGACTGCCCAGCCTCCTGCAATGATGACGGCCATTGCCGCTGCCGCAGCTTCAACAGCTATGGCCACTACTCCGAAGGCCAGTGCCAGGGCCTCGGCTGCTGCCACTGCCGTGGTGGCTAAGATGACCGCCTCCGCAACAAAGATGAATGCCGCAAAGAAGCACCCTCCGTTAACCATCTCGAGCTCTTCGGGTGAGAGATCTTCGGGACTGTGAGGGATCACGATATAATACTTATCAGGTGTATTCTGATATATCTCATATTTCCAGCCGTCAAGAAGTATCTGCTTTCCATCCTCATCGGAAAGATCCTCAACCTTTTTTGCAAGGATCTTATTGAAACCTTCGACCGCCGGCTTAACCCCGTCATGAGGAAGTACATGAACAATGGATCTTTTCGGCGAATCAATGATCACATATTCCTTATCGGGATTGAAATTTACTCCGTACTCCTTAAAGATAGCCTTGGGATCCTTCATGAACGCCTGCTTGAATTCTTCAGATTCCCAGCACTGCGAGAATACCTCACCCATCCTGTTCATCTGATCGTCTATGGCATCCTTAAGCTCCTTTTTCTGCTGCTCCGTAAGTTCATAATTATCAGCCATATTACCCTCCTGAATGAAAAAAAACCTGCTCCGTTTATCATTTTAATGCATTATTGTCAGTTTGTAACCTATTTTTTTAACATTTTCGGATCATTCGAATATTTTCTCCGCTATGCATCCCGCATCCCACAGACGGTTTAAATACCAATAGGCATTTTCGGGCCTTGCAAGCTTCTCATAAACGGATATATCCACTATCTCCCTGCGGTCATGCACCCCCTCTTTCACAAGCTCTGCTATCCTTACCATATACGGTTCCTTAAGAGGGATCGCTTCTCCGAACCTGCTTATTATGCATTTTTTTCCGTTATGTTCACCCAGGGTGAAATGATCATACATCTTAAGCACCTTACCATCGGGGATATCCAGCTCAAGCTCGTCCGTTATGTATCTTAAGAGCTTTTCCTCAAAATCCGCTCCGTTTTCAAATTCCACCCATTCCGATTCGTATATTCCTTTGGGAAATCTCTCATCTGCCCTTGCCGGACTTATAAGCTTAAACCTTTTATCGGGAAAACTGATACAGAATCCGTCCACGCAGCAGATGGTACCCGGATCACCGTCTGCCTTTTGTATCCCCGATTCCTCGGTCTCACGGCCTGCCTTTACGTAGGGCACGAAGGCAGGAGCCTCCGGAAACTGGGGCAATAGCTCCACCATTACAAGTTCACGGGGAGTAAAGCTTTCAAGGATCTTTTCGGCCATTTCAAGCGATCTTATGGTAAATCTGTGGATAAATCCCCTTCCCTTTGATATTTCCGTGATAAAATATCTGGTTCTCTCTATATCCCTGTCTGCTGCCGCGGTTGTTATCTGGGGGACCGTGTGAAATTCCTCATAAAAATCATCCTCAAACTTCTCGTAATCGGGATTGTCAAGAGGCTCCGTGGCAAAATACATCATCCCGTATCCTGCGGCATCCCCCAGTATCTTATGGCAGCTCTTTAACACATCCTTAAACAGCCGGCTGTTTTCGGGAGTGTGAAAAAAAACCTTTTTAAGCGGTCCGGCACTGAGGCCGCAGAACTTACAGCCCACCGAGCAGCCCTCGGCAAGCTCATAAGTCACTACGGTATGTACAAAGGATTCGTTGAGTCCTCCCAGAACCCCGTCGCAGCGCCGTATCTGACGGGCCCTCCATTTTTTCATATTGATATTGTCGGGATCACAGAGCTTTTTTGTCATCAGATCCCTTATGGCGATCTTGTTCCCGATGAACTGTCTGTACCTGAAAAAGCTTTCGGGCATCTCTGAGATCCGGTTATTATCCGAGATTATCGCAAGTTTCTCATCGGGGTCCTTCGGGCAGCAGAGAAAATCAATGTCTTCCCTGCAAAGTCTTATGCCATGCCTGTCAAGAAATCCCTGTCTGTCCGAAAGATATTCCTCAAGGGATCCCGGAATAAGGCTTAATATATCGAGCATTCTCTTTGCATATGCCACCTCATCCGTAATCCTCTCCGCATCTTCTGCGGACATTTCATTTATGCTTTTTCCCGTCAGGGATAATTCGTGTTCGGTCATTATTCTATACTTTCCCGCTTTCCGTCTTTATAAGACCCATTCCCCACCATTTGTTGATGACATAATAGACTATCTCGGGAGGAATGATCTTTCCGTCTCCGAGGACACAGAGCTCGCTTACTATGTCTCTTTTATATCTGTATCCCTTACCGAGTGCATCGAAGATCTTTTTAAAGATGGACAGGTCTCCCTTTGCTTCAAGATTGACGGAAACATACCTGTCGGTGTTTATCACTACCTTATCTTCCAGAAGTTCGAGACTTATGCCGTCTTCAAGCCTTATCCTGTCATCGGGGGCTATAAGATTGCTCATATGCCTGCTTATCATGCCGAGGATCTTTTCCTTAAAATCTTCGGGATCCGTAAATTTCGCTCTTTCCAGTATGAGCTCTCCCGTGGGATGCTCCTTTGAAGCCCAGACCGGTGTGGCAAGCTTTATGTCTTTTCTTGCCATATTTACCACAAATCCCGTGATACAGGAGATCGTGTCTCCATAGTCATCATCCTTTCCGTTCTTTCCCGAATTGACCAGGGCACAGGAGGGGGCTTCCTCATACTGGGGCAAAAGCTCCGTCAGTATCAGCTCCTGAGGGGTGAAGGCTTCAAATATCTCCCCTGCCATTTTTTCCGACAGGATGGAAAATCTGTAAACGTTCTTCTGGGTCCTGTTTATCTCCGCAAGTAACGGCCTCAGTCTCTCTATGTACATGGTGGATCTTGCCGTGGTTATCTGGGGGATATTTCCGAATATGTCCGTAAAATCCTTCATGAAGAGCTCATAATCCGGATTATCAAGCGGTTCCGTTCCGAAATACAGGGTTCCTTCGGATACGGCATCACCTATGATCTCCCGGGCCGCATTTATAACACCCTTAAAAAGTTCCGCATTTTCGGGGGTATGAAAAAATACGGATTTAAGCCTTTCCGCGGCAAGTCCGCAGAAGGGACAGCCTACGGAACATCCGTCGGAAAGCTCTATCGCAAAGGGTGCATGTATCAGGGACTGAAATTTGGCCCCGAGCTGTATGGCACATCTGCAGATCTGACGCTCACGCCACTTTTTCATCGCAGGGTTAACCGGAGTGCAGTACTTCTTTATCTCATCCCGGTGAGCAAACTTGCTGTTCATGAACCGTGCATACTTTGCGGCCGGGGTATCGGGATATTTCGGATTCATTATGACATTGCCGTTTTCAACCGTATGCGGATCAAAGGCTACGTCCCTGGGAGTCAGGGGGATCCCGATCTTTTTAAGGACGCCCTGAGGGTCTGCGGAAAACTCCTTCGAAAACCCCGGTATCAGGGATTCATATTCCATCAGCCTCTTTACATATGAGATATCATCAATATCCTTAGGATCATATATCCTGTTTTCTTTAAATCTTTCAGTATTCAAGCTCCTGTCTCCTTACAAGTTCGCAGAACAGACCGTTTAATTTCATGAGTTCTTCATAGGAACCGGTCTCTTCTATCCTGCCTTCATTCATTACATATATTCTGTCGCAGTTTTTTACCGTTGAAAGCCTGTGGGCGATCATTACCCTCGTCATGTTCCTGCGGGCCATGTTTTCGCAGATCTGCTGCTGGGTAATATTATCAAGTGCCGAGGTTGCCTCGTCAAGAAACAGTATCACGGGATTATTTGCAAGAGCCCTTGCTATAAGGATCCTCTGCTGCTGACCTCCCGACACCGTACCTCCGCCCTCCGAGATGGAAGTAAACATTCCCATGGGCATCCTTGCCACATCATCCGCAAGTCCCACCTCCTCAAGAAGGGGCAGGACCTCCGACGGCTCAAGATCGGGAGCCGAAAGGGTGATATTCGTATATATGTTTCCAACGACCATTCTTCCGTCCTGCAGCACCGTGCCCATCTGTCTCCTCATTTCGGTTTTTTCAAGAGATTCTATGTCCCTGTTGTCATAGAATATATTCCCCGATGTGGGGGTCTCAAATCCCAGAAGAAGCTTCAAAAGGGTGGATTTTCCGCAGCCCGAAGGTCCGACGATCCCTATATACTCTCCCGGCTTTATGTGGATATTTATATCCGTAAGAACATTCGGTTCATCCTCGTCATAGGCAAAGCTTAAATGATCCACACTTATCTCACCCTTAAGTGCCTTGGCTGTGGGTGACATCTGCCATACCTCCGCAGGCTCGTCAAATATGGGCCTTATACGGTTCATGACGGGAGTGAGGGTGGCCTGGGTGATAAAAAAGTTCACAAGCTGGGATACCGCCGAGGTAAACAGTCCATAGGCACTTGAAAATGCGGTGTATTCACCGATGGTAAGCTCCTGTTTCTTCTTTACCACTACATAATAGATAATGGCTGAATAAGCCACCGTCATTATCGCGGAAAATACGGAGCCGGCATTTGATATCCGTGTCGAACGCATGTCGTATTTCATGGATTCCACATTTGCCTTCTGAAACTCATAAAGGCTCCGGTTCTCTAATCCGCTGACCTTGACCTTTAAAATCCCCGTCAGGAACTGGTACAGCATTCCGTTTGCCTTTGTGGAGGCGGCAAGCTTATCCTTTTCCCTGGATACCCTCAGATATCCGAATATATACATGACTATCCCGGAGATCAGGCCCATCACAAGTCCTCTCCATGCAAGGGTCTTACTCTTGTCAAACATCTTGTACAGGTAGAAAAAAGACAGAATGAACCCGAGGACCGCCGATACACCCGAGGTAACCGTCTGTGAAAAAACGCCGGTCACAGAGGACACCCTGTTTACAAGCTCGATGGTACCGAATCTTTCTATGAAGCGCTGGGGCAGCTTGAATATCCTGTCATAGGTGGCGCCGACTATGGCATATTCCATGGTTTTTACCGCCCGAAAGCTCGCCAGGTTTTTTACCAGATCAAAGAACATATTGCCGAGCATTACGATAAATATGACGATGCCCACCTGGAATATGGGATCGAGCATTCCCAGAGGTATCAGTTCGTCATACAGCTTTTCGTTGAGATAGGGCAGCGCAAGACCGATCAGGGTCGACAGGGCATACATGATGATAAATACAACGATATCCCTTGTTCTTATCTGCTTTAGCCCGTAGACCATCACATCCTTTAAGCTCTGTCCGGTTCCGGGAAGATGTCTGTATATCACATAGGCGGTATTTCCGAGTATCCCTGCTTCCTCTTCCCCTATCACCCGTTCCGTTTTTTCTTCCAGGTCATACATCATATATCTGCGGCCTGTTTTCGGAATGCATAATATCGGTTTGTTATCCCTCTGGGTAAAGGCTATGAAGGCCCCCGCGTCTTTTTTATACCACTTCGGCTGCAGCGTAACCTTTCTCGTAACAAAA
This sequence comes from Lachnospiraceae bacterium, assembly GCA_024682555.1. Taxonomy (GTDB): domain Bacteria; phylum Bacillota; class Clostridia; order Lachnospirales; family Lachnospiraceae; genus UBA2868. The sequence continues at coordinate 8,460 of JAIKZD010000044.1, read as the reverse complement.
TGGGAAAGCCTTGCCATGTCCTGTATGGTGAATTCCGGACCTTTGACCGCCAAAAGACGCTGGTAGGTGATAAGGGGGATGTTCATGTAGTCGCAGAGAACGCTTACGGTGTTATAAAGAGAGGAATCCGAAGACAGCTCGTACCTTAAGACACGTCTGTTCTTAAACAGAGACTCCATCAGATCGAAATTGGCATTTAACTCCTTTTCCTTCTGCTGGCGCATCTTTTTGATGCCGGTGGATTCCTGGTTGATGACGTATATATACCAGCGGGCAAATCTTTTCTGGTAATTTGTTTCCTCGATCCGGGGAAAACCTTCTATACTGTCGGCAAATTCGTTTCCGAGCTTCTGATTGTCATCCCCGGATACGGAACGTATGAGCGTCACTTCCTTTTTGGGCATGATAACAAAATGCCACTTGTTCTGTGTGCCGGTGATCCTGCAGGAAAGTCCGGGGATGCTGTCACCTTTTTTCGCATCACGAACAAAGAGGGATCTGTCGACGGTCTCTCCTTCACGGAACTGTATGTAAACATTGGCTTCTCCCGATACTACGGTGAATACTTCCCTGGGATCTTCAGTAACATGGGAATCCGAGCCTTTTAATACGATGAGATCTTCAGTATTTTCCATCCGCTACTCCGATTCCGAAATGAGCTTTCTGTAGAGCCCGGGATAGGATATGAGCATATCATGTGTACCCCGTTCCTTTATGCGCCCACTTTCCATGACTATGATCTCATCACAGTCACGGATCGTTGAAAGGCGCTGTGCCACTACAATACACGTACAGTGTCTTCTTCTGATATTGTCAAGGATTATCTTTTCCGTTGCCGAATCAAGGGAGGAGGTTGCCTCATCCATTATGAGTATCGTGGGGTTGGTGGCAAGCGCCTTGGCTATCTCTATCCTCTGACGCTGTCCTCCCGAAATGTTTGATCCGCCCTCTCTCAGTATATATCCGTATCCTCCGGATTTTTTTACTATGTCATCATGAACACAGGCATCCTTTGCGGCCTGTACGATCATCTCCTGCGTGATACCCGCATTCCATCCGCTTATATTGTCATAGATCGTTCCCTCAAAGAGCGATATCTGCTGGGTCACCACCGATATTGAACTGGTTATGACCTCAGCGGTTATATTCTCTATCTGCGTACCGTCAAACAGGATGCTTCCGTCCCACTGCTCATATAATCCGCTTAAAAGCTTGGAAACCGTTGATTTGCCGCAGCCGCTGGTCCCGACTAAGGCTATGCTCTGTCCGGGATCCGCTTTCAGACTGAAGGCCGATATCAGGGGCGGCTCCATTTTGTTATACCCGAAAACGACTTTATCCATTGATATCTCGCCCCGAAGCTTTCTTCCCTCGAGACTTTCGTCCTTTTCGTTGTTATAACGGTTTTCCTCCCTGTAATTCATTATGTCGTCAACACGCATCATATCGTTCTTTATCTGCTGGATCGACCGGATAAAGCTTACTATGTTATCAAAGGGTGAGGAAAAAGCGGACAGAAAACCGTTAAAACACAGAAGCATACCCGGGGTCATGTCACCTTTGATAACTTCCAGACTTCCCAGGATCAGCATGACAACGACATTTACGAATCCGAGGCTGTGGGGTATGACGTCAAGCATTGCCTGGGTCCTTCCCAGTTTCTGGTCGTTTTCATTGACCTCGGCATAATAGCCCATCAGCCTTCCGACATATTCGCCCTCGGCACCCACGGCCTTAAGGCTTGCCGATGAGGAAAGGCCGTTATAGAGTGCACCCTGCAGTTTTCCGCTGTCTATACCGTATTTCATTGTCATTGTCTTTATCGTTGATGAGGCGCGATACGCGATGAGCATTGAAACGGAGGAAAACAGAAGGGCGACAAAGGACAGCCGGACCGAATACCCCAACATCAGGGCAAAATAGATAACGCTTGTTACCATACTAATGAGGACGGATATAAGACTTCCGGACAAAAAGGTGGAAACCGCCATATTGTTGTATACACGTGAAACCAGGTCTCCGGCATACCGCTGTTCAAAAAATACCATGGGCAGACGCAGCATATGCGCTATCATGCTGTCCGTAGTCATCAGGCTGGTCTTTGTACGAAGAAGCAGAGACAGCTTAGAATTGAGCCAGTTAAAATATGCGGAAAAAAGTGCGGTGACGATCATGATGAGTAAAAGCCATTTCATCCATGTGATCTCATGCTGTCTCAGTATATTGTCAAGGAATACCTGGGAAAATACCGGAGTGAGCACACCCGGAAGGATAAGGGCAATACCTATCATAAACAGAGCCCGCAGCGTCGAATGCTGGCCTTCCAGACGCTTTCTTATAAATGCGGAAAGAGTGCGTTTTTTCTTCGATCTTACAAAGTCATCACCGGGTCTGAAGGCAAGGACCGTTTCGGAATATCCCTCAAGGAGCTCCTCATATGAAAGCTTTCTTCGTCCCTGCTGGGGATCGTTTATGTAATACTTATTATGCTTTTTTCCCTCAAAAACAACGAAATGGGAGTAATTCCAGTGAAGTATGCAGGGAGGCCTGTTCTTCAGGAGCATCCTTTTAAGATCCCTCTCGCTTGCAGTCACCGAAAGACCGTATTTCTGTGCGCAGAGGTACAGATTCTTTGCGTTGCATCCGTTACGGGAGACACCGGCCTCCACCCTCAGCTCCTCAAGGGGTACATAACGTCCGTAATACTGCAGTATCATCGAAAGAGATGCCGCTCCGCATTCATTGACCTCCATCTGATACACCGTCGGGGTCTTTGCATAGCCTGTCCGCGGCTTTTTCTTTTTCTGCTTTTTGCTCTGTTTATGGTATTTTCTGGCGATCTCCTCGGGAGAAGCATTCTTTTTATAATTTCTCATCTTCTTCCTCGTTGAAATCGAACTTGTTCTTAAGATATGGTATCAGAAGATCTATGGGCTTCTTTTCTTCGGTGATTATGGTCGCAGATATGACTGTTCCCGTTGCAAGCTCTATGTTACGGCCCTTTTTCGTGCTCCAGCTGTAACCGCTTCTGCTGTTTTCGTCTCGTTTAAGATTGCATTTAACCTCAACCACGGATCCTTCCCTGATGAAATCATTTACAACGGCTTCACTGGCGATCTGATTCTTAAGGTCCGACTCCGATGCAACGTGAGAGGATACCGATTCCACAACAGCTTCTATGTGCCCGTATTCCTGACGGTCCACGGTTGAGGGAAATATGAAGGCCTGCATTCCGGGCTTTAGCTTAAAAGCATCCGTAAGCTTCACATAACATATGGCAACATCATTATCGAGATCTCCGGATAAGACCGAGGCCACCTGGCCGCCTGCTTTCAGCCCCTGTCCCTCCGTTACCAGGACATCATATACCTTGCCTTCAATATTCGATCTTATCACTCCCTTGGATGCCTTGTTGAGAATGGCATCCCTCTGGGCCTTTAAATCTATAAGGACTGCCGATTTCTGGTTATGAAACTGCTGCTCGTAACTCTCCTCGGTCATCTCGCTGTCGCCCTCGGCAAGGACGCTCTTCAGCTCAAGCTCGTCTATCTCATCCTTCAGGGATTTGTATGCGGCCTTGGCGGTATAGTAATCCTGCAGTACTTCGGTATATTCGGTGGAAGCTATGGTATTAAGGGCAGTTGTTTCCGAAAGTGAATTGACATATTCAAGATAGGTTTTTCTTGCGGTTTCCAGCTTTCCGTTTGCTTCGCTTACATTTTTTTCCTCATTTTCCATGAGGATCCTTGCATCATTTGCCGCGGCCTCCTTGGCCCAAAGATCGGCAAGGCCCGCATCATAGGCATTTCTCTCTTCTTCCGTATGCTCAAGTGCATCAAAGTTATAATATCTGCTGTCAAAGCTTTCCTGAGCGGCAAGATAGGCCTCCTGAAGATTTATGTAATTTGTTTTTGCAGCCTCATATCTTGAATAATAGGTTTCATAATCCGAATTGGCTTCGTTATATGTGACCTGAGGTTCCTGATCGGTTATGGCAAGCGTTGAGAAGAACTGCCTTTTGTATTCAAGCATCTGGGCTTCTTTCTGATCCGCAAAGGCCTTTGCTTCCGAAAGTTTTTCTTTTTTCAATTCAAGCTCGGCCTTTGTGCTCTGTGCATCCTTGTCCGCATCCCTTGCCGAAAGCTTGATCTGGGCCATGGTCTCTGTGTCGGTAGTGACCACATCCATCTCGGATTCGAAGGTCATGTTCTCAACATACTGTATCCTTTTGTCTAGCTGTTTTATGTTATAAATGTCCTCTTCATCGCCTATCGTCGCCACAATATCGCCGACTTCCACATAGCCGTCATCTTCTATGTTTACAGACACTACAAACCCCTCGGTCTGGGAATAGATATACTCGGCACCGTCCGCATTAAGATAGATCCCCTTTGTATCCACGCTGGTGGGAAGTTTGCCGTAAAAGCCCCATGTCAGGAGACCCGCAATAACAATAAAAGCACCGATAATAGAGGTCCAGACCGTCGGTGAGACAAGGACTATCATCCTGTCCAGTTTATCCTGTGCTGCAACTCTATTCAGTGCTTCCTTATTATATGCGCTTTTCAATTATCTACCCTCTGATAACCGACAACCCTTATTATGCGTATCACCGCTCTGTCCCGGCAGTGACCTGATCCCCTTATTTTCCGAACCTTTTCTTAAGCTCAAGCTCCGTAGGTACCGCCATTACTATGACAAGAGCCGTAATCTGCACCACCAGGATGATGATCATGGCGGTCATGTTACTAAAGGAACCCCTCATCAGTAAAAAATATATAATGGCACTTATCACAAGAGAAACGATACCGAAAAGGAATGTGTTCCTGCCGCAGTATACATTTGCAAAATCCCATGCCTCTTTGCCTGCCATGGAACGCTTTGTCCTGTATCCGACCGTATTGTTTATCTCCTTCGGGGGACGGGTTTTCATGATGTATCCCGTTATGATGCTTATGACGGGCACCAAAAGAACACAGATAAAATATAGAATGTCAAGACCCATGCTCATGATCTGTCCTCCCTTTTAAAAATCACAATATCATGACTCCATACATAGCTGATGATACCATATCTTGTGTCACATTGTAAAGAGAGCATGGTTAGATCACATCATCTTTTTTTCCATTCCTTATAAAGAGATCCGGGGCCGATTTATCCCGGGTTCTGCCGCATGGTTTACCGCAGGGTAACATTTGTTATTCACAATGTCTTTTTTTATGCTATACTTGCACAGGCGGGAGAATTACGGGACATGAACAAAGAGCGTCTGACTTATTTTGATATAGCCAGGGGAGCCGCCATGGTGCTGGTCCTCATCGGACATTTACAGGGAAAGATACTTGAGTACTCTCCCTACATTGTGTATTTCTGTATCTGGATCTTCTCATTTCACATGCCCTTTTTCTTTATCATAAGCGGAATGCTGTCAAAGCACAGAAATGACAGGGAAAAGGATCTTAAAAGTCTTATCGTCAAAAGGTTTAAAGGGATCATGATCCCCTATTATCTTTTCAGTGCGGTATATCTCGTTATCGTGCTGTATGCTCTTTTTGTGTCAAAGACCATTCTTCCGGGGACTTTTTTTGTAAGCATCTGGCATGTCATCGGCCTTTACGGAATGAACGTTTTATGGTTTTTACCTGCCATGTTCCTGGGTGAGATCCTGTTTCTGTACATAATTAAAAGAGCCGAAAAAAGAGTTTCGATCATCATCATGACAGTCCTTACGGTTTTTGCATACATCTTAAATGTCGCTCTTCAGGGAATATCCTTTGATACCGCTTTTGCCGAAAGAGTGCATGAGCTGTGCATCACACTGTTAAGGCCGGTATTTGCCGCATCCTTCATTGCCATCGGTTATTACGGCTATGATCTTATAGACAGGATGATAAACAGCGGGAACAAAAAGAAGGATACCGCCGTATCACTGGCCCTTTCCCAGATCTGTCTGATCATCGATATATTATGCATAGTGATCAGCATGAAATTCCTGCACTATGACAACATAGGAGATTTCAGGTCCCTTGTGCAGCATAACATCCTGATCTATTATATCTGCGGGATAACGGGATCCCTGTGGCTTATCTTCTTTTCAAGGGCGCTTTCCCTCGGAAGGTATAAGTTCCGTGTTCTTACGTATTACGGAATAAATTCCCTTGTATTCATGGCGGTCCATAACAACAGCACCGTGCTTTCCGCTGCCTTAAACGCCGCCATGTATGTCAATCAGTTTATTACCAGGGCCAGAGGCTATGTCTGCTATTTCATCGTGATAGCGATAATGCTGCTCTACACCACTCTCATGGTCATTTTGATCGACCGTTTCTTTCCCTTTATGGCGGGAAAGAAAAGAATCACAGTCAGGAAGTCCGCATGAATTATATAGTTTTTGATCTTGAATGGAACCAGTCATCCGATAAATACATAAAAGACTACGGCCTGCCCTTTGAAATAATAGAGATCGGCGCCGTAAAGCTCAACCGTTGGCTTAAGGTTGTGGATAAGTTTGAGGTTATCATCAAACCTCAGATCTATCGCTATATCCACTATATCACCAACAGGATAGTTCATTTATCCCAGGAGGATCTTGACAACGGAAAACCTTTCCCCGAGGCCATGCAGGAATTTCTGGACTGGTGCGGAAAGGATTACGTGCTTTGTATCTGGGGAACCTCCGACATTACGGAACTGCAGAGGAACATGATGTATCACGGCATGGATATGCTCTCTCAGGGGCCGCTTAAATACTACGATATACAGAAGTTCTTCTCCATCGCCTATGAAGACGGAAAAATAAGAAGAGCCCTCGAATATGCGGTGGATTATCTGGATATCAAAAAGGATATCCCCTTCCACCGGGCTTATGATGATGCCTATTACACGGCAAAGGTGTTTAAAAAGATCAATTCTTTCAAGCCAAAGACCAAAAAGTACGTTTCCTACGATATCTTTACGGCACCCCAGTCCAAGAAAGATGAGATAAGCGTTAACTTTAAGACCTACTCAAAATATATCTCAAGGGAATTCGCCGATAAAAATGCGGCCATCGAAGATAAAGAGGTCCGCTCCACCAGGTGTTACCTCTGCGGAAGGAATGCAAGGCAACAGATCAAATGGTTCTCGGTAAACGGGAAGCATTACTATTGTATTGCCTACTGTAAAAAACACGGTTACCTGAAGGGCAAGGTCAGAATGAAGAAAACTGACTCCGGGAGCATCTATGTGGTAAAGACCTTAAAACTCGTTCCCAAGGAAACCATGCTGGAAATCGCGGATAAACAGGAAAAATTGCGGCTCCAGCGTATGGAAAAAAGAAAAGCAAAAAAAGAAAAGGATTGAATGATTTCAAAAACAAGGTTATAATGTATCAGATGTCTACGTAGCTCAGCAGGATAGAGCGTTCGCCTCCTAAGCGAAAGGCCGGAGGTTCGAATCCTCTCGTGGACGTTTTGAGGAGCCGGTCAGGGCTCCTCTTTGTTTAAACGATCTTTTATATTATTTAGTCGCCTCTTGTCCGTCAAAGAATCGTGATTACGGGATCAAGGGCACTGATATCCAGATCAAGATGTTTGATGATCGTTTGGAAGTGGACAGTCCCGGTACATTTGCGTGCCAAGGGGATGATGACGGCCATCACATTCTCCGCCATTATTACAGTATTGGAGGATCTCCGGGAAAACCAGGTGATTGGCACAAAGGATGTACAGAAAATCCTTGATTGTAAGGAAACTAAAGCACTTCGAATTATTACAGAAATGAAAAAGGCTGGCATTATCGTTGCGGTTACCGGTCAGGGCAAAGGCAGATATATTCTTAGTATTTCACAGGATATATAAATCTGTGAGGAGCAAGTTTGAATATGAATAATCAGAACGATCAAACAAATATACTTATAGAGAAGATCAGAAATGGCAATAACAAGGCATGGGAAGAGTTGATAAGTCAGTATAAGGGTTACATTCACTCCCGTGCGTGGGAAAAGATAAATGGGCTTAATGTCTCCAATCCGCAGGCAATGGAAGAAGAACTTTTTGCCGCCGGTTGGATAGGTTTCGTTTCTGCATTAAGGAATCATGACACAAGCAAGGGCAGTTTTACGACCTATGCGACATACTATATAGACGGTGAGATGTCGAAGCAGCTTGATTTTGAGTTTAATTCCATGGGATTGACGCATAGGCCTCCAAGAACAGAGAATTCACAGGAACCGAAAGTCGTAAGAGTGCATGCGCCGTCTGAAGAAGAAAAGGATAAGGCAGACGCGTTTGATGCGATGCTGTCCGGGGCAATCCTGGATGATATGCAGTCGGGGATTTCTGTAGATGCACCTGTTGATCATGAAAAGTTCGGACAGGCCAGACGGGTTCTTCAGATACTTGAAGTGCTGAAAAAACTTACCGATGAAGACCACAGCCTAAGCAAAACAGAACTTTTGGAACAGCTGCATTACTATCGGAT
>JAIKZD010000033.1 GCA_024682555.1 Lachnospiraceae bacterium | reverse complement strand
GGGAGCGGATGGAATAAGGAGGATGTATCCGTATACTCCATAGGAAAGAAGGGCAGAGATGCCCTGAAGAGAAAGGGATACGAGATAGTGTCCGATAAATCGGACGTTATAGAAGAGCCTCTTTACTCCGATGCCATGGAGCTTTCGGAAGAACTTCTGAAGGCTTATTCGGAGGGAAAGATAGGTGAGATATATCTTGCCTACACGAATTTCAAGAATACGGTATCCCATGTTCCCACTCTTCTTAAGATACTTCCCGTTGATGTGGAAGCTACCGCAGAAGAGATACAGGATATAAAGAGCGAGGATGATATGTCATCAAAGATTCCTCCCATGAATTACGAACCCGAGGATATAGACGCCCTTGACATGATAATCCCGAAATATGTTACCAGCATAATCTATGGTGCCCTCATACAGGCTGTAGCCAGTGAGAACGGTGCCAGAATGCAGGCCATGGATTCCGCAACCAGCAATGCCGAGGATATGATCGGGGCATTGGAGCTTCAGTATAACAGGGCCAGACAGGGTCATATAACCCAGGAGCTTACCGAGATCATCGGAGGAGCGGAAGCCCTTAATGCATGATAAAAGCTGCCGGGGCAGCAAAATCAAATATAAAAGGAGAGAGAAAAAGTGGCAGATACGGATAAGAATACAGGTAAGATCACTCAGGTAATCGGAGCTGTACTGGATGTAAAATTCACTGATGGAAACCTTCCTGAAATAAACGAAGCCATTTCCGTAAAAAGGACAAACGGAGAGATCCTGGTAGCTGAGGTAGCCCAGCATCTCGGTGACGATACGGTAAGATGTATCGCCATGGGTCCCACCGACGGACTTATAAGAGGAATGGATGCCGTTGCAACCGGCGGTCCCATAACGGTACCTGTAGGAGAGAATACACTGGGCAGGATATTCAATGTCCTTGGCGAACCTATCGATAACAAAGAGGCTCCCACGGGGGTTGAGAGATATCCTATCCACAGAAAAGCCCCGAGCTTTGAGGAACAGTCCACCTCCACAGAAATGCTTGAGACAGGTATCAAGGTCGTAGATCTGCTGTGTCCCTATCAGAAGGGCGGAAAGATCGGATTGTTCGGAGGAGCCGGCGTAGGAAAAACAGTCCTTATCCAGGAGCTTATCCGTAATATAGCTACCGAGCACGGCGGATATTCGGTATTCACCGGTGTAGGAGAGAGAACGAGAGAAGGAAACGACCTCTATCACGAGATGTCGGAATCCGGAGTTATAGATAAGACCACCATGGTATTCGGACAGATGAACGAGCCCCCCGGGGCAAGAATGAGAGTAGGACTTTCGGGTCTTACCATGGCCGAATACTTCCGTGATGAAGGCGGTAAGGATGTGCTTCTCTTCATCGATAACATCTTCCGTTTCACCCAGGCAGGTTCCGAGGTTTCGGCACTTCTCGGACGTATGCCTTCGGCGGTTGGTTACCAGCCCACGCTTCAGACGGAAATGGGTGCCCTTCAGGAGAGGATCACTTCCACAAAGAGCGGATCCATAACCTCTGTTCAGGCCGTATACGTACCTGCGGACGACCTTACGGATCCCGCACCCGCAACAACCTTTGCACACCTTGATGCCACAACGGTTCTGTCCCGTTCGATAGTTGAGCTCGGTATCTATCCCGCGGTTGATCCTTTGGAGTCAACCTCAAGGATCCTTGATCCGAGAGTAGTGGGCGAGGATCATTACAAGGTTGCCAGAGGCGTTCAGGAGATATTACAGAGATATAAGGAGCTTCAGGATATCATCGCTATCCTCGGTATGGACGAGCTTTCCGAGGAAGACAAGATCACGGTATCCAGAGCGAGAAAGGTCCAGAGATTCCTTTCACAGCCTTTCTTCGTTGCAGGACAGTTTACCGGTCTCGAGGGAAGATACGTTCCCATCGCCGATACCATTCAGGGCTTTAAGGAGATACTTGAAGGCAAGCATGATGATATTCCCGAGAGCTATTTCTTAAATGCCGGAAGTATAGATGACGTACTTGCCAAGGTAAAATAACGGACAGATCACTGATCCCGTGTTCAGAGTTAAGTGATAAAACATAAGGAGTTATTGTCAGATGGCAGATGACAGAGCGTTTAAGCTGAAGGTCATTACACCGGAAAGAACCTTCTATGAAGGTGATGTGATAATGGTGGAGTTAAAGACTACCGAAGGCGAGGTAGGAGTATTAAAGAGGCATATACCTCTTACCGCTGTTATCGCACCGGGTGTTTTATATATCAGGGAATCCGAGGAAGAGATCAAGGTTGCTGCTCTTCATGCGGGTTTTGTGGAGATACTGCCTGATTCGGTCACAATACTGGCAGAGATCGTGGAATGGCCTTCTGAGATAGATCTAAACAGAGCCGAAGAGGCTAAGACCAGAGCCGAAAGAAGGCTTTCCGAAAAGGCCATGGGAACGGATCTTAACAGGGCATCACTTGCTCTTGCCCGTTCCGTTGCCAGAATAGAGGCATTGAAAAAATAGTGGCAAAGACAGGCTGTGTCAGATGCCTGTTAAGGGATCTGTCAATTGAAGACAGGAAAAAAATAGAGAAGTATATATCTGTCATAAAAAAAGAAGAGAGAGCGGATGACGCTCTCTATAATAAAAGGCTTGATATATGTTTAAAGTGTGACAGGCTTAGCGAAGGAACCTGTCTCTCCTGCGGCTGTTATGTTGAGTTTCGCGCGGCAACAGCCGTTTCTTCATGCCCGAAAAAGAAGTGGTAAGGCTTAAGTCTGTCCCTGCTCAACGGCTTTGCAGGCCTCTATATAAAGGTCTATATCCTTTGTTATATATTTGGCCTTTGCGGAATGCAGAGGTTCACAGCTTGAAAAGATATAGTCAAGGACCTTATACTGTTTGAATAATTCTATGACCTGTTTCCCGGTCATGTCCTTATCATATTTGTACTGTTCTATGCAGTAGGTTAAAAAATTCCCTTCATTGCTCATTCCGAGGATCCTTTCTCATGCGCTGTTCTTTTGCATAAAGGGCATACAGCTCTGCCGGTTCCATCTGCCACATGTCGTTTTCTTCCTGTTCAAGGGCGGCATACAGATCCGAACTGTAAAAGGCTATACAGGCCCTGATCTCATCAAGACCGTCATTCTCCATTATAAGATGAACAACCTTCGGAACCAGAAGGATCATTATGACCTTGAAGCTTTCCTTTTTCATCTTCTTCTCCTGCTCTTAAGGATACTGTCAGCCATGGCCTTTTCGTTTTTAAGGAATTGTATCATGGTCCGGATATGTTTTTTCCTTTCAACGATCTCTAAAACCGTCGGAAGATCTTCGGCATTTATATAATCGGATATTACCCTGGAACCTGATCTGTACTTGAGATAATAATATGTTTTGGAACCTACGTGCTTTTCCGAAATGGTGCCCTTTGGAAGCTCTTTAAGCTCTGACTTATAACTGTTGATCATATACTCGACGCGCTGCCTGTCAAGCCTGACAGCATTTTTAAGCATACTATCCATATGATTCCTCCCCTTATCAATCAATATACGGAAACACTGATTAAGTGTTTCCATAGCGACACGGCTGTATCATACATCCGCATCATTTTCTTCCCTCACAAAGAATTATACCCAACATTTTAAAAACATTCAAGGAAAAATAAAAAGGAGCTCTGCACCCCCATGCAAAGCTCCTTAACCTTCTCCAAAGGAAATTAACTAAAATACATATCTTTCATTCTTTTCAAGAACGATCTTTATCTCGCCCTCGCCCTTGAAATAGGAATTGGCTCTTATGGTATCCCGGCTCTCCACTATACAGTTCTCGATATAAGTGTTGTCGCCGATATAGACATCGTTTAGGATAATGGAATTCTTGATAACGCAGTTGTTTCCGATGAAGGCCTTCTTGAATATGACCGAATCCTCCAGGGTACCGTTTATTATGGTTCCGCTTGCAACAAGGGAATTCCTGACATTTGAACCCACGTTGTATTTTGCGGGAGGCATGTCATCAACCTTGGAATATACTTCGGGATAGGTCTTGAAGAAATAATCCCTTACCTCGGGCTTTAAGAAGTCCATGTTGGTCCTGAAATAATCCTGAACGGATGCTATATTGCTCCAGTAATCGGTGTGGAGATAGCCGTAGATCTTCTTGACATCGGTGTATCTGATGAGAATGTCACGGACAAAATCGTATCTCTCTTCCTCGGCGCACTTTTCGATGAGTTCTATGAGCTGACGTCTTCTGATGACATAGATACCGCAGGATACGATATTGGATTTTGCAACCATGGGTTTCTCGTCGAAGTTCTCGATGCGGTTGTCGGAATTCATCTTTACGATACCGAATCTCTCAACGTCCTGATCTTCGGGAAGCTCCGTGCAGACAACGGTGATATCGGCCTTCTTGTCAATGTGATATTCCAAAACCTTATTGTAATCAAGCTTGTAAACAGCGTCGCCGCTTGCGATGATGACATAGGGCTCGTGGCTCTTCTTGAGGAAATCCAGGTTCTGGTAAATGGAATCCGCGGTGCCTCTGTACCAGAAATTGTTCTCCGTGGTAACGGTAGGTGTAAATACATAGAGACCGCCCTGTTTACGTCCGAAATCCCACCACTTCGAAGAACTCAGATGCTCGTTTAAGCTTCCCGCATTATACTGGGTGATAACTCCGACCTTGGCCACATGGGAATTGGTCATGCTGCTCAGTACGAAATCGATGGCCCGGAAGTTACCCGCTACCGGCATGGCAGCTATGGCTCTTTTCTGTGAAAGCTCCTTCATACGTAAGCTGTTACCGCCTGCTAAAATAATACCAATCGCTCTCATTATCTGTCACCTGCCTTCACAAAAGTCTTTCCGCTTGCAAGGAAATTGTCTTTATAATCCGAAGCCTTTGTAATGCCCGATACCATGGTGTTCTTTCCGATGGTGATGCCGTCGGGTATCACAGTGTTCTCACCGATGGTAACCAGACCTCTCGTATAGATTGAAGGATCTGTCTCATTCTCGACTTCCTCGCCGTTTCCGAGAACAACATTGTTTCCTATCTTAACGTTCTCGGCTATGATGGCCTTGTCTATGGTGCAGTTATCGCCAATCTCCGTATCATTCATTATGATGGAATCTCTGATGATGGTATCCTTTCCGATAACGATATTGCAGCCGATAACGGAGTTGTATACCTTGCCGTAGATGTTGGTGCCTTCACCGATGATACTCTTTTCGATGACGGAGTCTCTGGAGATATACTGGGGAGGAAGAGCTTCGCTCTTTGTATAGATCTTCCAGTATTCCTCGTAGAGATTGAATTCCGGAATGATGTCGATAAGCTCCATATTGGCTTCCCAGTATGAACTTAAGGTTCCCACATCCTTCCAGTAGCCGTTGTACTCGTAAGCGAATTCTCTCTTGCCGTTCTTGTGGCAGTAGGGGATGACATGCTTTCCGAAGTCAAGTCCCGGCTGCTCCGCATTCTTTATGAGAGCTTCCTTGAGAACGGGCCAGTTGAATATGTAGATACCCATCGAAGCCAGGTTGCTTCTGGGATTCTCGGGTTTTTCCTCAAAATCGGTTATCATCCTGTCATCATCCGTGATGAGTATGCCGAATCTTTTTGCCTCTTCATAGGGAACGGGCATGGCAGCTATGGTAACATCCGCATGATTTGCCTTGTGGAAATCAAGCATTACCTCGTAATCCATCTTGTAGATATGATCACCTGATAAGATAAGGATATAATCGGGATTATACATCTCCATATATTCTATGTTCTGATATATGGCATTAGCCGTACCCGTATACCACTCACTGTTGGTATTCTTCTCGTAAGGAGGAAGAACGGTAACGCCTCCCACATTACGGTCAAGATCCCAGGGAATACCAATGCCGATATGTGTGTTTAACCGAAGCGGCTGGTACTGGGTCAGTACACCCACGGTATCAATGCCTGAATTGATACAATTACTGAGCGGAAAATCGATGATCCTGTATTTTCCGCCAAAAGCAACGGCCGGCTTGGCAACCTTGGATGTCAGGATCCCGAGTCTCGAGCCCTGGCCGCCGGCAAGAAGCATAGCAATCATTTCCTTCTTAATCACGTTATCACCTCTATTTGTCAGATATTAAGACGGGCCGCGGTATATAAGATCAGGGTCCCGCCGGATGCAGGGAAAAGCTCCGACGTTTGCGGCTGTGGTAACAATTCACATATAAGACTGTAATCAGCCGCGATATATATGCAAAGCGATCCGTGCACTTTAAAATTATAACATAATTATTGATGATAGTGAACAAAAATAAAAGGTTAAGGGTCCGGGATTTGTGTAATTTTACCATATACTACATATAGTGCTTTTTTGATAAGGAAATATATAAATCTTGTAAAACTGAACCGTATAGACTATTATTGTGAGAGAAATGTTTCGGAAGGAATAAGAAAAATGTATGAGATAAGCTTTGACAGGCCTGAGAGGGTGCATTTTATCGGTATCGGCGGCATCAGCATGAGCGGTCTTGCGGAGATCCTCCTATCAAGGGGATTTACGGTATCAGGCTCTGATAATAAGAGTTCGGGGCTCACCGACAGGCTTGAAAGCGCCGGAATAAAGATATATATAGGCCAGAGAGCCGAAAACATACAGGACGGTACGGATCTTGTGGTGTATACCGCAGCGATACACGAGGATAATCCCGAACTGAGCGAAGTAAGGAGACGGGGACTGCCCGCCCTTACAAGGGCCGAGCTTCTGGGACAGATAATGAAAAATTACGCTCTCCCCGTTGCGGTATCCGGAACCCACGGAAAGACCACCACTACATCCATGCTTTCCATGATCCTTATGGCCGCAGATACCGATCCCACTATTTCGGTGGGAGGGATCTTAAAGGAGATCGGCGGAAATATAAGGATCGGACATTCGGATTATTTTGTCACCGAAGCCTGCGAATATACCAACAGCTTTCTGAGCTTCTTCCCGAAATACGGGATCATATTGAATATAGAAGAAGATCACCTGGATTTCTTTAAGGATCTGTCGGATATAAGGCATTCCTTCAGGAAATTTGCGGAGCTTCTTCCGAAGGACGGAGCCCTCATCATCAATTTGGATATCGATAATTATGAGGAAATAACGAGGGGCCTTGCCTGCAGGGTGATCACATATTCCGCTTCCGGAGAGGATAAGGAAGCGGATTACGGCTGTCTTGACACGGAGTATGACGATATGGGCTGTGCCTCCTTTGAACTTCTTAAGGGAGATAAGAAGGCGGGAAGGATAAGCTTAAGGGTTCCCGGAAGCCATAATGTCTCAAATGCCCTGGCTGCCATCGCAGCCGCGGAAGCGGTGGGAATAGCGCCGGAGAACATAAAAAGAGGCCTGCTTGAATTCCACGGTACCGACAGACGTTTTGAATACAGGGGAGAATATAAGGGCATTAAGGTAGTGGACGATTACGCCCATCATCCCACCGAGATAAGGATGACATTAAAGGCGGCCGAGAGGTATCCTCACGGAACCCTGTGGACGGTATTCCAGCCCCATACCTATACAAGGACAAAGGCTCTGTTTGATGATTTTGTCGATGCTCTCATGCTTTCCGACAAGGTGATACTTGCCGAGATCTATCCCGCAAGAGAGACCGATGATCTGGGACTTTCATCGGCTATGATATGCGATGCCCTTAACAAAAAAGGCAGGGAAAGCTTCTTCTTTGATTCATTTGAAAAGATCGAGAAATTCATCGGGGAGAATCTTGCACCCGGGGATCTGTTGATAACCATGGGTGCAGGAGATGTTGTAAAGATTGCGGATGATCTTACGGGCAAAGAGTTATGAACATTATCCACAGCGGATTTTTGACTCAAAAAAAATCTGCTGTGGATTATTTAATTTACATAATCAATTGACCGGAAAAAAACAATCGTGTAAAACAGCAGAGCTTTGGTACGAACATAATTTCGTCCGGGGCTTATCCACATTATCCACAGGTCCGAAAACCCTTGAAAAACGGCTTTTGTGGGCATAACAAATCGTTTTTTTGAACAGAGGGCTGTGCTATAATCCAATCAAAAGAACGGCCGAAACCCACGGCATCCTTTTGAGAGGTATATAATGGATAATCTGGTAGTATCCTGTACCCGTCCGGGCTTTACCAATGTTTCCGATACGTTTATCGATGAGATACTCGGAAGCCTGAACGAATCACAGGTTAAAATATATCTGTATCTGCTGCGCTCGGTACAGGGAAATATCGAAATATCGATGACATCCATAGAGGACAAGTTCAACTATTCCGAAAAAGATGTCATGAGAGCTTTTAAATATCTGGAAAAAAACCGGCTCATCAAGATGGATACGGACGATAGCAAGAATATAAAAAGGCTGTCGCTTTTAGAGCCTTTATCCGGAGAGGACGGTTATAAGACCGGGATGGATAACGGAATGAATGACGGGATACGTAAGAAAACATTTTCACCCGACGAGCTTGCAAGCTTCAAAGCCCGTCCGGAGATCTGTGAGCTTTTATATGTATCCGAGACCTATTTAAAGCGCATGCTCAACGAAAAGGATGTTTCATCGATCCTTTATATGAACAGTGTCCTCGGATTCTCTCCCGATCTGATAGAATATCTGATAGAATACTGCGCAAACAATAAAAAGGATAAGATGAGCTATATCGACAAGGTAGCTCTTTCCTGGGCGGAAGCCGGCATTAAGACCGTAGGTGAGGCCAGACAGAGGACCAGCGACATACCGGCGGAAACCGGCGAGGTTCTGAAGGCCTTCGGCATTACGGGAAGAAAGCCTGCCGATCCGGAGACTGCCTTTGTGAAAAAGTGGCTCAATGAATACGGTTTTTCCCTGGATATCATAAAGTCCGCCTGTGAAAGAACCATCATGAACATACATGAACCCGGCTTTGAATATGCGGATGCCATTCTGCTAAACTGGAAGAAAAGCGGAGTGACAAGTCTTTCCGATATAGAAAAGCTTGATGAGCTGAGAAAGCAGGAAAAAGAAAAGAAAAAGGGGCAGGGCAGTAAGACCGCTTCGGAAAAGAAAACAGGGACCTCCGGAAAAAGAGGAAGGAAAAAGAACACGGATACGGACTATGATGCTCTGGTAAAGGAGCTTCTGGATTAGACGGATCAGGAGTAAATATGGCACTGTCAAACGAAAAATATGATGAGATAATGTACGGCTATGATGAGCGTGTCAGGGAAAACCGGAGGAAGAGAAAGGCACGCAGGGAAGAGGTATATTCAAAGATCCCCGGATTTGAAGAGCTTGACGGTTCCGTACGTGACCTTTCATTAAGCTACGGGTTAAGGCTCATAGATGAGGAAGTAAAGGATGCGGGGTCTTTGGAAGAGAAGACAGACTCCATAATAAATAAAAAGAGGGAGCTTCTTAGGGAAAACGGATTTCCCGAAGATTACCTCGATCCGATATATGACTGCCCGGACTGCAAAGATACGGGTTATATAGACGGGAAACGCTGCCATTGCCTTTGGAAGCTTATCAGGGACGAGCTTTATGACCAGTCGGGAATAGCGGAGATACTTGCAAAGGAAAACTTTGATACTCTGTCCTATGACTATTATTATGATGATGAGCTTCAGAAGATGGAGGACATCATCGGCAAATGCAAAAAGTATGCGGCTTCCTTTGATGAAAATGAGGATGGAAAGAACATTCTCTTTTTTGGTGCTCCCGGGACCGGAAAGACCTTTTTAACCAACTGCATCGCAAAGGAACTTCTTGATAAAGGACATTCGGTGCTTTACTTTACTTCCGTTTCATTATTTGATACACTTGCTACGTATTCGTTCAGAAACAACGGCGAATCCGATGATATAAACAGAATACGGGATGATGTTCTGGGATGTGATCTGCTGATAGTCGATGATCTCGGGACGGAATTCACAAACAGCTTTGTGGCATCGCAGTTTTTCATGATCGTAAACGAGCGGATCCTCAGGAAAAAAGGAACCGTAATATCCACCAATCTCTCAGTGTCGGAGATGTCCGAGCGCTATGATGAGAGGATCGTTTCCAGGATCGTGGGAAACTATCTGCTGTTAAATCCCGGTATTGCGGACATAAGAATAAAAATGAAAAAGATCAGAAAAGAAAGTGAGACAGACTGAACATGCCAAGACGCGAAGAGAAGCGTAACCTTGAGACGATCCCCGTCGGATCACTGAGAATGATCCCTCTTGCAGGCTGCATGACGCTTGGAGAGATGGTCGACAAGTATCTTGTGGAATGGCGTACGGAGAGGGAGAATGAACACAAGAATTCCCTTGCATTCAGCGGATACCAGAGAGATTCCTACATCCTCGATGCCAGGATATCAAGATTCGGAACAGGCGAAGCAAAGGGTGTCATCAACGAATCCGTCAGGGGAACAGATCTTTATCTTCTGGTTGATATCAGCAATTATTCAATGACCTATTCGCTGTGCGGACATGAGAACCATATGTCTCCGGATGACCATTATCAGGACCTTAAGAGGATAATCGCCGCCGTAGGAGGAAAGGCCAGAAGGATCACGGTGATCATGCCGTTTTTGTATGAGAGCAGACAGCATAAGCGCTCCGCCAGAGAGTCTCTTGACTGTGCCATAGCCCTGCAGGAGCTTGTGAGGATGGGCGTTGACAATATAATCACTTTCGATGCCCACGATTCAAGGGTACAGAATGCCATCCCTCTTTCAAGCTTTGAAACGGTCCAGCCTGCCTATCAGTTCATAAAGGGTCTTTTGAATAATGTAAAGGATCTTAAGATCGATGCATCGAACATGATGATAGTCAGTCCCGATGAAGGCGGAATGGAAAGAGCCATATATATGGCAAACGTGCTCGGATTAGAGCTTGGAATGTTCTATAAGAGAAGGGATTATACAAGGATAGAGAACGGAAAGAATCCCATCATCTCCCACGAGTTTCTGGGGACCTCGGTAGAGGGCAAGGATATCCTTGTTATAGATGACATGATAGCCTCCGGCGACAGCGTTATAGACGTTGCAAGGCAGCTTAAGGAAAGAAAGGCAAAGAGGATATTCATAGCCTCCACCTTCGGACTCTTTACCGGCGGACTTACACCCTTTGACATCGCATATGACGAAGGCATCATAGACAGAGTCCTTACCACAAACCTTGTGTATCAGAGTCCCGAGCTTTTAAAGAGAGAGTACTATATCAACTGCGATCTCAGTAAGTACATCGCCTATATCATAGATACACTGAACCATGATTCTTCCATAAGTGATCTTCTGAATCCAAGCGACAGGATAAGAACTCTCGTGAAGGAATATACCGAAAAGAACGGTCAGCTGAGCTGACCGTTCTTTTTTGGTGGTGCGCCTAGCGGCGCACGTTTCTAACGGGTTCAAGTCCCGAATCCACCCGGTAGTGGGAAGGATATAGCCGAAGGCAAGGGTGTCCGCCGCGAGGCGGAATCTGAAGGAAGCTGGATGTGGGGAACATACTAACCCACGG
>JAIKZD010000013.1 GCA_024682555.1 Lachnospiraceae bacterium | reverse complement strand
GTGGTATTTGCTTCCTCATCACCCTGGGCAAGCTGCTCTTCCTGTGCCTTGAACCTTTCTCTCTGGTCTATGGGATCGTTGAGCTCGGAATAGGCATTTGCCATCTCCCAGCCGTTCATGAAGAACTCAAATCTCTCAACGTAATCGGGATTTGAAGGCTTCCTCTTTGTAAGAGGTGATATCTCAACCGGATGATCCATAAGGAAAGTGGGCTGTATCAGATGCTCTTCAACAAAAGCTTCAAAGAAGAGATTTAATATATCACCCTTCTTGTGACGCTCCTCAAATTCCACATGATGCTCTTTTGCAAGGGCCCTTGCTTCTTCAAGGGTTTTTACCTCATTAAAGTCAACTCCCGCGTACTTCTTTACGGCATCGATCATGGTGATCCTTTCAAAAGGCTTTGAAAGATCCATTTCTATTCCGTTATAGGTGATGGTGGTCGTTCCGAGTACCTCTTCTGCCACATGACGGAAGAGCTTTTCGGTAAGATCCATCATTCCTTCATAGTCCGTATATGCCTGATAGAGCTCCATAAGGGTAAACTCGGGATTGTGTCTTGTATCGAGTCCCTCGTTCCTGAATACTCTTCCTATCTCATATACTCTCTCAAGTCCGCCTACGATCAGTCTCTTTAAATATAGCTCAAGTGATATACGAAGCTTCAGATCCTCATCAAGCGCATTAAAATGCGTCTCGAAAGGTCTTGCTGCGGCTCCCCCCGCGTTAGCTACGAGCATGGGAGTCTCCACCTCCAAAAACCCCTGTGCATTCAGGTAATTTCTGATGGAGCTTATGATCTTTGACCTCTTTACAAAGGTATCCTTTACTTCATCATTCATTATGAGATCCACATATCTCTGGCGGTATCTCATATCCGTGTTTGTAAGTCCGTGGAATTTCTCGGGAAGTACCTGTAAGCTCTTTGAAAGCAGGGTTATCTCTGCCGCATGAACGGACATCTCACCTTTCTGGGTCTTAAATACCTCACCCTTTACGCCTACGATATCGCCCACATCAAACTTCTTGAATGCGGCATAGGGCTCTTCCCCTACGGCATCCCTTGCAACATATACCTGTATGTTGCCCGTAAGATCTGCCACATTGCAGAAAGAAGCCTTTCCCATGACTCTCTTTAACATCATACGTCCGGCTATGGATACGCTCTTTCCCTCAAGAGCATCAAAATTATCCTTGATCTCCTGACTGTGATGGGTCTGATCGTATTTCATTATCTGAAAAGGATCCTTACCCTCCGCCTGCAGATTTGCAAGCTTTTCTCTCTTGTTCTTACGTATCTGGTTCAGATCCTGAGTCTGTACCTTTGCCTGGCCGTTTTCGTTATTTTCGTTTCCCAATCTTTTTACCTCTGTATCAGCTTGCTCTTGTTATCTCAAGTACTTTGTATTTGATATTTCCTGACATTGTTTCTACAGTTACGGTCTGGTTCTTCTTGGCTCCGATCAGTGCCTTTCCTACCGGTGATTCGTTTGAGATCTTGCCCTTTAAGCTGTCGGCCTCAGTTGAACCTACGATCTTGTATTCCATGTCTTCCTTATATTCCATGTCGCGGACCTTAACGGTACAGCCTACGCTTACCCTTTCGGTATCCACTTCTTCCTCTAATATGACGTCTGCATTTTTGAGGATGTACTCGATCTCTTCTATTCTGGCATGAATGTCTCTCTGCTCATCCTTTGCCGCATCATATTCGGCGTTCTCCGAAAGGTCGCCCTGTGCCCTTGCTTCCTTGAGCTTTTCGGCATTTTCCGCCTTCTTGTTTACGTTAAGATCCTGTAATTCATCCTCTAACGCTTTTAACCCCTCATATGTAAGTGTATACTTTTTCTCCGCCATTACCTGTTACCTTCTTTCCAAAATCTGTACCGGAGTACACCGGAATGTCCCGGTCCTTCGACCGTTACATAACGGTCTCTTTATAACAACTTTATGAAGTATACTCAACATTTTATACAATGTCAAGAATCTCGGAATTGCCTGTTATCAGACTCCAAAATGCCTGTTATCAGGCTCTTTTCATCCATCAGTCCTCTCTGAGTTCCTCTATCAGGTCCTTAAGCTCTTTGAGGCTCTCGGTTTCATTCAGCTTCCCTCTTATCTTTGAGGCATTTTTCATCCCCGTAAGATACCAGGCACTGTGCTTTCTCATTTCCCTGATGCCGGTATATTCCCCTTTGTATTCCGTAAGCATTTCCGCGTGTCGTATTATCATGTCAAGGATCTCATCCCGTGTCGGAGGAATATACTCTTCCCCCGCTTCTCTCTGACACAGTTCCTTAAATATCCAGGGGTTGCCCCTGGCCGCACGGCCCGTCATCACTGCGTCACACCCGGTTTCCTTTATCATGTTCATCGCGCTCTCATAGGAAAAAACATCCCCGTTTCCTATGACAGGGATCCCTACCAATGCTTTTACCTGTCTTATTATGTTAAGATCAGCTCTGCCCCTGTAGTATTCCTCTCTGAGCCTGCCATGTACCGTTATTGCCGCTGCCCCCGATTCCTGCGCGATATGGGCTATCTCAACGGCATTTATGCTCTGCTCATCAAAGCCTTTCCTTATCTTTACCGTCACCGGTTTTTTCGTGGATGAGGCCACCTTCTCTATTATCCTGCCCGCAAGCAGCGGATCCTTCATGAGAGCCGAGCCTTCATGGTTGTTTACCACCTTGGGGACGGGACATCCCATGTTTATATCCAGGATATCATGACCGGCATCCTCGATCCTTTTTGCTATGTCCCCCATTATTTCGGGATCGGATCCGAAAAGCTGCAGTGATACCGGATGCTCTTTTTCATCCAGGCGCATCAGTTCTTTTGTGTTTTTATTGTTATAGAGGATCGCCTTTGCACTGATCATTTCCGTGCATACAAGACCCGCACCCATTTCCGAGCATATCAAACGAAATGGCAGGTCGCATACGCCTGCCATCGGTGCCAGTATCCATCGGTTTTTGAGCTTAACATCACCTATTTTTATCATACAGTATTCTTAACCCGTCAAGCGTCAGCTGGGCATTGTACTCATCTATAGTATCGGTTTCGTTTGATATCAGTCTTCCGAGTCCCCCGGTAGCAACGACTTTGAGGTCATCATAGCCGGTTTCCTTTTTTACCTGATTGATTATGTATTCCGTCTGTCCTATCTGTCCGTACATCAGTCCCGCCTGCATGCTGCTGATGGTCTCATTTGCAAGGATCGACCTGGGTTTTACGATCTCTATCTCGGGAAGCTTTGCGGTGTCCTCCCACAGAGCCTTGGCGGAAATACGTATTCCGGGTGCCGTTATTCCCACGGTAAATCTTCCGTCTTTTTCCACAAGATCATAGGTTGTGGCTGTTCCGAAATCGAGGACCAGTATTGGTCCGCCGTAGATCTCATATGCCGCCACACAGTCGACTATCCTGTCAGGCCCTATTTCCCTTGGATTGGGAGTATCGATCCTGATGCCTGTTTTTATCCCGGGTCCTACTATAAGCGGCGTATGTTCAAAGCTTTTTATTATGGAGCCGGTAAGTGAATGCATGATATTCGGTACCACGCTTGCTATTATGGTTCCGGTTATCTTTGTTTTATCAATACCCGCATTGTTTAAGAGCTCCATTATGGTAATGCTGTATTCATCAGAAGTCCTGGGGATCTTTGTTGTGATCCTGAAGCTGTCCTTAAGCTCTTTTCCCTCATAAACGCCTATTGTTATATTTGTGTTTCCGGCATCGATCGCAAGTAACATTATTGTTTTCCTTCCTCCTCAGCCAGTAATGCCGAGGGATCCTGTTTTAAAATAAATATCTTATAGTACAGCGTGAGCGACTCAAAGAGCTCCTGCTTCTTTCTGAGGATCTCTTTTACCAAAAGGGCCGACCCTATCTCATCATACAGGAGATCGCCTTCATCCGCATCGGTTTCAAGGCTTAAGCTCCCTTCTTCGTCAAATACAAAGGTCAGCACTCCGCCCACTTCTTCCGTAAACAGCACGCAGATTATGTTCAGCTCCTTCTTGATCGATTCGGGCATGCCCGAAAATTTCTCATTGAAATAATACTTTTTTTCATATGCGTTTGCACCGCATAATACCGTCTTTTCTTCCATCCGACTCCCGTCTGTTATGCTCAAAAAACCTCACCCTTAATAACCGTTAAACAACCTATCCCGTCTATGTAACTATGAAGCAGTATATCATCACCGCAAAAGCTATCACGGTAAAAAGAAGATACATCCTTTTTGTGGGCGTATCGTATTTATATCCTTTATAGGCATTCATCCCCGACAGGGTCATCGCTATGCCGAATATATACCCGATAAGATCCTGCGAATCCTGTCTCAGCAGCACCACAAGCGTCAGCAGACATATGATAAAGCTTAATATGCCGCTGGCAATATCAATATAGAAGATCTCTTTTTTCAGGATATTTCTGATATATGCGCGCTCTTCCTTTTTCATTGCATTTCTCTTTGCTGCTTTTTCTTTATCCCAGGGTTGCGGCTATTACCGCCTTGATCGTATGCATGCGGTTTTCCGCTTCATCAAATACCACATCCGAATATTTCTGGAAGACCTCATCGGTCACTTCCATTTCCGTTAATG
This sequence comes from Lachnospiraceae bacterium, assembly GCA_024682555.1. Lineage (GTDB taxonomy): Bacteria > Bacillota > Clostridia > Lachnospirales > Lachnospiraceae > UBA2868. The sequence goes on along the minus strand of JAIKZD010000013.1, from coordinate 11,626 downwards.
AGAATCTCTCGCCCATTTCTTTTCCTATCTCGGTCTTCAGGTCATGAAAAGCCGGCAGGCAGTGCAGGAATATGGCATTCTCATTTGCGCTGTTCATTATGTCCATGGTTACCTTATAGGGTGTCAGCTCCCTGATCCTTTCCTCCCAGACCTCATCGGGTTCACCCATGGATACCCACACATCGGTATATATTATATCCGCTCCGGCTACGGCCCTGAAGGGGTCTTCCTCAAAGGTTATGGTAGCGCCCGATTCCATGGCAAACCGGCGGCATTCCTTTACCAGCTCATCCTCCGGAAAGTATTTCTTCGGTGCCGCGGCAACAAAATGCATTCCCATTTTTGCACAGGCTATCATGAGCGAATTGCCCATGTTATACCTGGCATCGCCCATGTATACGAGTTTCTTTCCTTCCAGATCACCGAGGTGCTCTCTGATGGTGAGCATATCCGCAAGCATCTGGGTGGGATGATATTCATTCGTGAGTCCGTTCCAGACAGGCACTCCCGCATATTTTGCCAGTTCTTCCACTACATCCTGACCGAAGCCCCTGTATTCTATTCCGTCATACATCCTGCCAAGGACCCTTGCGGTATCCGCTATACTCTCTTTTTTCCCCATCTGGGAGAGCTTGGAATCAAGATAGGTGGTTCCGATCCCCATGTCATGAGCCGCTATCTCAAAGGAACATCTGGTGCGGGTACTTGTTTTTTCAAAGATAAGGGCGATGTTTTTTCCCTGATACATACGGTCAAATATGCCCTGTTTCTTCTTTTCCTTAAGCTCCTTTGCAAGCTCTAAAAATTCATATATCTCTTCCTTTGTAAAATCCTTTAATGTTAAAAAATTCCTTCCCTTAAGGCTCATATCCGATTTCCTTTCTGCCCTTCATATATGATCCGATACTTAAAGGGTGACTGATTACTCAGCCACCCTTACTCTGTCACTGATGATCTGTTATTTATCCGGACGGATCCTACCAGAATACATGATTTCCGATGACTATTCCCAGATGCCCGGATCTGACATTTCTGAAGGATGTCGCGCCTCCTATATAGGATACGCCCGAGATGGCGTCCTGTGCGGCCTTTATGCAGGATGCCTTGGGTCCTGCGGCTGCTACCTGAGCCACCATTCCCGTCCCCGCAGGTCCGAACTGGCTCTTTGCATATATTACGGAATATATCGAGGATCCCCATCTTCCGGTCTTTAACCGGTTGATGACTGCCGATCCTACCGCTACCTGGCCTTCATATATTTCATTTCCGGCTTCGCACTGTATAAGTGCCGCAAGTAACGTTACATCATCAAAAGTACTGGGAACAGGAGCCGTATTGACCGGTGCAGGTGTGGCGTTCGTCTGTGCCGGTGCATCTGTTGATTTTTTGCCATCCGATTTGGTCTCGGCGGGCTTTGATGCTTCCTGGGCTTTGCGCTCTGCCTCTTCCTCAGCCTTTATCTTTTCAATGGTCTTTCCGGACCCCAGCTCATAGGATATCGTTACATAATCAGCCGATACATAGCACTGTGTGCCGTCCGAGTATTCAACCTCTACCCACTTGTCATCCTCATTGATCACATCGATCTTGTCGCCTTCGGCAAGCAGATCAAGGATCTTTGAATTCTCATTGGGCTCCATCCTGAGCCTTAACGAGCTTGTGGTAGATGTGGCAACCTTTGATACGACCGAATCGGCCAGTTTCTTTGCTTCTGCCCCGAACAGCAGATAGTCATTGCTTACCCAGCCTGTAACTTCTCCGCTCTTTAGTTTTGTCCACCCTTCTTTTTTCTCTAATATCTGTCCGCCGCAGTCCTTGAAGAGTTTTCCGACTATCTCCGACTCTTCGGATGCTTCTTTCCTGACATTTACGGCCTCGTGAACATTTGCCATTGCAAGATCGCTGTATGCTATCCCTGCTACCGATCCCGACAGACTGCTGCCGGCACTTCCCTTCGATGATGAAGAACCGCCGGTCACAGGAGCACTTGCCGTGGTGATCTCTATCGTAGGTACGATCTTTCCTGCCGTATTTGTCTTTGTTTCCGACAGATTTGATGCTTTTACAACTTCGACACTGACTGTTGGATAAGTCCTGTCTGTCCCTTCCTTTGCATAAACATCATGCACACTCCCCCAAATACCTGCCGCAAGCATTGCCGATATCACAATACCGCACAGCCAAGCATGCATTTTGTTATTCATTTTTTCCCTCCGCTCCGCCTTTGACGAAACCGTTAAATACTGCCGTCCGCCGAAGCTTTCAATCAGGTTTTACTGTCTGATCACATACTGTTTTCCGATATATACGGTAAACCTGAAAATACCGTATATCTTTCATAACTCTACCAAAATAACAGCTGTTTGTCAAATTACAGGCATTTTGATCTGTATATTACAGCCTGCCTGACCTGTCGGCGCACACCTTCATCGCTTCCATCAGGGATGATCGAAAGCCCGTCTTTTCAAGCATTGCCACCGCCTCGATAGTGGTTCCGCCGGGGGAACATACCATATCCTTAAGCTCTCCGGGATGCTTCCCGGTCTCAAGTACCATCTTTGCCGATCCGTATACGGCCTGGGCTGCCATCTCGTAGGCCTTGTCTCTCTGCAGGCCTTCTCTTACCGCAGCATCCGCCATGGCTTCTATCATCATGAATACATAAGCAGGTGAGCTTCCGCTTAATGCAACCACCGCATCTATCTGTTTCTCGCTTATCTCATATGCCTTTCCGAAGCTTTCAAGGATCTTCATTACGGTCTCAAATTCTTCATCCGTAACCTTCTCACCTTTTACAACACCCGTGCAGCCTTCGGATACCAGGGCAGGGGTATTCGGCATGCATCTGACAAGCTTAAGCGGCCTTCCGAATCTTTCTGTTATCCAAGCTATGGTCTTTCCGGGGGCGATGGATACTATGACCGTATCATCCGATACCGTATCTTTGATATCATCTATCACCGTTTCATAGACCTGGGGTTTTACGGATAAAACAAGGATATCCGCATCCTTTACGGCTTCCTTGTTGGAAACCGTTGTTTTTATGCCGAATCTTTCGGCCACAGCCTTACATCTTTCCCCGTTTGCTTCCGCTCCGGTAATGTCCTTACTGTCTACGGTTCCTTTCTTTATTATTCCGCCTATCATGGCGCTACCCATATTTCCGAGTCCGATAAATGCAAGCTTCATATCATTTTCCTTTCCTGTTTATTCTGTTTTTATCAGTCTTTTTCCAAAAACGGGTCAGATTCATCATTAAAGATCCGTATTCTCATATACGGCGCCCGGTCTCATACATGAGCAGGGCCGCAGCCACTGCCGCATTAAGGGATTCCACCTTGCCCTGCATCGGGATCTTTATGAGTTTATCCGCAAGTGCACTGATCTCATCACTTAAGCCGTTCCCTTCGTTTCCTATGAGAAAAGCGTTTCTGTCTCCGTATTTTTCTTCGTTATAATATCCCTCACCCTTTAAATGGGCCGCATAGACCGTTATGTTCCGCTGTCTGAGTGCCCTGACGGTTTCCTTAAGGTCGTTCGTATATGCGATATCCATTCTGTATATGGATCCCATTGTTGCTCTTATGACCTTGGGATTATACAGATCCACTGTTTTTCTGTCGGCTATTATCAGATCAAAGCCCGCGCCCTCGGCCGTTCTTATCATGGTACCGAAATTCCCCGGATCCTGTATCCCCTCGGTTATCAGTATCCCTATCCGGCCCTTGTGTTCATCTATCACCTTTAAGGGATCTGCGGTCCTCTGCCTGAGAACACACAGAATACCCTGAGGAGTTTTTGTATCGGACATTCTGTCAAAGACCCCGGCGGATACGGTTTCGTAACCTGTCTTTTCCAGTTTCTCCCTTATTTCCCCGGTACAGTTTTCCGCATGCCTTTCCGATACATATACTTCTTTTATAAGTTCCGTGGGGGCCTCAAGAAACATCTTCTCACCCTCTGCCACAAACAGACCTTTTTCTTTCCTTGTCTTTGTGTCAGAGATCAGATGTATCACCGATCTGATACGCTCGTTAGAATTGCTTGTGATCATTTTTTTCCTCCGGCCTCTCATTGAGAAGCCGAAGCTCATCAGACAGGCTGATGAGCTTTCTTGTTCTGTCCTCTCCTCTGTATGTTTTCCGACGGTTTCTCAGATCGAGAGGGCCTTGCTTACATTATATTCAAATTCGGGTATATCCTTCTGCATCGCAAGGGCTTCGTCTATATCAAAGTCCACCCACTCTCCGTGTTTCTGGCCGACTACCCTGTTTGTCTTCCCCGCACAGAGAAGTTCCACCGCATAGGCGCCCATCATGGATGCGTAAAATCTGTCCTTACAGGTAGGTGAACCGCCTCTCTGCATGTATCCCAGTATCGTCGCCCTGGTCTCTATACCTGTGGCTGCTTCTATTCTTCTGGCCATTGAGGTGGAATGTCCTATTCCCTCCGCATTTATTATCAGATGGAAGGTCTTTCCCTTTTTCCTGTTTGCGATGATATTATCTATGATCTCCTGCTCCTTGAACTCATACTTCTCAGGCAGCAGTATATCCTCGGCTCCTGTGGACACACCGCACCAGAGTGCTATAAATCCCGCATTTCTGCCCATTACCTCTATGATACTGCATCTTTCATGGGAGGATGATGTATCCCTGATCTTGTCTATGGCCTGCATGGCCGTATTTATCGCCGTATCGAAGCCTATCGTATAATCCGTACAGGCTATATCGAGATCTATGGTCCCCGGCAGTCCTATGGTGTTGATCCCCTTCTTGGACAGTGCCTGGGCACCCCTGTAGGATCCATCTCCGCCTATCACCACCAGTCCGTCTATCCCGTACTTTCTGCAGACCTCGGCACCTCTCTCCTGGCCTTCCTCGGTCTTGAATTCCTCACACCTTGCTGTCCTTAAAACTGTTCCGCCCCTCTGGATGGTATCGGATACATTCCAGGCCTGCATCTCGGCGATCTCTTCATTCAGTAATCCCTGATATCCCTTCTGGATACCCACCACCTTTTTTCCCTTGGATATGGCGCTCCTTACCACCGACCTTATGGCCGCGTTCATTCCGGGGGCATCACCGCCGCTTGTCAATACACCTATCTTTTTTATCTCTTTTGCCATTGAAAACCTCTCAATATCTGCTGATCAGCTGACAGCATTTTTACAACATCCACAAATAAACTTATCACTTTTGAGGCGTGTTTTCAATAACCATGCCCGTTATCTTACCTCCACATTTTCGTCTCCGAAGGCCTTTTTCAGTCTGTCAATGAGTTCGTTATCCGCCCGTACATTACTTCCGGCAGGCAGCTTTTTTATCTTTTTTGTCTCGGAGTCAAAGATTATAACGCTATCCTTTCCCTTCGACCCCTTCAGTATTTCATCCAGTTCACTGCTTCTCTTCTCATACTCGGAAACGGATGCAAAGCGGATATACAGCTTCCTCGGCACTTCACTGAAGGGGATCACCCTGCTGCAGATGACCTGTGCATCCCTGTCATCATTGGTGGATGCCCTTCCTTCCACAAATACCCTGCTTTCTTCTATAAGTACATCCTGGTTTTTTTCATAATCATCGGGCCATACTATCACCTCAACGGTTCCCACAAGATCCTCTATCAGCAGTCTGCACATTGTCTTCCCGTTCTTGGTGTAGATCACCTTTTTCTCGCTTATTATGCCGCCGATGATGACTCTTTCGCCTTCCTTTACTCTTACCTTCGGCTTTTTCTCGTCGGTATCATCTTCTTCATATACAAAATCGCTTGATGTGTTGGTTATGGTCTTTTTCCATACGGTTGCATAGGCCTCCAGCGGATGTCCGCTTACGTATGTGCCGATGTATTCCTTTTCGAATGCAAGTATCGTATCCTTATCATATTCCCCCACATCCGGAAGTTTTATCTCAAAGGTTATGTCTCCGCCGCTCTCGGATGCAAGATCAAATAAGGACATCTGGCCCTTCAGGTTATTCTTCCTGTTTTTGTTTATGTTATCAAGGATATCCGAATATGTGCACATGTACTGCTTTCTCGTGCCGCCCAGACAGTCAAGCGCTCCTGCCTTGATAAAACCTTCTATTGTCCTTTTGTTTACTTCCTTTCCCGAAAGCCTGTCCAAAAAGTCCTGAAGATTCCTGTATTTTCCGCCTTCCGTTCTTTCATTTACTATGGTTTCGGTCACGGACCAGCCGACACCCTTTATGGAGGCAAGTCCGTATCTTATCTTTTTATCCGCGGTAACGGAGAATCCTCCCACTCCCTCATTGATGTCGGGCGGAAGTATGTCTATCCCCATCTGTTTACAGGTATAGGAATAAAAAGAGACCTTATTGCTGTTGTCTATGACAGAGGTCATAAGCGCAGCCATAAATTCCACGGGATAATAGAACTTGAGCCAGGCAGTCTGATAAGCCACAACGGCATAGGCTGCGGCATGGGATTTGTTGAAGGCATACTTGGCAAAATCCATCATTTCGTCATAGATATTGTTCGCCACTTTTTCATCTATGCCCTTTTTCACGCAGCCGGGAACGCCCTCTGCCTCATTTCCGTAGACAAAGTTCTGTCTCTCCTTCACCATGACCTCTTCCTTCTTTTTGGACATGGCTCTTCTTACAAGGTCGCTCCTTCCTAAGGTATAACCGCCCAGATCCCTTACTATCTGCATTACCTGTTCCTGATATACGATACAACCGTAGGTCGGCTTTAATATGGGCTCTAACTGGGGACATTCATATTCTATGTCTCCTTTTGAATTCTTGCCCTCTATGTACTGGGGTATGAAATCCATGGGGCCCGGTCTGTAGAGGGATATTCCGGCGATGACATCCTCCATGCTCTTAGGCTTTAATTCCTTCATGAAGTTCTTCATTCCGCCGCTTTCCAGCTGGAATATGCCTTCGGTATGCCCTGTGGAGATATAATCAAATACCGCCTTGTCATCATAATCTATATTGTCGATATCGATCTTTTCACCCCTGCTCTCTGCGGCAAGCCTTGCGGCGTTCTGGATTACGGTCAGGGTCCTGAGCCCCAGAAAGTCCATCTTAAGAAGACCCAGTTCTTCCAGTGTTGTCATTACATACTGGGTGGTGACCGATCCGTCGGAAGCCGTTGACAGCGGTACGAATTCATCTGCCGCCTCGGGACAGATAACAACTCCCGCGGCATGCATGGAGGTGTGCCTGGGAAGCCCTTCCAGCTTCATGCACATGTCTATCAGCTTCTGCATGGTCTCGTCTTCTTCGTATTTTTTCTTAAAATCAAAATTCTCAAGGGCTTTTTTCAGCGTGATGTTTAGCTCGTTCGGGACCATCTTGGCAATGGTATCGCAATAGGAATAGGGCAGATCCATTACCCTTCCCACATCCCTTATGACTCCCTTTGCGGCAAGGGTTCCGAAGGTCACTATCTGTACGACCTTTTCCTTGCCGTATTTTTCCACCACATAGTCAATGACATCCTGCCTGTGTTCATAGCAGAAATCCACGTCTATATCAGGCATTGTCACTCTTTCCGGATTAAGGAATCTTTCAAAGAGAAGATCATATTTGATGGGATCTATATTGGTTATCTCCAGACAGTAGGAGACTATGGACCCCGCAGCCGAGCCTCTTCCCGGACCGACGGCGATATCATGCGACCTGGCATAATGGATAAAATCCCATACTATCAGGAAGTAATCCACGAAACCCATTTCGTGTATGGTATCGAGCTCGTATCTTAACCTCTCGTCCAGTTTTTCGTCATGACCGGGGTATCTTTTTTCCATTCCTTTATTACACAACATCTGCAGATATTCCCAGGAAGTCATTCCGTCAGGTACTTCATAATGAGGGAGTCTGCTCCTGCCGAACTCTATCTCAACATTACATCTGTCAGCGATCTTCTGGGTGTTATCTATGGCTTCCTGAGCGTATTTGAAGAGGTTTCTCATCTCCTCCTCGCTCTTTACATAGAACTGTCCTCCCTCATAACGCATCCTGTCCTCGTCCTGTAATTTCTTACCGGTCTGTATACACAACAAAATATCATGAGCCTCTGCATCGGCCGCATAGGTATAGTGCGCATCATTTGTTGCCACAAGGGGTATGTCCAGCTCTTTGCTCATTCTAAGAAGGGCCGCATTTACCTTTTTCTGGAGAGGGATCCCGTGATCCTGCAGCTCCAGAAAATAGTTTCCCTTTCCGAAACAGTCCTGATATTTAAGCGCCGCCTTTTTGGCCTCTTCATAGAGATCTCTTGCTATCAGTCTCTGAACCTCACCCGCAAGACAGGCGGAGGTACAGATGATGCCCTCATGGTACTGCCTTAAAACCTCCATATCTATCCTGGGCTTATAATAAAATCCTTCCGTAAAGCCCTTTGAGACTATCTTCATCAGATTTGCGTAGCCGGTATTGTTCTCCGCAAGCAGTATCAGATGATAATATCTGTCGCTGTCTTCGCGCTTTCCGGGCTCTCTGTCAAACCTGGAATCCGGAGCAACGTAGACCTCGCAGCCTATTATGGGCTTGATGCCTTCTTTTTTTGCCTCCCTGTAAAAATCTATCACCCCGTACATCACTCCATGGTCAGTGATGGCGGCAGCATTCATCGAGAGTTCCTTTACCCTTTTTATGTATTCTTTTATCTTGTTGGATCCGTCAAGGAGGGAGTACTCGGTATGAGTGTGAAGGTGAACAAATGCCATATTCTTTTCCTCGGTCAAAATCAGAATGTATGTTCGTGTTTACATACAACATGATATCACTTTCGGCTCTGCATTTCCATAAACCGGCGGTAGAAAAAATAAAAAAACAGATCTTAAATGTCATTGCCGGCAATTTAAGATCTGTCCTTTATCCTGCTGTAACCGAATGATCACAGATATTTCTTTAATGTTTCCGCCTTATCCGTAGCTTCCCAGGGAAGATTAAGGTCATTACGTCCGAAGTGTCCGTAAGCAGCCGTCTGTTTGTAAATGGGACGGCGAAGGTCTAACATCTTTATGATCCCTGCGGGACGAAGATCGAAGTTTTCCCTTATGATCTCTACGATCTTTTCATCCGAAAGCTTTCCGGTTCCGAAGGTATCTACCATGATCGAAGTGGGCTGTGCAACACCGATAGCATATGAAAGCTGGATCTCGCACTTGTCGGCGATACCTGCTGCCACGATGTTCTTGGCAACGTATCTTGCCGCATATGCAGCGGAACGGTCAACCTTGGTGCAGTCCTTTCCGGAGAAAGCACCGCCGCCGTGACGTGCAAATCCGCCGTAGGTGTCTACTATGATCTTACGGCCCGTAAGTCCCGCATCACCGTGAGGTCCGCCGATAACAAACCGGCCCGTGGGATTTATGAAGAACTTGGTCTTGTCATCGATGAGTTCCCTGGGAAGTACCGGATCAAATACATATTTTTTGATATCCTCATGGATCTGCTCCTGGGTAACATCCTCATCATGCTGTGTGGACAATACAACGGCTTCCAGCCTTAAAGGCTTTCCGTCCTTATCGTATTCCACCGATACCTGGCTCTTTCCGTCAGGTCTTAAATACTTAAGAGTCCCGTTCTTACGTACTTCCGTAAGCTTCTTGGCAAGCTTGTGGGCGAGTGAGATGGAATAAGGCATATATTCCTCGGTCTCATTCGTGGCATATCCGAACATCATACCCTGATCGCCGGCTCCGATAGCCTCGATCTCTTCGTCGGACATGTTGTTTTCCCTTGCCTCAAGGGCCTTGTCAACACCCATGGCTATGTCGCCTGACTGCTCGTCGATAGCTACGAACACCGCACAGGTATTGGCATCAAATCCGTATTCCGACTTGGTGTAGCCTATCTCCCTTACGGTATCCCTTACTATCTTCTGGAAATCGATAAATGCATTTGTGGTGATCTCGCCGGTTATAAGCACGAAACCCGTGCAGGTTGCAGTTTCGCAGGCAACACGGCTGTTGGGATCTGCCTCCATGCACGCATCAAGCACCGCATCGGAAATGGCATCGCAGACTTTGTCGGGATGTCCTTCCGTTACCGACTCCGATGTGAATAAATATTTATCCATTCTGAATCCTCCTGTTGATCATTAACTGATATATTTCTTTTATATTTTTCTATCCAACTTTTAATTTAAACTTTGTAAGCTCCTGTTCCGTGGATACCTTTTCGATCATCGCACCCAGGCTTTTAAGCTTTTCCGGGAAGTCTTCATAGCCTCTCTCGATATACACAACATCGTCAACTGTCGAAAATCCATCTGCTGCAAGTGCCGCAAGCACAAGTGCCGCTCCCGCTCTCAGATCAGGTGCCGACAAAGCGGCTCCGGTTATCCTGCCAACCCCCTGAACTATTGCGGAATTACCTTCCACTTTTATCGAAGCCCCCATCTTGGTGAGCTCATCCACGTATCTGAATCTGTTCTCGAATATGCTTTCCGTTACAACGGACAGTCCCTCACTTAAGGAAAGAGCTGCAACTATCTGCGGCTGCATGTCCGTGGGAAATCCGGGATACGGAAGAGTCTTTACATGTGTCTGCCTGAGTCTCTTTGATGCGACTACCCTTAGGGATTCATCAAACTCCTCGATCTCACAGCCCATCTCGATAAGCTTGGCGCTTATGGATTCCAGGTGCTTGGGGATGATGTTTTTTATCATGACGTCGCCCTTTGTGATGGCCGCCGCAAACATGAAGGTTCCCGCTTCGATCTGGTCGGGAATTATGGAATAGGTGGTTCCGTGGAGTTTTTCCACTCCCCTTATCCTTATGACATCGGTTCCCGCACCCTTTATATTTGCACCCATGCTGTTTAAGAAGTTTGCAACATCAACAACATGAGGCTCTTTCGCGGCATTCTCTATGGTGGTCTTTCCTTCTGCCATTACCGCAGCCATCATTATGTTGATGGTCGCACCGACGGTAACAACATCCAGATAGATATGATTACCCACAAGTTTTTCAGCCTGGGCGGAAATACGGCCGTGGGATATCTTCACATCCGCACCGAGTGCCTTAAATCCCTTTGTGTGCTGGTCGATGGGCCTGCTGCCTATGTTGCAGCCTCCGGGAAGAGCCACCTCAGCCCTTTTATACTTGCCAAGAAGAGAGCCTAACATATAATATGAGGCCCTGATCTTTTTTATATATATGGAATCTACTGTCTGTGAGCTGATCAGAGAAGAATTAATCTTGACTGTGTGTCTGTCCAGATGCTCCACTATGGCACCGATACTCTCCATAGCCTGGATCAGGACATTTATATCACTTACATCGGGAAGATTTTCAATTATGACGGATTCATCGGTCATCAGCGATGCTGCCAGAATACCCAGTGCCGCGTTTTTGGCACCGCATATCTCCACATCACCGACGAGAGAATTTCCTCCTTTGATAACATACTGTTCCACAGTCTCTACCCCTGCTTTTTGCAGCCCGGCCGTGATCTGTAAAGATACCGGCTGCCGTCCGTTTATTTAATATTCCCCATCCTATACATTTAATACCTTAACCCATCCTGAAAATTATATACTACCGCCTTCACTTTGTAAATCCGAACAAACTTTTGCTTATCTTATATAATTTAAAGGATTGACCTGGGTTCCGTTTACCAGTATCTCAAAATGCAGATGCGG
>JAIKZD010000004.1 GCA_024682555.1 Lachnospiraceae bacterium | reverse complement strand
GAAGGTAAGGATAATGTCTATTTTAAGGACACCACCGGGCGTGAGATCAAAAAGTATGCGATAGATAAGAAGGATATAAAGGATTCCGTACAGGAAAGATCATCCCGGTCTATAAAGGTCGGGGATTCTGAAGTAAGCTTTGCGGAAGCTTCCGGACAGGCCTTGCTTATCGAAGATACGGCTCCGCTTCCGGAAGGTGCCGTAAGTAACGGCTATACCCTTGTTCTTGGTGAAGACGCACCCGATGAGGTAAAGATCTCAATGAATGTTGAGGCTCCCGATAAGGATGTCACCACAAGGATAAAGATAGGACTTCCCTATGTGGATAAAAACGGAACCGAGGACTTCCTCTGGGTACCGCTTGATACAGAGCGAAGCGGGAGCAAGGTTGAGGCGACGGCGGATCTTTCCGAATATGACGGCATCGTTGAGGACTTCATGTTTAACGGGAGTGCGTCCTTTGATGATGACAAGCTTGATTTTGCCAAAAGATCAATGATCATTGCCGATGCAAATACAAAGGGAATCAAGTACGCAGTCCGCTATTTCAGCGAAAATGTATACACGATCCTTTCTCCAGGGAAAAAATTCCAGATAAATCTTCCCGAAACCTATTACAGGTCTGATGCGAAAGAGAAGAAGGGCAAACTTGACTCTGATGACTTAAAGAGGTTAGGAGAGGATATGGAAGCTCTGCTTGAGGATTATAAGGAGGATTTCACGAAGGATACAAGGACCAAGTGGCCGATACAGGTTGAGGACTGTAACTATAAGGATGCGGTCGGAGGTTACGGCGGAGGACTTACACAGAACTCATGCCTGTTATATCTTAAATTCGGCAGCCTTTCCAACGGATATAAGAGAAATGATACCTATGATGGTTCTTCCAACAGCATGTATCATCTGCTTGCTCATGAGCTTTTCCATTTCATCCAGTGGGAATATACCAATAAATCACTCCGTTCACTCTGGTTTGACGAAGCCACTGCCGTTTATTATGAGGATGAAAAAGGAGATGCGGCAGGAGAATATGGCGGCAACAATTATAATATTGACGCTCTTAACCAGTATAACGGTATTACTCCCGCAACAACCTTTTTAAGGCTGAATGAGGCTGCGGAGTCGGATGGGTACGGAAGAAAGGCTCTTATAGAGTACCTTGTCAAAACATTCGGGGACGACTTCATGCCAAAGCTCATGCCGAATTATACCGTAAGATCTTCCGGGAAACCTGTTGAGGATATGATCACAAAACAGACAGGAAAGACGATGGCCGAGCTTACAAGAGACTATTATGACTGTCTTGTGGGTAAGGGTGAGCTAAAAGGTGTGTATACGGAACCCTGGGAGTTCTGCATGGGAAAATACGGCGGATACAGGGAAAGATTACCTGAATATGTCTGTACGCGGATGGACATCACCGGAACCGGAAAAAACAAATTCTCCTTCCCTCTTCCAAGGTATGGGGTACATTTTATCATCCTCGCCCCCAAAAATCTGCCTGCTAAATATGAAAGCTTCAATGTGGAACTGGATACGCCGGATACCTCAGCCATCCTGTTTGATATTGACGGAGATGAATATGACGATATCAGTGTATACCGGTCGTGGGATGAGGGACTTGAAGCCAACTACATAGAAGGGCACAGCTATCTGTTAATGGTCATAAATGAGTCTGATACCCATTATGGCGGCGGAATGCTCGGAAGCACCGCATCAATATCCGTAACCCTTAATGACATGAACGAGGATAACAGCGGTTCATATCCCACAAAGGCTGAGCAGGTTCCGAAAGAATTTGAGGGATATATCACACGAAGGGTAATGATACAGCGTGGATCGCTCTATGAATACCGGTATGAGACCGTTTCGGGTATCGTAAAGCTTTCCTTGAATGATCAGACCGGTACGCTGTCGGTGACTCTCACAGATGATGAAGGTATAGAATATTATAAAGAGAACCTTAAGTACAATTCACAGACCGGACAGGGGACGGGAAAAGAGGGTACTCTCCAGTTTGAGCGCGGTGATTATGATACCGAAGGGGAAGTAATGATCGTAAGGCTCCATGATAATTTCAGCGACGGATATATATTCCAGGTATTTGAAGGTTACGGCGATACGGTGGCAGAGAAAAAGGAAGAAAAGCCCGTAAAAACCGATTATTCCGGATCTTATCGTACAGATGAGGAAGATGACGAATATTCCGGTTTTGGAGTGACCGGCTTCAGAACAGCCTTTAATAATGCATTTAATAATGTGACAATATCCATGAGTAAAGACGGTTCCTTCTCGGGATCGGGAAGCTACAGTGCCTCCGACAACAGGACAGATCCATGGAACACCCCGGGAACCAGTAAAGGATCGGTGACCAGACAGGAATCGGTAAATGCTTCGGTCAGCATAAGCGGAAAGATAGGCGAGGACGGAAAGGGAACATATACCGTCACCGGTACGGCTTCATTAACCGGACGCGGCAACGGAACGGCGAAGAGCGATGATCCCTCCGCAAGTTATTACGCAGAGGCAACGTTAAGTGAGGAATGGAAGTATTCTTATTCGCTTTCGGTCAAAGACACAGCGGAGATGACCGAGTGGGAGAACAGCAAAGGCAAATATGTTCCGGCCCTTTTCTTAAGTTTTGACCAGCCTGTGAAGGTTACTGGAAGTTATACCGAAAAGGAAGATATCGTACACCCCAATACGATCCTGATCGAGGATACCCATTACACCGACACTGATCCCGTGAATAAGGATTGGGCATACTCGGGGCTGTTTATCTATCTGAAGTAGGACACAGGTCCTTCGGTAAGATCCGGGGTTTGAAGAGCTGGTATACCGGCCGACAGATCATTTTCTTCTTTGTGATAACTGGTATTTTCCTCTCCGGGATAAAAAAAGGCCACCTAATTTGCAAACATTACCGTATATTGTGAGATACGGAAATAATATACTTAACCTTACAAAGGAGAAAAAGGAAGGTGAGGTTACGATATGGGTTATTATGTAGTTATCGATCTGGAAATGTGCAAGGTACCTAAGCATAAAAAGACCGCAGTCTATTCCTGGTCCCAGGAAACGATCCAGATCGGTGCGGTTCTTCTGAATGAAAAATTTGAGATCGTCGATGGGTTCAGTACTTTTGTTTCCCCGGAATTCGGATATATCGATTCCGAGATCGGCCGGCTTACCGGTATTTCAAATAAAGATGTTTTGGGTGCACCGGAGATGCCCGAGGCCTTGAAGGTGTTTACCGACTGGATCCCGGAGGGTGATGTCAGAATGGTCTCCTGGAGCATGTCCGATGCTTCCCAGTTAAGGCATGAACTGACCGGAAAGTGTATAGAAAACCGGAGGATGGAGGAGCTTTTAGAGCAATGGACCGATTGTCAGGCTGTTTTTTCGGAGAGACTTTCAAACAACAGACGTCATAATCTGGAGGAGGCTTTGATAATAGCGGATATCAGGCAGGAGGGGGAACTGCATGACGGGCTCTGGGACGCCTTCAATACCGCACTGTTGTTTGCAAAGCTTGAAACGGAGCCTGAACTTAAGCTTAACGATTTCTTTGCCGAGGCAAGGAAGGAAGAGGTCGAGCACCTTTCCAGTTCCCTTGCGGGACTGTTCAGTACCCTTGATCTTCAGTTTGCCTCATAATATAACTGCACAGGCACAAACCTGTGCGGTATTCCCGGAAAGGAAAGATGATTGATGAAGCTTGTATTTATCGGAAATTATTATCAGGAGAGCAATGGCATATCCTTCAGAATAAAAGGTGTGTATAATCCTTCGGATCACATTTTTAATCCGGGATTTGTATATGATCTGTATGACCGGACGGATTCTTTATTTGCAGAAGACAGGGATTATAATGCTCATTACAGAAAAATATGCCTGCCGTATCTTGCAGACGGAGTTCCGTATTCTGTTTTCAAGTCCATCCCGGATAAGGATGGTAACCTTGCAGGGGATGAGATTAAGCTTCTCGTCACAGAATACGAAGAAATGGAAAAAGCCGATAAAACAAAGATATTTGTTGAGAATACCTATGTTCGGAAATATACTCACGAGTATGATATCCTGAAGGATCATCTTGATTCGGGGACGGTTGCGCTCAAATGTGATTCCGGATGGATATATTTTAAAGGGGGAGATCCCTTATACGGAAAACCGGGTTATTTTTCAATGAACTGCCGTTACTGTGATGAGAAGAATATCATCGATCTGCCGGAAAATTATGAAGAAGATGAAGAGATCATAAAGGATCTTGATGCCTGGCTTAGGGATGATTTCTGCATCGGCTTCACGGATAAAGATAACAAAGAAAAAAAGGTACGTTCCATCATTCAATATGTTCAGTACGCTTTTTTGGAAGCTTTGGAAGGCGGCGTAAAGCGTATGTCATATCTTAACAATGTACCGACAGCCGATGATTATTCCGAAAGAACGGCGCAGATGTATTATATTCTGCAGTATGCTTATGCCTATTCCTATATGTACAGGGAATGTTATGAAAAAGTTTATGAAGAAGTATACAGGGATTTAAATGAGCCTGTGAAGGTTCTGTCTTTTGGCTGCGGCCCCTGTCTGGATGGTTTTGGTCTGAAGCTTGCTCAGCACAGGAAGGGTTTTAAGGTTGTTTCCTATACGGGAATTGACTATTCGGATTGGAATAAAGGGTTTTGTTTTCACTTTGAAGACAGTGAATTTGTAAAAAGTGATATCATTGCATATCTTGATTCGCTGGATATGATAGATGCAAATGTATTAATGTTTCCGAGGATTTTAAGCGAGTTGGATGATGACACCCTTCAACGGCTGAAGGAAAAGCTGAACGGGAAATTAAAAAGTGATAGAGTGGTCATAATTTCAACCTACAGAAATGGCGAGGCAGTCCCGGATCTAAACAGAATAAGAGATCTCGTAAACTTCCTCGGGGATTATGATAAAAAACCGGAGGACATTGAAGGACACATGGCTTTCCGGGGAAACGGATACCTGAAGGACATGGGGTATGGCTATTATCCTTATGAGATCATTCGGTCATTGAAAAAAAGTCTTAATCACTACCCGATGTTTATGGATGGACAGCTGACATATACCTGGATCCTGCTTGAAAGAAAGAAACCCTGACCGGTCGTCAAACATAAAATACTGATCAAAGATCAACCGGCAAATATCATCATTTGTGTGGATATGTTATCTCGAAAATGTGCCTTACAATATATAAGGCACATTTTTTGTGGCCGTTTTTTGCGGCCGAAACCGGAGAACGGAAGCCTTTATGGCCTTAAGATGAGCATAAAACATAATAAATTAATAATTCGATCATAAGAATAAACCGAATGGATATTGAGGAAGGAGACAGGAAGAAAAATGAGGAATAAAATGCAGATGCGTGTAATGGCGATCCTTTTGGTGTTTGGTATGGTATTCCCGGCGCCCCTTTCCGCTGCGGCAGAAGAGAATCCGGAAACTGTGGCGATAACGGGAGGAACCGCATCTTTAACGGAGACAGCCGGACCTGTATTCGAGGAAAACGGTTTGGATTTTGTTCTTTCTGATACGGATGAAGAAGAGAGTAAAGCACCGGAAAAAGACCTGATGGTGGAATGGAGGGCAGAAACAGGTACAGCTTATGCCATACTGTCCCTTCCATACGATGATGAAGCGGAAGACACAGTATTTCTGATCCCGTCTGAACTCAAACTTTGCAAAAAACAGACGGAAACGGAAGAGCCGGACTATTCCCGGACAGATGAGGAAGTCCTGTACAGTCTAAAGGGAAAGGAAAAACCGGACGGTTCGGTATGGTTCGAACTGCCGGTTTATGAACTGGATCCCGATGTATATGTGCTAAGGTCCGCTCAGGAGCAGGCGTTTTCTGTTGAAAGGGAATTCCATATCGTATCTGTATTTGATGATGCGGAAGGATCTGCTGTCCTGGATGTTATGGAGGATACCTTCTATGTTCCTTATGAAGAACAGGGGGGAATGAAAAATGACCTCGAACCCGGTGATGCAGAGGAAAAAGAGAATGCTGACGGAGCAGGTGCAGAGGATGCGGACAGCGAAAAACCTGTGGGTGCAGAGGATCCGGACAGCGGGAAGTCTGTGGATGCAGAGGATCCGAATGGCGCAAAATCAGCAGATATTGAAGATGAAGCCGGCGAAGATGAAAATAAGCAGAAAGAGGGGGAAACTCCCAAAGCGGATGATGAAACATCGGCAGATGCTTCAGGAGAAAACGCAGAAGAAAACGCAGAAAAAAACGCTGAGGAAAACGAAGAAGAAAACACGGAAAAAAGCCTGAAAGAAAGCGAAGAAAACGCAGAGGAAAACAAAGAAGAAAACACAGAAGAAAACCCGGAAGAGTTTACGGAAGAATACGGTGAAAACGGAGAGACCGACGAACTGCTCGGCGAACCCACCGGGATTTCTCTTTATTTTTCATCATATGTAAGCGAGCATAAGCTGTATGTAGAGCTTGCCGGAGGTTCAGATGCGAAAGCCGATGTCTGGTTTGTGATGACTGGAAACAGCAGTTATTCCGGAGATCTGTATGGTATTAAGAAGCTGGAAAACTGTAAGAACGGTGACTCGATCGACCTTGACAGTATTTCCGCGCCTGCCGGGAAATGGTATATCTATGCGGTCATATTAAAACCTGAGGCTGAAGGGGATTTCCGGGATATCAGAGTTAAACTGAGAACCCAGACCCCGATGCTTTTCTATGTTCCGACGATCCCATCTCCGGAATTTATTCAGTCTGCTACAAGCGGAAACAATGACGGGGCCTTCGGACTGTTCTATTTGAGTTCGAATCAATATCCGGAGTTAGCTAGTAAGTACGGAACCCCGGGTTCGGTGAAATACGGAAGAGCTGACGCTCCGGAGAGCAGTTATACCACGACGCAACCTAATATGCCGGCCAATAATCTTGCCGCCGGTGATTACCGTATCCGCTTTCAATCCCAGAAGCTGACGAATACTTTGATTCCGCCTGTCCCCGGTACCATGGGAGTCTTTGCCGCCGCATCGGATTACAGGACCTTTGTGATCCCGGAAAAAGAACCGACGGTGAAAAATATCCGGTTCACGGACGGAAGTGATATCGTTACTAACCTGGAAATGTACAAGGGGCAGACGGTCATGCTGCCGATCCGTTTTGAAGATGAGCACGGAAACACGTTTAAGCCGGGAAATACGACCGTATCCTATGAAAGTTCGAATCCTTCAAAGGTATCCGTGGATGAGGCCGGCAACATTCAGGCCAAGCAGATCGTTTTGCCTGCAGATCCGGTTAAGATCACGGCTTCCTGTTATGACAACGGCTATATTATGACAGATCTTTATGTCTCTGTGAGTGTACCGCTTAAGATCAAAATGAAAAAAACATCCTATACGGTGAACAGAACAAGCGCGGTAACGATCGAATTTACGGTCCCGAAGAATTCGCTTAGCGATCCTAATGCCATTTCGGTGACAAGTTCCGATCCCGCGGTATGGAATTGCGGAGCAGATGCAAAGGCAAATACTTTAGATCCGTCAACCGGGAACGGCACGGTTGTGATCCCTGAAGATCCTTACAGGGTACCCGGAACAACGATCGTAACGGTTATGACAGGAGCCGGTGAAAAGGCCTTTTGCACCGTGAACTTCGACGGCATTTATGCTCCGGGCACCGATGCGATGCTGGTATATAAAGGCGGCAAAAAACAGACCGGCTGGATCTATCTGAATGCCGGGAAAGATGAAATAGTTGCGAAGGCAAAAGCACAGCATACTTTTTGTATCGATCCGGTTGCCGGAAAACCGGTGAACGGGATCGTGAGGATCGGAAAAGACCTGTACCATTTTCAGAACCGGGAACTCGTTACCGGAAAAGAGGGAAAAACGGAATATGAAAGCGGGAAATATGTATTTTACGGTAAGGACGGCCGCCTGCTGACCGGCTGGCAGGGCCCCAAGGGGAACCAGTGCTACTACGATCCTGACAGCGGTTTCATGCTTACGAAAACGGTCCTTCCCTGCGGAAGCGGCCTGATCTATGTGCGTGATGACGGAAGTAAAGCTGAGGACGGATATGTTGAAATAGGATCCGGTGATTCAAAAAAACGCTATTTTGTCAAAAACGGCGTATTCAAGACCGGATGGATCTATCTTAAAGGAGATGCAAACCTGGAATCATCCAAGGCAGAAGCTACACGCTGGCTCTATGCCGATCCCGCAAGCGGTGAGATTCTGTATGCGGAAGATGCAGTCATTACGATCGGTTCGAAGAGGTATTATATTTATAAAGACAAATTTAACACCGAGGGCATTCATCATTCAACCGGATATATCGATGCGGACAAAAACTCTGTGTTCAGTGTCGGGGATTATTATGCAAAAGACGGTGAGATCTTAACGAATAAAAAAGTCACTGTAGAGGGTGAGACGTATTATCTGGACGAAAACGGACATCCGAAAACCGGGATGTTTTATGACGGATCCAAAGTCATATTTACGGATGGTAATGGCAGGGAGTGTAATGATTCCCTTCAGGCCGGATTCGTTCTCTACCGCTGCGGACAGAATAACGATGGATCGGAGATGGTGTATGTGACCCCGGGACAGGGCGGTGTCATGAAATATCAGGGTTCTGAAGAAAAAGTGACAGAAATCTGGCTTCGTACTAAAAATGCTGCCGATAAAACAAAAGCCGGCTACTACTATATTGACAAAAACGGAAAATTCGCAAAAGGATTTCAGACGATAGACGGAAACCGTTATTATTTCGATGAAAGCACCGGACTGCTGCAGGTCGGTAAATTCAACAGCTGGGGAATCGACACGGAAAAAGATATACAGATCCCTGTGAAGGGAAAGTATTATCTGGTTGATAATAAAGCGGTCGAAACCGGCGGATTCCCCGGAAGGATCTATTATAAAGATGCGGGAATGAAGGGCAAAGACAATAAGCCCTATACATACTGGGTAGATGCAAACGGTGTCTGCCAGACCGGCTGGAAGACGG
>JAIKZD010000149.1 GCA_024682555.1 Lachnospiraceae bacterium | reverse complement strand
GACTGATCTGTTAAAGGAGGTGCGGACATGGCAAAATGTGATATTTGCGGTAAGGGCGTTCACTTTGGAAATAATGTAAGTCATTCACATAGAAGGTCAAACAGGATATTCAAGGCAAATGTTAGAACAGTCAAGTGTAAGGTAAACGGAACTCCTAAGACACTTCATGTATGTACACGCTGCTTAAGATCCAACAAAGTGGAGCGCGCATAATATTTCTTAAATGAACCGTGAAACATGGCCGGGAAGACACTTCTCTTCCCGGTTTTTTATTTTCTTCATGGATCCGGCATAAAAAAAGGATATCTCAGTAGATATCCTTTAACTTTGCATATTCATCATTTATGATCTGAAGCGCCTCTTTGTCTCCCGAGAGATTGTCGGGATGGAATATCTTGAGCAGATCCCTGTATCTCTTCTTAAGGGCTAAGAAGTTGTCAACACCGTTAAACAATACGCCCGTGTCATCTCCCGATATTCCGGAACGGCTTTCTTTCTTTCTTCTTTCGAACTCTTCCTTTTCCCTTTCGAAGGCTTCCTTGTCCCTGCAGAGTTCCTTGAATCCGTTTTCAAGGATTGCCAGCTTCCTTTCAACAAGCATCTTCTGATAGGCTATGGTCTTTGCCTCCAGATCGGCAGCCTTATCCCTGTCATTTACGGATTCGGCCACGAGATGTCTTTCAGACTGGAATCTCTGTTTTTCGGCTTCGAAATCTTCCTTTTCCCGTTCAAAATTTGCACGGTCGATCTCCAGCTTTTTGCTCTCCTGCATAAGCCAGAATCTTATGGCGGCAAGATCCTCCGCCGTAATATCTTTTGCGATATCCATATTTCTCCCCTTATATATTTACTCGCCCTGTGATACATAAGAATCTGTCCCCTCTACAGAAGTCCTTTGATCATAACGAAATGATGTATACCGTCATTGATCATGCACCACATATAGTTAATATATAACAATGTTATATTTATGTCAATATTATTTTTATGTTAACTCATCCGCTGAAGCATTTGCAGAAAAAGTGTCAGTTTCATTTTATCGACCTACGGATCATTATATGTGTATATTATACTCCGACGGATACGGGAGATGAAGAACAATCAAAAAAACGGACTGCCGTGATCAATACAACAATCCGTTTTCGTTTGATATGAGTGGCTTTTTGGGTATCGCTCAGTGCTCTTCCCTGTCATCTTCATGGTTTTCCTCTTCGGAAAAGGCAGCCTTTTTCACATCATCATCGCTCATTGTGCCCTTTTTCTTAGAGGCAAAATTGTTGACGATGTCAGGCACCATATCAAGGATCTTCGTAAGTCCGTCCTGATTCTTGATGTTCACAAGCCTGGTAGTTCCGTTTGAGATGACAAGTACTGCAGAAGGTGCCATCTTGCCGGATATGCCCCCTGCTCCGTTATCCTTCTTTTCTCCTCTGAAATTACCGGCTCCGACTCCGAAGGATACATCTACAAAGGGAACAAGTATGGTATCCCCGATCTTTACCGGTTCCCCTACAACAGTCTTCGTGGAAAGAAAACCATCCATTCCCGAAAGAAGGGATTCAACTATCTGATTAAAATTCTTTTCGGCCATTATTAACTCTCCTTACGTTTCAGGGCTTTCAGAAAACGCCTGAAGCCCTTATGAAAATATACCCTATATCCGATCAACAGTAAAGTAAATACTCTTGCCCGGCCCTTCATTAACAGTGAAAAATCGGTCACATCCCTGTCGTAACAGGCCTCGGCATGAAGCCCTTCTCCGATCAGGGGATTTATGACAGCGATCATGGATAACATTTTTCCCATATCATAGGGGTCTTCTCTTCCTATCCTGAGATCTGCCCTGAATTTACGCGGTTTTATATGGGCAAGGAGCTTCACGGTCTCATTATAGAGATTTGAAAGCTGTTCCCTGGTGTCCGGTTTATTGTATAGCGTTATATAATAATCGATATTTTCGCAGATATCCTTTATCCTGTTAAAAAATGCGTTTATCCTATCCTTAAGGTTAAAAATGAACCCGATAAGCTTTTCAAGATACTCCCTGAGTTTGGACCCGTTTTCTTCCTCTTCGTCTTCATCCTCATCAAAAACCAGGGTCTCTTTCCCGGAACTGTCCGTTTCTTCCTTTATATCATCCTGCTTAGGGGCATCGGTGCTTCCGTCGGTATCAATCTTCTCCCCGGCACTTTCGTTCTTTCCCTTAAGATCCGTTTCGGAAGAAGGATCAGGACCCGGCCTTTCTGCTGTATGATCGGTTTCTTCTTCCGCCTCTTCCCGCATTATATCCTCATGAGTCTCGATCTTATAATCCGGTCCCTCTTTCAGCTGCTTTTTTTTATCCTTCTTTTTTTCCTTCTTTTTCTTCCCTGCCGTCTTGTCCTTTTTCTTTACGGGTATACCAAGGATCTTCAGTTTACAGATAAGTTCCTTATCATAGACAGCCCTGAAGGTGACCGCGTGCAGGAGAAACGATGCAAGAAACCTGCCCTCCAGAATATCCTTCTCTTCGTTTCTTTCTCCCGTGACCTTATATCTTACGGGAACAAAAAGCACTAATAAAAGGGCCAAAATCAGGAACCCGATGATCCCGAGAAGTGTAAATCCTATTATTTTAAGAACAAGCAAAAACGTCTGCAGCATATCTTATTCCGATAATTCGAAGCCCCTTATAATTCTTTCAAGATCTGATCTGAGAGAATCATATCTGCCCGTAACCTTATAATGTTCCGAAATGATCTCCTCAACCAGGGAATAACAGGCTCTTTTACTCTCGGCGAACCCTATGATCAGATGGTCTCTCTTTCTGAATGCCCTAAACTTAAACATCTGAATGGGAATAAGATCGAATACATCCTTTTCGTTTGCGGCAAGTTCCAGTACATAAGTACCTGTAAGTATCAGGCCTTCGGCATTCTCAATGCTTTCCTTCAGCTTATCGATATTCTTTTTGGTTTTGTCGGTTAATAAAAGCTTTTCGTAATATAAGATCATGGTCCAGGGGCATTCCTCATTCCCGACCATTATACCATTTGCCCTTTCTTTCTTGCAACATGGCCGGATTTTTGGACTTAGCTTATTTTCCTGCCACACCCGCAGGATTTTATGATAAAATATATAAACAAAACCTTTACAGGAGGCTGATATGCAGGATTATAAAAAAATCAACTTTGCAACTAACAAGGATGTTGTGCTGCGTTACATACCGGGGCATTTCGTAACACCGAATTCACATGTAAACGTCTATATGGATCTTTCGGATATGAAGGCCAGACAGCGTGAAGCCAGGGCTACCGGCGAAGAACTTGCCGAGAAATATCTGGTGTCCGATCTTATAGATACAATACTGTGCTTAAACGGCATGGAAGTTGTAGGTGCCTATCTGGCAAACAAACTCACAAAGGCCGGTCTCATCTCGGCAAATGCCCACCAGACCATATATATCGCAACTCCCGAGTACAATACCAGCGGACAGATGATGTTCCGTGAGAACATCCAGCATATGATCAAGGGAAAACGAGTTCTTATCCTCATAGATACGGCAACCACCGGTGCAACCTTAAAGAGCGCCATCGGGTCCGTAAGATTCTATCAGGGTACCGTAGCGGGTATTTCCGCAATCTTCTCCGTTGCCGACAAGATTGAGAATATCGAGATCAATGCACTTTACTCCACAAGGGACATGCCGGATTACAAGAGCTTTGCCCCCGACAACTGTGCACTCTGCAAGGCAGGCGAACCCATAGATGCGTTCTGTAACGGTTTCGGATATTCAACCATCAGATGATCCTTAACCTTAAGCCGATCGTGTAAAAACGGTAAACGGCCGTGAAGCCGTTTACCGTTTTTTTATCTTCGTATAATAGATAAATCTGCTGTTTGTTACCATATATCTTTTAAAAAGCCTTCCCGGATCCTGAATAAGTCTGTACAGCCATTCAAGCGAGGTCTTCTGCATCCAAAGGGGTGCCCTCTTAACGGTTCCCGCGTGGAAATCAAAGCCCGCACCGACACCTGCCATGACCGCATTGATCTTTCCCTTATGTTCATTCATCCATTTTTCCTGCTTAGGGGCGCCAAGACCTACCCATACTATATCGGGACGGGCATCGTTTATCATTCTGACCGTCTCTTCATCCTCTTCTTCTGTAAGCTCACGAAAAGGCGGGGAATACATTCCGGCGATCTTTATACCCCTGTATCTTTCGGAGAGCTTTGCCGACAGCTTATCAAGAGTCTCCTGTTTCGAACCGTAAAAGAAATGTCTTATATCCTTATCTTTGGTCAGTTCAAACATACGGGCCATAAAATCCGGACCGGCTATCCTTTCCGCATTCTTATATCCTTTTTTTCTCATCTCGTTTACAATGGGGCTTCCGTCAGGAAATACGATCCCGGCCGATGCAAGGATCTCCCGGTATTTCGGATCCTCATAGGCCATGACCGTTGTATGAACATTCGAAAAACAGATATATCCGCCCCTTAAATCATACAGATTATCCGTAACATACCCACAGGCGGTATCAATATCCGAGCATCTGTAATCAGTTGCCAGTACTCTGCAGTTTTCCTCCATCTCACAAGCCTCTTCTTTCAATTCTTTGTATCCCTAAGCCTTCCCGGTACATCCGCAAAGGCTGTTATCATCTTCCGTTAAAATATGCATCAAAGACCTTCCTTGCCATTGGCACCGCGATCTCACCTCCGGAGCCTGCCTCCTCTGCGATCACGGTGACACAGACCTTCGGATCATCCACGGGCGCGTATCCCGTAAACCAGGCATGGGACATGACCTTATTGGAAGAATATTCCGCGGAACCTGTTTTTCCTGCCGCGGTATATCCCGTGGTATCCGAAAGTCTCGTTCCCGTTCCGGTTTTGATGACTTCTTCCATCAGCATTTTCAATTCGCCGCAGTTCTTTTCGGAAGCCACTCTCCCGTATTCCCTTGCGCCGTATTTCCTGACAGGCTTTCCGTCATCGCTTACGATCCCGCCTATTATATAGGGGCTCATCATGATCCCGTCATTTGCAATGGCCTGGGTTATCATATTCATGTGCAGGGGGGTGATCTGTGTTTTTCCCTGTCCTATTGCAGTCTGTAAAAGCTCATCCGTTGAGGAGGACGCATCCAGCGGAACATAGCTTTCCCTGTAAGAAAACTGCACCGGAAGCTCCTTATTGAACAGAAGCTCCTCGCAGGTCTTTCTGAAGGCTCCCTTGTCAACGGTAGTGCTTATATTTGCAAAGGAAGAATTGCAGGATTTGGCAAAGGAGGATATGAGATCCATCTCCCCGTGTTTTCTCCCGTGATAACAGTTGATGATGCTGCCCTTGTACTCAAAGCTGCCCGTGCAGTCGAAATGATAATCATAGGCATCTTCCCCCCGCTCCTTTAAATACTCAAGGGTGGTTATGATCTTAAATGTGGAGCCCGGCGGATAGAGTCCCTGGGTGGCCCTGTTAAGCAGGATACCGGATCCCGTGTCCGCATTTATCCTTTCCCAGTCGGTATCTATGGTATTGGGATCAAAATCGGGTTTGGATACCATGCAGAGTATCTCCCCCGTCTTTACATCGGAGGCTACTATAGCCCCTTTATAAGATGCCAGGGCATCATAGGCCGCCTTCTGCATGCCAAGGTCAAGGGTGGTGATCACATTATCTCCCGCACTCTTTTTTCCGGAAAGGGCATTTGACGCTCTTTCCAGAACAGGTCTGTTGGAGGTTAAGAGCCTTATATTTGTATTAAGCTCAACTCCCGTTTTTCCGTGAGTGGAAAAGCCTACGGCATGGGCAAACAGCGGCCCGTAAGGATAGACCCTTTCCTCGTCCCCGTTCTCATGTTTTTCCGTACAGGCAAGTACCTCACCGTCCCTTGAGAGTATGCCGCCCCTTACCACTCTTGCGGCATAAATGTCCTGTCTTGGATTATAGGAATTGTTGATATCCTCGGGCCCCCTGAAATAGGTATACCATAGAAGATACACAATAAGTACCACAAAGATCAGGACAAAGGCATAGGTTATATACGCTATGGCCCTGTTCTCTTTTTTTCTCTCAACCCTGTGCTCTTTATCTCTTATTGTAAATAACTCGGAAAACTTCATACCGTCTCTAATATCCCCTGCCGGAAACCCTGTCCTTATTAACGTACATTCCCTGGATTATTGCAAACATTATAAGCGTTACCATTATTGAGTTTCCGCCGTAGCTTATGAGCGGAAGGGTCACGCCTGTCAGTGGAATGAATTTGACAACTCCGCCTATGGTCAGAAATACCTGAAAAATATATGTGACCGCAAGTCCGGTACCCACAAGCTTATAAAAATCATCCTTAAACTTTATGGCTATGTTCATAAACATGATGAAACAGCTCATGCATATGAGGATTATGCATCCCGCAACCAGGACCCCCATTTCCTCGGCTATGGCAGAAAAAATGAAATCCGATACCACCACCGGGATCTTTTCGGGTGCCCCCTGCATAAGTCCCATGCCGAAAAATCCCCCTGTCCCTATGGCAAAAAGGGACTGGGCGATCTGGTATCCGGCGTTGTCTATCGTTCCGAAGGGATTTCTGAAGGCAAGCACCCTTACCCTTACATGGGAAAAAAGCTTATAACCTGTGACCGCAGCGGCCGTTCCACCTAAAAGGCAGCCAAAAAGAAGGAGGTGATTTCCGGTAGCCGTATAGATTATCACGGTATAGACCATGAAGAATATAAGTGCCGAACCCAGATCCCTTGACAGCACCAGAAGGATTATATGGATACCGGCGATCACTCCCGTTATCAGAATACTTTTAATGCCGTTTGATCTTGACAATATGCCTGATACGGCAAAAATGAACAGAAGCTTCACAAATTCGGAGGACTGAAAAGTCACCCCGCCGATGGTGATGTTTAACTTGGAACCGTTTATCGCGACACTGAAGACCAGTACGGCGGTAAGCATCAGTATGCCAGAGATCGCAAAAAGATAATAGAACCGCCTGAGATTATCAAACTTCATCAGGATAAACGGAATGGTGGAGGTCACTATAAGCGAGGCTATGGCCACAAGCAGCTGCCTCAGGGCTTTCGCGTAAGAAAGCCTTGCAAGCATGATAAAGCTTATGGTAATAAGCATACACATATTATTTACCAAAAGCCTGTTGGCTGTTTTGTATACGAGCCTGTAAAAGATGATCACGGAAAGAGTGGTTATCTGTGAGATCCCGTAATAAAGTATGAGTTTCGGATCCTTTTTTACGGCGTACAGCACGAAAAATGACAAAAAATGGATAAAGACCATACAGATATTCTGTTTGATAAAGATCCTGTTCTGAGCGCCCTCATCCTGATGCCTGAATACAACAAAGCTCAGGATGGTAAAGTCGATCATAAGAACAGCCAGTATGTATTTTGCGATCTCTGAAATGATTAGTTCCAATGCTTTCTCCAGGTTACAGGATACCGCGGTTAAAATGGCCCTTCGTATATTCCTGTACGGGCTTTATCATCACTGTCCCCTTCCGGTGTCCCCAGGCCTCCCCGTAATAATCCAATATCTTTTTTCTCTGCTCTTCATCCTCATCAAGAAACAGGATCCTTGGCCTTATCATAAGTTCCTCAACAAGCTTAAGATCCTTCTCTTCAAGGAATACCGGCACATAATTATATATCGTGTTTAAGCATTCGCTGCATTCGTTTACGCATTTGAAGGGATGATGATACCTGTCATTTAACAGGGTCACGGAAGGAACTCCGTCGCATTTCTTTTCCGTATTCTTCAGGCACTGTGCTGAAAGCATCATGGGAAGATAACCGTATACCGTCATCTCCTCGCCTTTTACTCCCCTTGCCCTTAATTCCCTGCCGTTAAG
The DNA here is from genome assembly GCA_024682555.1 of Lachnospiraceae bacterium. GTDB lineage: Bacteria > Bacillota > Clostridia > Lachnospirales > Lachnospiraceae > UBA2868. The sequence continues at coordinate 5,522 of JAIKZD010000149.1, read as the reverse complement.
CTCCGCAGGTGCTGTGGTTATGATGTTAAGCCCGCTTTCGCAAAAGGCTCTTAAGGCCTCCCGGCTGTAGGCATACAGATGCAGATCCGCTATAACGGTGCCCTTAAAAGAAATGTCCCTTAAATATCCCAGTGCCTCATAACAGTCACAGACGACCCCGTCCGCGATCCCCTTTTTAAGAAGCTCTCCGATATAAGGATAACGTTTAAAGAACTCCTTTCTGAGCACCGAAGGCAGTATGATAAAGAATTTTTTTTCAAAGCCCTTTATCCTTTCCGCAAGCTTCATGGCTGTTTTGAAGGCTTCCTCATTCTTCTCTTCCGTTTTTTTCTCTGCCTTTTCGGTACTGTTTATCAGGGCAAAATGAGAGATCGAAACCGTCCCTATCCTTTCATCCCGGATAAGACCTTCTATCGAAAGATCCTTAAGAAGCATCACATGAAGACGCTTATCACCGTTATCGTCTCCGTATTGATCCGATACCTGACCGGCACCCGTAAAAGGCCCTGAATCCTTTTTATTCTTCACGCCTTCCTTATCCGGATCTCTTAAATACCTTGAAAGGATCAGATCTCTGAGGGCTGAAAGTGCGGACCGTCTGAGAGCGTTAAGGGACGAATTTCTCATAAAGACCCTGCCCGAAACTTCGGTTTCTATCGTATCAAAGATGAAGCCCGTGTCTGCGGTCTTTTTTATCTGCTTTATGATATCCTCTTTGCCGAGAGGCTCCTTTACCGCCGTCTCCGCCCTGTCCCCGGTGACCGTTACGCGCATGTTTTCATCATCCTTAAGAAACACGGTCAGTCTGCTTTCTTCGTTTTCCTTAAGGAAGACCTGCCCGCAAATGGCATGACGGGAGGCCGAAAGCGCATAGGTTTCGTATGTTTTTTTTGAAAGCTCATCATCGGTGGTCTCATATGAAGGCTTCTTTATGGTGATCATATCACGGCTGTTTTTCTTAAGATAATATCCTTCACTGTTGCCGCTTCTGGTATAGAGATTAATCAGTTTGTCAAAATCTTCCTTACGGACATCATAGGCTTCCTGTCCGTTCTCATACAGCATGTCCATGTGCTTTCTGTATATCCCGGTAACGGAACCCACATATTCTTTGCTCTTCATCCTCCCTTCGATCTTGTAGGAGGCTATTCCCGCTTCCGTAAGCTTTGGGAGAAGGGCGAGGGTACAGATATCCCTGGCACTTAGCAGGTATTTTTCCGGATAGGGAAGCCTGCAGGGCTGGGCGCATCTTCCCCTGTTCCCCGATCTTCCGCCGATAAATGATGACATCAGGCATTTCCCCGAATAGGAATAACACAAAGCTCCGTGGATAAAGCATTCAAGCTCCGTATCCGTGTCCCTGTGTATACGGGCTATCTCATTAAGAGACAGTTCCCTTGCAAGGACCACGCGTTTTACGTTAAAGGACTCAAGAAATCTGACCCCTTCGGTGTCGGTAACGGACATCTGTGTACTTGCATGAAGGGGAAGGCCGGGAAACATATCCCCGATAAGCCTTATGACACCCATATCCTGAACGATCACGCCGTCAAGTCCGTCCTCATAAAGAGGATAGAGATAATCGTACAATTCCTCCGTTTCGGGATCCTTTAAAAGGGTGTTGACCGTAAGATATATCTTTCTGCCAAAGAAATGGGCTCTGCCTAAAGCTTCCCTAAGCTCCTCATCCGTAAAATTTCCGGCATATGCCCTTGCTCCGTATTTTACACCGCTTAAATATACTGCGTCCGCGCCTGCATTAAGTGCTGCCTTCAGGCAGTCCATATCACCTGCCGGCGACAGCAGTTCAGCTCTCATCATTTCCTGTTCCATACCCGTTAATCAAAAAGGCTGTCTCAGACAGCCTTTTTTACTATTTACCCGCCAGTTCGCTCTGGTATTTTTTTATCATTTTCTCTTTGCTCTCAAGCTTGATCTGAGTGGCGATCAGCTCATGTTTGATATCGTAGAGCTCCTTGTCTTTCACCTCAAGTTCTTCCTGAAGTTCCTTAAGCTGCGTCTTTGCCTTGAAATAATCATCCGCGATATTGATCTGCATGAGAACGCTCTTCATATCGGCAGGCTGTCTTCTGAATGACTCTATTTTATTGTATTCATCATGTTTGCCGTTAATATACGCAGCAACCTTCTGCATATATTCCTCGCTTTCGGCACCGCCAAGCCTTATGACCTTATCTCCGATTACAACTTCGGTATTATTTCTGCCTGCCAAATTATCACCCCTTATATCCGGGTATCATCTACCCTGTTATCAATTAAAGACCGTCTCTTCAGAGTCGTTCAAAATTTATATTCCAACTGATTTATTATATCCCAAATACGCTTTATTCGTCAAGATTGCAGCCATCATGGCATTGCCGCGAACATCCGTCCCGGGCTCGGAACCGCAGAACGGAAGCTTTGATGGTAACATCAGGAATCCGAAGGGAAGGGAATGGAAAAATGATCATAGGCAGCCTTTGTTACCACCCTTCCTCTGGGTGTCCTGATTATGAGACCGTTCTGGATCAGATAGGGCTCGTAAACATCCTCGATGGTACCGGAGTCCTCCGATATTGCGGCAGCAATGGTATCAAGGCCCACAGGTCCCCCCTCAAACTTATTGATCATGGTCAGCAGGAGATTCCTGTCGATATGATCAAGACCTATCCTGTCAACATCCATAAGGTCCAGTGCAGAATGAGCGACCTCCGTGCTGATCACTCCGTCATATCTTACCTGCGCAAAATCCCTTACTCTTTTTAACAGCCTGTTTGCGAGTCTCGGCGTTCCGCGGCTCCTCCTTGCGATCTCCATGGCGCCTTCCTCTCCTATCTCGACATTCAGCTTTTCGGCTGAATGAAGGATAATGGTCTTAAGCTGTTCAAAGGTATAGAATTCAAGTCTGTGAATAACTCCGAACCGGTCCCTCAAAGGGGCTGTCAGAAGACCGACCCTCGTTGTGGCTCCCACCAGGGTGAATCTGGGGAGATCAAGTCTGATGGATCTTGCCGAAGCGCCCTTACCGATAAGGATATCTATGCAGTAATCCTCCATTGCGGGGTACAGAACTTCCTCCACCTGCCTGTTTAATCTGTGTATCTCATCCACAAAAAGGACGTCCCCTTCTTCCAGATTATTGAGTATCGCCGCTATCTCCCCGGGTTTTTCTATGGCAGGTCCCGAGGTGATCTTGATATGGGTTCCCATCTCATTTGCTATGATACCCGCAAGTGTTGTTTTTCCCAGTCCCGGAGGGCCATAGAGCAATACATGGTCAAGAGGATCTTTCCTCTGCTTTGCCGCCTCTATATAGACGGTAAGGTTCTCCTTGATCTTGTCCTGCCCGATATAATCCTTAAGTCTCTGGGGACGTAAGGAACCCTCTATCTTTATGTCTTCTTCGGTTATGCTTGTCTGTATCGATCTGTCTGCCATATCCTGCTCTCTTATTTTCGATCAGGAATCCCTGATCTTATTTTACTGAAATATACTTAAGGGACCTCTTAAGCAACGCTTCTATATCCTCTTCCTCTCCGCCTTCGCCGCGAGCCTTCTTCACGGCCCTTAAGGAATCCGCAGCGGAATATCCGAGTGCGGTCAGGGCTTCCACCGCATCACTGACAAGCCTGTCCTGAGCGGAATTCTCTTCTTTTCCCGCACCGGTGTGTGACAGCTTCTTTTCAAAGGCATCCTCAAGATCAACCTTATCCTTTAAATCTATTATTATCCTCTGGGCCGTCTTTGCACCGATCCCCTGTGCCTTTCCTATGGTCTTGGCATCTCCGGAAAGAACGGCAAAACGCAGATCATCCGGACTGATGGTGGACAGGATTGACAGGGCCGCCTTCGGTCCCACTCCGTTAACGCCAAGCAGTAGTCTGAAGAAATCAAGATCATCCTTTGTAAGGAAGCCGTAAAGCTGCATGGCATCCTCCCTTACGTTTAAATGGGTGTAAACCTTGACCTCGTTTCCTATCCCCTGTATCAGCTCCAGGGCACTTGAAGGCATAAGGATGTTATATCCGATGCCGGAAACCTCAAGAACTATCTGTTCCTCATATATTGCTGCAACTTCACCTTTCAGATATGCGATCATGCGATCCTCCCCGATACTCCGTTAAGATTTTTTCAAGCGGTCTTTTAAGATAAAATGCAAGAACCCCCGTAAGCGCTCCGGACAAAAGCCCTGCAGACATAAGGACCGGAAGGTATGATATTACTCTCAGTTCATCTATCAGAACCGCCGCGGCCAGTGTCTGTCCTATATTATGGAAAACGCCCCCGATCATGCTGATCCCGATGATGCTCAGCTTAAGGCGTTCATCTTCACCGTTTAAAGCATAAGCTCCCGACATCGCAAGAAAGGCAAGGATACCGCCAAAGAGGCTGAATACCGTGCCGAAGAAATTCCCGAACAGAAATCCCTGCAGGAAGATCCTGAGCAAAAGTATCAGAAAAGCTTCCTTCCACCCGTAAAACATAAGACAGATAAGTACGATCACGTTGGCTATACCGGGCTTTACACCGGGTATTCCCACGGGAAGGGGTATGAGATATTCCACGTATCCGATAATGAGGGACAGAGCAAGGAGTGCGGACATTCTTAAGAGTTTTCCGGTGCTCATCATGCCTCGCTTATCATTTTCAGTATGTGATGGCATCAGGCTCATTTTCTCCTTTATCCGTTTCAGATCCTCCCGTATCCGAAGAGTCCCTGACCGTGATCATCACTCTTGCGGGCAGACATACTATGCTGTCACCCTCTTTTTTTACGGGAAACTGGTGTACACAGAGCTTATCCGGACAGTCCGCGCTTTCCACCTCTGCCCTGTTTTCATGTATCCTTAAGTTTACCTTAAGGCCCCGGGCCCCTTCTATCAAAACACTGCGATCCTCCGACAGCGGGTAACGTGCCGTTTCCTTTCCGTCAACGCTTACGCAGACCACCGCTTCATGGCTGCCTGTTCCCTTTACGGTAATAACAGATATAAAGACGCAGGCAAGGATCGTTGCGATAATGAAGATGATGTCACCTTTCTTAAGCATGGATCCCTATTCCCGGCTGCCGTTTATATAATTCACCAGGCCCTCGCTCTTTATGATCCTCTGCATGAACTCGGGAAAGGGCTGTCCTTTATATTCTTCATTTTTGGTAAGATTTTTGATGATACCGAGATCGAAATCCACAAGTATCTCATCTCCCTCGTCAATGTTCCGGCTTGCTTCAACGCATTCTATGATGGGGAGACCTATATTTATGGCGTTTCTGAAAAAGATCCTGGCAAAGGTCTCTGCGATCACACAGCTTACGCCGGAAGTCTTTATGACAAGCGGGGCGTGTTCCCTGGAGGAACCGCAGCCGAAATTCTTTCCGCCTATTATCATGTCTCCCTTTTTTACCCTTTTTACAAAGGTATCGTCTATATCCTCCATGCAGTGAAGGGCTAATTCCTTCTGGTCCTGGATCGCAAGATATCTTGCGGGTATGATCACATCGGTATCCACATTGTCGCCGTACT
>JAIKZD010000050.1 GCA_024682555.1 Lachnospiraceae bacterium | reverse complement strand
GACCTTACTTCCGGCGCTTGTTTCCGGAGAAAGAATGGCTGACGGAAGACCCCTTGCCCAAGTTGTGGTTACTCCAGTATTAAGTGTCACAGAATCGAGATTAACTCTAATAGTTGTTCCAACGGGCTGAGCAGTGACGGTGAAAGTAACCTCAGGTCCAGCTATATTCGCACCGTTCTTATCATATACAGGTCTGAGTTTAAATGATCCTTGTTGGGTAGTATCTGCAAGGGTCGCTGTAATACTCGTTATGGTATTCTTATATCCATTAGGAGCCTCCAACGCAGCAGAACTATATGGTGCACTGGCAATATTACTGGTGGAACCATCCACTGGCTCCCAGGTAATCTTGCTTCCATCACCTGCAGCCGCATCAAGAGTGGCTACCGGAAGACCTGACGTTTTTGCTACGCCCGAAGTAAGCGCCACTGAAGTGGAATCAACTGATATAGATGTTACTGTCGCATTAGCTGTAAAGTGAGCTGTTGCCGTGGCATCTCCAGCACTAGCAATAGTTACATGTGACGCATCCGGAAAAGAAACATTACTACTTCCGGTCCAGCTATCGAATGTATAATTGGCATTAGGAGTAGCGGTAATGGTAATAGATTCTCCTATTAAACCCCAGGCGGAAGAACTCGTACTGCCTTCTCCCGTATAAGTTCCTACTGCCGTAACATCTCCACCTTCCTCAGGATCTGCTACTACAGACAATTTATATAAAGGGATTTCTATCTGTGTTGGATTGGCGGTAACACTCATATCGATATTATAGGTTTCGCTTCCTTCACCCTTGTATTTTGCAGTCATAATCTTGATCACAACAGATCCGTTATCGAGATTTTTAGTTGCATATTCTTTTATTTGACCTATCGTCAATTGTGCAGGTGATAATTCAACAGGTCCGGTAACCGAACCCGAAAGGGTATCTTCAAATTTACCTAAAGGGATTTCCCCTTCCACGCCAAATGTGATAATGTATGACATGCTAGATAAAGGATTGTTTATAGTGGGTGTCACGGTTAAGTTGTTTGATCCATCCACGGAAAGAACTGCAGAAACGGAAGGATCCTCCGCCTTCACCTCTTTAGAAATGCCCAAGATACCGATCAGCATTATTGCTGTCGCTAAAAGAACCTGTTTGAATTTTTTCATACTCTCCACCCTTATTATTTTGTAAGCACCATTTATAAGTTCCCGCTCGCCTGTTGACGAATGGCTGTTCGTGACATGTTAAACCCTCATTTCTCATGTCACGGATGTTACTTAACATATACCGAAATCCCGCAATCCGACTGCATTCATATGCAACCGTCAGCTGAGATCCGGCCGCGGTCTCCATTCGATCATTAACATAATCTGATACAAAACCGCATAAATTCCCCAAAAATACACTATAAAGTATATCACCAATAAATAGTTATGACAACCACAGCATTTAGTGGTTGTTATACCGAAAGGCTCAATATGTAAGTGTTTCCTCATCATATACCCTGTTGATCCGTATAGTTTTTCTGCATTTCCCCGATAACACTTCCCCCATGATCCCCATAATCGTCCCCATGATCATCCCCATAATCTTCACCGAAATATAATGAACACCCCCTCATGAAATGTTATAATAGTTTCGGTCCGGTCAGGAACCGGTCGATAGCAGAGACCGGTCGGTAACAGGAACGGACCGATAACAGAACAGATCATTAACAGGAACGTTTTAAATTTATGAAAAAAGCCCTTATAATGGCGGCGGTCATACTGACGGTTTTTATCAGCTCCATGATCGTTACAAGCCTTGTGATAAATACGGAGAGCCAGGATATGACGGTGCAGATGCCCTCTGCCACTCTTCCCGTTCTCTATACCGTTTTAAATGATGAAAAAGTAAACATAAGCCACGGCTACACCATGGACATGGAAGGAAACTATCTGCGCGGGTGCATCACTCCCATTGACGAAAACAGGACCGTCAGAGTGTTTATCGACACCTTCGGGACGGTAGTGTCCGGCATCGGATACGAAGTAAGGACCATGGATATGTCAAGACTTATTGAGGATCAGCCCCTGGAGGAATACACCAAGCAGGGCACTCAGATCATCGGTGACATCCATATCAAGGATCTCATCAATCCCGAGACGGAGTATATGCTCATCGTAAAGCTCTCCATTTCCGACAATAACCCTTCCGAAACCATTACTGCAAAATACTACATAAGATTCATCGAAACGGAGGATCTTGGACTTGCCTCCAAATTCGGCTTTGTAAAGGATTTTTCCGCAAAAACCTTTGACAGGGAAGCTGCAGTCGAACTGAAGAAATACATGGAATCCAATTCCGAAGGAGACAATTCAAGCTTCGGATATGTCAACATCCATTCAAACTTCAGACAGCTTACATGGGGCGATCTTTCTCCCAGCGTATGCAGCGAGAAGCAGATGAAGCTTCTTGACGCGGACAGGACAAACGCCTGCATTGAGCTGGATTACAGGGTCGCCGTCCGTGAGCACGAATATTATATAAAGGAATTCTTCAGGATCAGGGAAGGGAACGAGCGAATGCATCTCATGGAATATGAGAGGACCATGGATCAGGTGACGGATCATGAGGCGGATACTCTTCTGATCAATGACAAACTCATACACGGGATCATAAGCTCTCCCATCGAATATAAGGAAAACGATGAAGGAAACATCTTCTGTTTTATCCAGGGGAACAAACTCTACAGCTACAACTCTTCAAACAATAACATTGCCAGGGTCTTCTCCTTCTGGGATGAGAATAATGATGATGTGCGGACAAGATTTGACGAACACGGCATCAAGGTCCTCACAATGGATGAACAGGGTAACCTGACCTTCCTTGTTTACGGTTATATGAACAGGGGATCTCATGAGGGTGAAGAAGGCATCGCCCTGTATTTTTACGACAGCGTGTTAAATACCACGGAGGAACAGCTTTTCATCCCCTATACGAAATCCTATGTCCTTTTAAAACACGATATAGAAGCTCTCTCCTATATCAATTACCGCGGCATCTTTTATTTGTATCTTGACGGCAGCGTATATCAGATCTCCCTTGAGGATAAGACCTATAAGATCCTGGTAAGCGAGCTTGACGAGCTCAGGTTCGTCTCCAGTAAGGACAACAGCGTTATAGCCTGGCAGCCCGAAACAAATCTGTACAATTACAACACCCTGCGGATCATGAACCTTGACAGAAACGAACCCGTGGATATCGGAAGTTCTTCCCTTGAGGTGCTCATTCCCTTAGGTTATATGGGACATGATTTTGTTTACGGCAAGGTAATGTCCACCGACATAGCAACGGATGAAACAGGCGCCACTCTTTTACCCATGCATTCCATCTGTATCCTAAGCTCCACCGGTGAGCTGTTAAAAGAATACAGGGAGCCCGGGTACTATGTCATTGATGCCGAGTTTGTGGACAATATCATCAATCTTAAAAGGGTATATCCCGATGAGACCGGAAGGCTCAGGGAGGCAGAGGATGACCAGATCATCAGCAATGTGGAGACCGTGGGTTACAAGAACAGATACAGATATGTCATCACCGATGAAATGGAGACAACCTACCAGACCGAGATCTTTAAGGCCCGCTCCAAGGAAGCGCCAAGAATCACAACGCCGGCCGGTGTCCTGTTTGAGGGCGACCGGAGCCTTCTTTTAAACGGCGAGGACAACATAAGCAGATACTATGTATATGCAAAGGGTGAGGTCGATTCCATCGTTACCAGGGAAGCGGATGCGGTTAAGCGCGCCGAGAGCATCTTCGGAAATGTTGTGGACAAAAAATGCGCATATATCTGGCAGGCCGGAAACAGGAAGGAAAAGACAAGGATCGAGGAGATCAGCGAGGAACGGCTTGCGGATGAGACCACGAACACCAGGATGATCTGTGTCGATGAGATGCTAAAAAAGGCAGGAGTATACAAAGACACCGACTCCTTAATGTCACAGGGAAGTATACTTGGTATCTTAAGAGAAAGCATAAGCGACAGGACAGTTCTCGATCTGACGGGATGCAGCTTAAGATCAGTACTGTATTATGTGTCGGTTGGATCTCCCGTACTTGCCGTGGTCGACAATCTTGATACCGTACTTATCATCGGTTATGATAGTAAGAACACCGTGATCTATGACCCGAGGGAGGGCACCATTAAAAAGATGGGGCTTAACGATTCCACTGCCTGGTTTGAGGCAAACGGAAACAGCTTCATAAGCTATACCGTAAGTTCGGAATAAAATACGGATCAAATAAAGATCAGGATATACCAAAAAAGAATCAAAAATTTTATATAAGAGGTGACAAACTATGGATGAAAGAATCACAAAACTTGCACATAATCTGGTGAATTATTCCTGCAAGGTCAAAAAAGGCGATAAGGTGTATATCCACTACATAGGCGCATCCACCGAGGATCTTGCCTGTGCCCTTGTTGATGAGGTCTATGCTGCCGGAGGTCTTCCCTTCCCCCACTACACAGGTCAGAGGGTCCAGAGAAGGATGATGCTTAACTGCAATGAAGAGCAGCTTGAGCTCATGGCAAAGGTTGACTGCCTTGAGATGAGCAATATGGACTGTTACATCGGTATCAGAGGCACGGATAATGTGTCCCAGTTATCGGACGTACCCTCCGACAGAAATTCTCTCTACGACAAGCTCTATGCCACTCCCGTCCATCACGACATCAGAGTTCCCAAGACCAGATGGGTCATTTTAAGATACCCGAACAGTGCCATGGCACAGCTCTCGGGCATGAGCCTTGAGGCCTTCGAGGACTTCTATTACAAGGTATGCCTGCTTGATTATTCCAAAATGAATGAGGCAATGAAAGCCCTTGTGGATCTCATGAACAGAACGGACAGGGTACATTTAAAGGGCCCCGGTGTTGACCTTAAGTTCTCCATTAAGGATATACCCGCCATCCCCTGCGCAGGTGAGATGAACATACCGGACGGCGAAGTATTCACTGCCCCCGTAAGGGATTCCGTTAACGGTATCATCACCTATAATGCTCCTTCTCTTTATCAGGGCGTTACCTATGAAAAGGTATGCTTTGAATTCAAGGACGGAAAGATAATCAAAGCCACCTGCAATGACGATGAAAAGATAAACAAACTTCTTGACACGGATGAAGGCGCCAGATACGTGGGCGAATTTGCCATAGGTGTAAATCCCTATGTCAACACTCCCATGAAGGATATCCTCTTTGACGAGAAGATAAACGGTTCCATTCACTTCACCCCGGGCAACTGCTATGATGAGGCTCCCAACGGAAACAAGTCCGCCATCCACTGGGATCTTGTATGGATCCAGAGACCGGAATACGGCGGAGGAGAGATCTATTTTGATGATGTTCTCATCAGAAAAGACGGGCTTTTTGTCATTGATGAACTAAAGTGCTTGAATCCCGAAAATCTTATATGATATACTAACCTAAACGAAACGGATGTCCCGTTTAATAATGAACCAACCTGTGATGACAGGGCAGACGACCATCACATTAATAAAAATTCGGCTGATGATAATATTGTTGTTATACGGGTCGAAGATCAATGTCAGGGCAAAGGATTTTTGACCCTGACATTCTTTTTTTACGGAGGTAAATCTATGAGCAGTGAGATCAGAGACATTAATCTTGCCGAAGCAGGAGAAAAAAAGATCGAATGGGTAAAAAGAAACTGTGACTTATTAAGGACACTTGAAGAGGATTTCTCAAAGACGAAACCCTTTGCGGGCAAGAAGGTAGCTCTTTCGGTACATCTTGAGGCCAAGACGGCTTATCTGTGCAAGGTCCTTGCGGCAGGCGGAGCAGAGATGTATGTCACCGGTTCCAATCCCCTTTCCACCCAGGATGATGTTGCGGCCGCACTTGTAAAGGCAGGGCTTGAGGTTCATGCCTGGTACGGTTCCACACCCGAGGAATATGACAGACACATCAGGGCGGTCCTCACACCGGGACCCAATATCATAATAGATGACGGCGGAGATCTGGTACACATGATGCACACGGAGCTTACGGATCTTATCCCCGGCGTTATCGGAGGCTGCGAGGAGACCACCACAGGCATCATAAGGCTCCTTGCCATGGACAGGGCAGGGGATCTTAAGTTCCCCATGGTCCTTGTAAACAACGCGGACTGCAAGCATCTCTTTGATAACAGATACGGCACGGGCCAGTCCGTATGGGACGGCATCAACCGCACCACCAACCTCATAGTTGCAGGCAAAAGAGTGGTTGTCGCAGGCTACGGCTGGTGCGGCAAGGGTGTTGCCATGAGAGCAAAAGGGCTCGGTGCAAGGGTCATAGTCACGGAGATCGATCCCGTAAAGGCCATCGAAGCGGTTATGGACGGATTTGACGTAATGCCCATGAACGAGGCTGCAAAGGTCGGTGATTTCTTTGTAACCGTAACGGGCTGCGATAAGGTAATAGACGAAGAAGACTTCGCGGTAATGAAGGACGGCGCCATCCTCTGCAATGCAGGTCATTTTGACTGTGAGATAGATATGGCAGGACTTAAAAAGATTGCCGTCGAATCAAAGGAGATGCGCCACAACATAATGGGCTACAAGCTTCCCACCGGACAGTGGATCAACGTTATCGCCGAAGGAAGACTCGTTAACCTTGCGGCAGGAGACGGACATCCCGCGGAGATCATGGACATGTCCTTTGCCATCCAGGCTCTTTCCGCAAAGTATCTTGTGGAGCATGAAGGAAAGCTTGATAAGATGATCATCGATGTTCCCAGGGAAGTGGATCATGAGGTAGCCGTAAGAAAGCTTGATTTCCTCGGCAAGAAGATCGATACGCTGACAGAGGAGCAGATCGCCTACCTGAACAAATCAATCGTGTAGGGAATCCACCGTGCAGTAAATCCATCGTGCAGGGTCCGGACCGCCGGATCCCGCATAAGCAAAAAAACGCGTGCCTGTGATGCATGCAATCGAGTAGGAGGGAGTGACTAGCTCCCGTCCTCTCACAACACCGTACGTACCGTTCGGTATACGGCGCTTTCAATAGTTGGCGTGCACAGACTGATAGGCTGTGGCTAAATCATAGAAGCCACTGTTTATCAGTCTAT
>JAIKZD010000126.1 GCA_024682555.1 Lachnospiraceae bacterium | reverse complement strand
GATCTGATAGTTGTCAATCTCGGTACGAATGATGCCAGTTATACGAGAGATCATGAGGACCGAAAAGAAGTTTTTAAACAGGCGTATCAGAGGTTTTTAAGGTATCTGACAGGTACTCATAGAGGAAAACCGATCGTCTGTGTGACAAATGCCATGACGGATCTTCTCGGATATGAGATCGATGAAGCTATCAAAGCAGTAAGAGCGGAAGAAAACGCACCTTTATATCTAATGAGGTTTTCTGATAACGAGGAAGGGGACGGCGAAGGAGCCGTGGGCCATCCTTCTTTGATAAGGCATGAGAAAATGGCAGTTCAACTGTCGGATTGGATCCGTAAAAAAGTGATTTTTTAAAGGAGATACAGATAATGAATGCAGAAAAGAAGACTGTATTGCGATTTGCAGTCATGAGTGATGTGCATACAGGAGAGACAACGGATGAAGAGGCATTGCGCTTTGAGCGGGCAATGAACAGAATCTATGATTATGCGGAAAAGCAGGAATATCCGGCGTTAGACGCGCTGCTGGTAGCGGGAGACCAGACCAAGCGAGGGCATGAGAGCGAGATGGCCGCATTTAAAGAGATCCTTGACAAGAGTATCAGAGAGGGTACGAGGCCATTACTGGTAATGGGTAATCACGAGTATTTTGATGAGGCGGGAAAGCATGTGAGCGACCGCTGGGTGCGCATCATGGAGCAGAGCATGAATACCCATGAGGTCATCAACGGATACCATTTCATAGGAGTATCACTTACATCTTATGTGGGGTATGACGATCAGCTGGAATGGCTTGAAAACGAACTTGAAAAAGCCAAGGCCGATACGCCTGATAAGCCGATCTTTGTACAGCAGCATTATCATGTGGGGGATACGGTATATGGATCCGACCTTTGGGGAGATGCCTGCCTGAAGCCTGTATTTGACAAGTATCCGCAGGTCATTGATTTTTCCGGACATTCGCATTATCCGGTCAACGATCCGCGTTCGATATGGCAGGGAACCTTTACAGCACTCGGATGCGGGACATTAAGTTATTTTGAACTCGAACCCGGTATGATATACGGCACTATACCGCCCAGAGCTACGGATGCTTTTCAGTTCTATATAGTTGAGGTGGAAGAAGATGATACTGTGGTTGTCAGGGCATATGACGGGATAACCGAACAGTTTTTTCCCTTTGAGTACAGGATCGAAGCACCTTTTGTCCCCGAGAATTTCAAGTATACCGATAAGAGAGCGGAAAAGGCCGGAAAACCAAGTTTTGATGAAAGCGCAACAGTGACGGTAAAAAAGGTCACTGACAGTTCGGTGACATTGATCATCCCTCAGGCTTCGGACAAAGATTGCATCCACAGTTATCGTTTTGATTTTTATGTTGATGAAAAGATAGTAAAAAGCGAGTCCGTATGGTCTGAGTTCTACTTCATGAATATGCCCGAAAAGCTTACTCAGGAGTTTGAAGAACTGATGTCTCAAACGCATTATGAAGTAAAAGTGACAGCGATCAATTCCTGGGGGAAGGAATGCGACAGGCCGATAAAAACCGAGTTTACTACAAAGTAAGGATAAGAGAGGGATATTGGGGTGAAAAAGAAGAGTGTCAGTGTCATATCGATCGCATTATGTTTGATGATCTGTATGCTGTTGCCTGTACAGCATACGTCAGCGGGAAGTGATGCTGAAAAAACGGATCCTTCAAAGGCAGGGCAGATACGCGCGATATGGCATCAGCCTAAGGAAAAAACGTCGGAAGAGGTTGAACAGGCAGTGCAGAAGATCGCAGATGCGGGTTTTAATGCCGTTTTCTTAAATACTGTATTCAACGGATATACCATTTTCCCTACAGATTACGAGGGTGCGACCCATAATCCCGATTATGAGGGATTTGATGTATTACAGGCATATCTGGATGCATGCCACAGCAGGGGAATGGTAGTGCACGCATGGTGTGATTCTCTTTTTGCGGGGCTTGAATCATATCACGACGGCGGTCCTCTGATCAAACAGTATCCGGAATGGCTGCTGGAGGATAATGCAGGAAACAACTATGAATCTACCATGTATGGCAAGATGTATGTACTTAATCCTGTCAGACCTGAGTGCAGAGAGTGGGTCATAGGCCTATATAAATACGTCTGCGAAAGATATGCTCTTGACGGTCTGCAACTTGACTATGTACGTTATCCCGAAAAAACAGACAGTGTGGATTTTGGCTATGATGAGTACACTCTGAATGCTTTTAAAGAAGCTTATGGAATTGATGCGGTAAAGGCAGAACCCGGAAGCGAAGAAGCACTTGCATTTGTAAGATTCAAACAGGATGCGGTGACCGAATTTGTCAGAAGTTGCTACACTACGCTGAAGAGTGTTCGACCTGATCTGATAATATCTGTTTCGGTTTCTCCTTATTTTGCCTACGCAGAGTCGAATTACATGCAATCTGCGCGGCTCTGGATGAAAAAGGGATATGCGGATTGGCTGGTCCCTATGGCTTATTATGAAAATTCGGTAGCAGATCATGTGATCAGTTCTGTGACAGCTGCCGGAAGGGATTCGGACAAGGTTGTGGTCGGCATATCGGCTCAGAGCGGTTTTTCTCCGGAAAGCCTGGATCATCATGCACAGATCGCAGAAGCGGCAGGATGTGGCTTTGCAGTATTCGAGTATGAATTCTATTTTATTTACGAATATGATAAAGTTCTCGGAAACAGGCTTGCCAATACGCGCTTTTTTAACGAGGAAACACAATCATCCGATCCGGAAGTCACAGGAGATAATGAAACCGAGGAAACTGCAGGCAAGGTGCAAACAGAAGATGCAGTTGCAACACAGGAGGCAGAAGCTGCGGAAGGAACTGATAACAGCCCTGACGGCGAAGAAGCCGGATCACCGGATGGTAAAACAAATACAAAACTATATATCGTTGAGGCTATTGTGGCTGTCTTGCTGGTGCTGGCTTATGTGGCGGCATTTGTACTGATGATGATAAAAAAGAAAAGAGCGGGTGAATGAAATGAGTGTACAAAAAGCATTTACAAAAGAACAGTGCGCCGAGGCTGCTAAAATATGCGAAAAGGTATTTCCTTCAAAATACTTTGTTACAGAGAACAATTTGGAGCGAAAACTAATAAATGATGCCGATTTCTGTCCCGAAGCAAGCTTATGTATATGTGATAAGGACACCGGTAAGATGCTTGGCTTTATTGGAACAAAGATATCACACAATCGGGAATTGTATCCTGATACGGCGTGGCTGTCCGTGCTGGCTGTAGATAAGAACGAACAAAGAAAGGGCTATGGGAGCGCACTGGTGAAAGCGGCTTCAGACAGGCTTGCTTTACTGGGAGTAAAAAATATCATCGTCGGAGAAGACTTTGTCAATTTCTTTTCGGGAATTCCGGAGCCGGACGAAGCGAAGACCGATTTTTTCAGATCACTCGGATTCTGGGTGGGAGACGGTAACCACTATGATCTGGAGGCGGATATCGTGAACAATCCGAAGATAGAG
>JAIKZD010000125.1 GCA_024682555.1 Lachnospiraceae bacterium | reverse complement strand
TGTCTATGAGGTGATGTTTTATCCCGCACATCTCGCTGTCCGTGATCTTTGCGGATCCGATATTCAGATGTCTGTATACCTGCATTGAATCGGCAGAGATTATCTCACCGTCCGTTCTTTTCAAATACGACCCTCCAAATTTGGAGGGTCGTTCAACAGTAACTGTACTAACACGACTAGCACGACTAGTACACATAATAATGCCGATGTGTTTGGTTGCCAAGAGTTTAAAAGCAATAAAATAAGGAGAAACAAGGTAAATTTATTGCTTTTAGCCAATGTCGGGCCTATGATAAAATAAAAAGCAACAAAACGAGAGGAAACAATAGATAAAGAGGCTTGCTATGGGAAGAGGATTTGACAAAGAAAAAGCACGAAAACTAAGCCCTGCGGAAGAGCGGCGCTTGAAGAAGTTCGAAGAAGTCTGTGCCGATATGGAGACTATGGGCTATCGCAAGGTGGAACTTACCATCGGAATCGTATGGGCGAACGTCGTGGCCATCTTTCTCGCGATCCCGATCGTTGTAATAGGAGTAGGCCTGTTTGCGGTCAACAATCCCGGGGTTATCCCGATCATCGGGAATACGAGGGATTTTCTGATCTTTTTCATCAGCATACTCGTATTGGTTGTTATTCATGAGCTGATCCACGGCTTTACGTGGAGCTTCTTCGCGGAAAACGGTATGAAAGATATCGAGCTGGGCTTTATGAAACAGTATCTGACTCCCTATGCCACTTGCTGTACCCCGCTTAAGAAAGCCGGATATATAATGGGTGCCGCGATGCCTATGATCATCCTCGGGATCATTCCTTTGATCATCGCGATTGCCATCGGTTCCGCATTGATCCTTTCCATTGGCCTGATAATGACAATAGCTGCCGGCGGAGATATTATGATCATTTTTAAATTGCTGACATACCGGTCCGACGCCGGAGAAAAACTGATATACGACCATCCCACACAAGCAGGGTGTTGTATATTCGAAAAATAGGGATATCCCGGATCTGTCATAATGATTTCAGTTTTGTCAGGGAGTTAAATACAATGAAAAAAGTGATCTTGCTTGGAGATTCCATAAGAATGCAGTATCAGGAGCCAGTGGGGAAGAAGCTTGCAGATATTGCAAATGCCGTAATGTGTATGATGTTTATTAACAAGACAGTTCTGAACAAAAGGAGCATATGAGATGAAAAAGAAATACAATATATTTATCGTTCTGGGGATTTCCCTGATGGCTTCCATCCTTTTTCCCGCAGAAAAAGCCGGTGCTTCAACTCTTTCACCATCCGTACGTTCGGAAATCGCCGCTCTGACGGGAGCTAAAACAAACAGCATCACTTCTAAGTTTAAAAATGGCACTAAAAAAACGGAAAGGAAAAATGACGGTTCAAAGGACAAAAACAATTCCGGAAGATCCGCGGATGAGCCCTTTGAGCTGAAATCCGCCTGGCTTTCGGATCAGGATATTATACTTGAGGATCCTGCTCCCAAAAACTTAAAAGGACTCAAAGAAGCCGTGGATGTATCTGATCCGAGAAGTGTTGCGGCCTACTGGGTATTGTCGGTAAACCGGCTCACCGAGAATTATGATGACGGAATGTCCATGATGAAATATCTGTTTGCGGATATCGAGCCTTATGGAAGAGGCTTTACCGAAGGAGGCGTATCAGGAAAAGCAGGATGGGACAGCTATTTTAACGACAGGCTGAAGGACAAAAACTATAAGTGGCTTCCCGCAGCATATTTTGAGGGCGGCAGCCGCAAGAATAACTTTACCCCGTCAAAACCGCTTACAATCGAGCTCTACTATAACGATACAAACACCAACGCCATCAACAGCCAGACCTTTGATACTCTCGGCCGTCTGAACATCGTATACTGGGTAAAAAGCCATGCCGGCGGCAATCAGGTCAATATCACCCTGAGCCGTTTTGAAGGCACCGACAGATGGTATGTAACAAGCGGAACCTCTTCCACAGCTCTGTTCTATCAGCAGTAGGATCATTCTGTTCAGATACCGGTCTTATTTGATATCGGATTTTTATAATATAATTCTTTTTCACTTAATCGTGAAAAACGGACTGCCGCACCAGATCAAACATGATGCGGCATCCCGTTCTTTATATCATTCTTTTTTTACATCATCCTGCTGTACGGTCATTCAAAAGGTATTACCGCTCCGTCATAAGTATCATTGATGTATTTCTTTATCTCATCTGACTTAAGAACATCAACCAGAGCCTTGATCTTCTCGGAATTCTCATTTCCTTCCTTAACTGCGATCACATTCACATAGATCTTTGCAGCCTCCGAATCGGCTTTTTCATATGCGATGGAATCCTTTCCTACGGAAAAACCTGCTTCAAGCGCGTAGTTTCCGTTAAGGACAACAAAGGCAACCTCATCCTTTACTCTTGCAACCTGAGCAGCTTCAAGCTCCTCAAACTGCACGTTATTCGGATTATCCGTGATATCATTGACCGTTGCGGTCATTCCAACTCCGTCTTTAAGCGTGAGCACGCCGTTATCCTGGAGAAGCAGCAATGCTCTTGCCTCATTGGTGGTATCGTTGGGAAGCGCGATCACATCACCGTCAGCGATCTCATCCAGTGAAGATTTTGTTCCGGGGTAGATCCCGAAGGGCTCGTAATGGATGCCGCCTGCATTTACAAGATGCGTTCCCTGCTCGTCGTTAAAAGACTCAAGATAAGGGATATGCTGGAAATAATTGGCATCAAACTCACCGGATTCAACAACATTGTTGGGCTGTACATAATCCGAGAACTCGGTAACCTGAAGGTCATAACCTTTTTCGGCAAGAATATCCTTTGCCTGTGCAAGTATCTCTGCGTGCGGTACTGCAGAAGCAGCAACCTTTATAACCTTATCGGATCCCGCCGAAGCTCCGGAGGTTCCGTTTGTGGCCGCAACACAGCCTGACATAAGGCCTGCCACCATCATTCCGGCGATCAGTGCTGAAATTAATCCTTTTTTCATAAATATTCCTCTCTTCCTTATTTATTGATATCCCGATCACACTCACAGTTCCCGGCCCTTGATCATACACAAAACCTAAATATCCGGTTTTTCGATCGGATAAAGACCCTCCTGCTCCGATTTTCGTATATCACACCTTATATTATACTCAAATTCCAGATCATGCAATCGGGACTTTCATCCATGCAGACATACGGCCTTTCATCTCAGCAGTCTTCCATCGCGGTAAACAAACAGTCCTTCATCCCGGCAGACATTCACAGCCAGAGGAAAACATGTCAGTATCCCGGTTTTTTACGAATGAGATAAAAAAACAGCCCGGTAAGGAAACCGCAGATCATCCCCCCGACATGTGCGGTCACGTTGATATTTTCGGTTCCGCCCCCGGGAAATATCAGAAACAGAAGTCCGATAAGCACTCTTGGAAGTGAAAAGTATCTTCCCGTTCTTTTGTCGATGGCAAGGATAACCATCGCCCCGAACAGTCCGCTTACGGCACCCGAGGCACCGGCTGATACGGCAAAATGGTGAGTGATGAGCAGTTCACCGAAAAGCGTAAGAGCATTTCCGGCAATGCCGGACAAAAGATATATAATAACAAACCGGACTCTCCCGAAATACTGTTCAATATACTGTCCCGTTGAAAACAGCGCCAGCATATTGAAAAGGAGGTGTTCCAGCCCTATATGCAGAAACATGGGATTAAACAGCCTGTACCACTGCCCTTCTTCAAGAACAAACGGCGCATAAAACGCACCCATTTTTACCAGACTCCCGGTATCCTCGCTGCCGCCGTTTATCAGCTGTAAGACGAACACAACGGCATTGGCAGCTATCAGAAAGACGGTCATTACCGGCATATATTCTTTTATTTCACCGTTTTTATTCATAAGAATCCGTCAAATCCCGTATATAAAATCTCACCGTTTTCTGTGATCAAGCTTTCCTGAAAGCTTGGTTCCGATATTCTGGATGATCTGAAAGATCACGATCAGTAAAAATACGGTGATAAACATGATATCCGTCTGCCATCTGTAATATCCGTATCTTACGGCGATATCTCCGAGTCCGCCGCCTCCTACTGTTCCCGACATTGCGGAATAGCCGAGCAAAAGGCCGGTTGTTATGGTAAATCCTGTCATAAGCGAGGTCTTTGCCTCTACCAGAAGAACCCTTGTGATGATCTGCATATTGCTGGCGCCCATTGCTTTTGCCGCCTCTATGACTCCCTCGTCAACGTCCGTAAGGGATGATTCCACAACCCTTGCGATATAGGGAGCTGCGCAGATAACAAGGGGAACGATCGTAGCGGTGGAACCATAGCTCTGCCCCACGATAAATCTTGTAAAGGGTATCAGCAGTATGAGCAGTATCAGAAAAGGGATACTCCTTATGATATTGCAGATAAAATCAAGCACTTTATATACGATCTTGCAGGGTTTTAACCCTTTTTCTCCGGTCACGTACAAAAGGATCCCGAGAGGCATTCCGATGATATAACCGATTATCACGGAGCCCAGAGTCATATAAAGAGTTTCTCCGATACCGTCAAAAAGCATCTTTACTACATTTTCATTCATTTTCATCTGCCTCCGTTACGGTCAAACCCGCTCTCTTTAATTCCGATACTATCTCAGCCTGCTTCATCTCATCATCGGGAAGTCCGAGGATCATTTCCCCGACTGCCCTGCCGCCCACGTTTTTGGTATCCGCCTTTAATATATTTACCGGCTCCTGTATCTTTAAGATCAGGTTTGCAATCACCGGCTCATAAGCCGAATTTTCCTGAAAGACTATCCTGATCTTTCTCTCGGCCTCAAGCTTCTTTACGGGAGTGAAGGAATTCTGTTTACCGGACAATAGCTCTCTTGCGGCATCCGACTTCGGCGCCTTGAAGATATCATCCACAAGTCCCACCTCCACAAGCCTTCCGCCGTCGATGATGGCCACCTTTTTACAGATATCGGTTACTACCGACATCTGATGGGTAATGATGACCACGGTGATTCCGAACTTTTCATTTATCTCCTTTATAAGCTCAAGGATCGATCCCGTTGTCTGCGGATCGAGGGCACTTGTTGCCTCATCGCATAAGAGAATATCCGGATTTGTGGCAAGGGCTCTTGCTATGGCTACCCTCTGCTTCTGACCTCCCGAAAGCTGTGAGGGATAAGCCCTCTCCTTGTCTGACAGACCCACAAGCTGCAGTAGTTCCTTCGCCCTTACTCTGGCTTCTTTTTTCTTGATCCCCCCTATCTCAAGAGGAAAACAGACATTGTCTATGACATTCTTCTGCTCCAGAAGATTGAAGTTCTGAAAGATCATTCCTATCTTACTTCTTTTCTTCCTGAGTTCCTTTTCCGTAAGGCTTCCCAGTTCCACCCCGTCAACCGAAACGGTTCCGTCGGTGGGTTTTTCCAGATAATTGATGGAACGCACGAGGGTGCTCTTTCCTGCCCCGGACATTCCTATTATCCCGAAGATGTCTCCCTTCTCTATGGACAGGCTGACATCCTTAAGGGCGGTTATTACCTGCCCGTCCACTTCAAAATCCTTTGTCAGATTTTTTATCTCGATCGCACTCATATCTACTCCGATCCTTTTGATATTCTTCTTATTATTCCTGCTTTACCATGATCCTTTTCACCTGCACTTAACAAAGTATACAACATCTGTGCGATAATATCCATTATCCTTATCCTTCGAAAAAATCGATAAAT
Source organism: Lachnospiraceae bacterium (assembly GCA_024682555.1). GTDB lineage: Bacteria > Bacillota > Clostridia > Lachnospirales > Lachnospiraceae > UBA2868. Next base: position 13,812 of record JAIKZD010000125.1, on the reverse strand, counting down.
ATTTCTTTTTATACATGTTTTTCCCCCGGTCTCCTGTTATAATAAAACTCGCTTTTGATGCCCGGTCCTTAAACAAAAAAAAAGAGGCCGCCTGCGGCCGATCGGAGGAAATATGAATATCTCATACAACAGAGAAAAAAGATCCTTTAAACTGGATACGGAAAACTCAAGCTATATCATCATAGCTGCGGATGAAGAGGGCTTCCTCGGTCACGCCTATTACGGGAAAAAGATCGAAGACGATGATGTTTCTTATTTTCTCAGAATGGATGACTATCCGGATTATCCTTCCGTAAGCCCCAGGGAAAGATGCTCTTTTCTGGATACCTTTCCGACGGAGTATTCCGGAAACGGTGTCGGGGATTTCAGGGAAAGCAGCATAGTCATAACGGATGAAAACGGAAACACCGGCGTCCAGTTCCTGTATAAGGATCACAGGATCATAAAAGGAAAGCCCGGGATAGAGGGACTCCCCGCAACCTTTGCGGATGAGAACGAGGCCCTGACTCTTGAGATCGATGCGGCAGATGAGGTGCTTGATCTCACTCTCACCCTCTCCTACAGCATTTTTGAGGGAAGCGATGCCATCATACGAATCGTCAGGCTTAAAAACACTTCGGACAGAACCGTTTATCTTGATAAGATAATGTCCCTGTGTCTGGATATGGATGATGATGATTACAGGATGCTGGTGCTTCACGGCTCCTGGGCAAGGGAAAGACATATCCAGTACAGACAGATCGGCTACGGCAAGCAGAGTGTGGGATCCTTAAGGGGCGAATCCTCCCATCAGGAAAATCCCTTCATTGCCCTCGTCGGCAGCAATGTGACCCAGACCACCGGAGAGGTTTACGGATTCAACCTGATCTATTCCGGCAACTTCATTGCTCAGGTGGAAAAAAACCAGTTTGACGCCCTCAGGATCGTCATGGGTATCCATCCGGACAATTTCAGGTTCAGACTTGACCCAGACGATGAATTCAGAGCTCCCGAGACTGCCATGGTCTATTCGGGATGCGGACTCGGTCAGATGACGAGGACCTATCACGATCTTTACAGGGAACACCTTATCAGAAGCCCCTTCCTGCACCGTCCCAGGCCGATCCTCATAAACAACTGGGAAGCCACCTATTTTGATTTTGACAGTGAAAAGCTGATTGAGATCGCAAAGGATGCAAAGAAGTGCGGCATCGAAATGCTCGTAATGGATGACGGGTGGTTCGGAAAAAGAAATGATGACAACACAAGTCTCGGCGACTGGCAGGTTAATGAGGAAAAAATAAAGGGCGGCCTTAAGAAACTGGTGGATGAGGTAAATGCCATCGGGCTTAAGTTCGGAATATGGTTTGAACCAGAGATGATATCTCCCGATTCGGATCTCTACAGAGCTCACCCCGACTGGGCCATAAGCATCCCCGGCAGAACTCCCTGCCGAAGCCGCAACCAGTTTGTTCTCGACATCACAAGAAAAGAAGTCAGGGACCATGTATATAAATGCGTTTCGGATATCCTTCACAGTGCAAACATCGAATATGTGAAGTGGGATATGAACAGACAGCTGACGGATCTGGGAAGCCTCGGCCTCGATAAGGATAGTCAGGGAGAACTTATGCACAGATATGTCCTTGCCGTATATGAGCTTCAGGAAAGACTGATTTCCGAATTCCCGAATCTTTTACTGGAAAACTGCTCGGGCGGCGGCGCAAGATTCGATCCCGGAATGCTCTATTACAGTCCGCAGATCTGGTGTTCCGACGACACGGATGCCGTAGAGAGGCTTATCATACAGGAGGGGACATCCCTTATCTACCCTCTCTCCACAATGGGCGCCCACGTCTCGGTATGTCCCAATCACGCCATCGGCAGGAATACTCCCTTTAACACAAGGGGAAATGTGGCTCTTCTCGGCACCTTCGGATATGAACTTGACATCACGAAACTCTCGGATGAGGAAAAAGAGCAGATCAGGGAACAGACGGAGAATTATCATAGATACAGCGAGCTTGTGAGGGACGGCGACTATTACAGACTTGCCTCGTACAGAGAAAATAACGATCACGACTGTGTGGCAGTCATAAAAAAAGACAAAAGCGAAGCTCTTGTCACTTACGTACAGGTCCTGGTGAAACCCTTCATGCACAGCGTCAGGATAAAGATCACGGGACTTGATGATGGAAAAAAATATAAAATAGACGGCAGAGAAGGGATATACAGCGGATCGACCCTCAAAAATGCCGGAATACTGATAAAACGCCCCTGGGGTGATTTCACCTCGGTTCTGATACATATTAAGGAGGCATGAGGCGTCTTATCTTTATGACTTTACTTTTTTGATCCTCTGTATCTGTGGAATTCGTTAACGAGGGGACGAAATCCCAGTGCTTTGATATCTTTATAAGCGACCCTGTAATTCCCTTTATAGTGCCTTCCCTTATACAGATACCGGATATATCTGATAAGGTATTCATCGATCTCATGAAAGCCGGTGTCGGTGTTCACGATGGGGAAAAACCATCTCGACCAGGAAAAATCCCCGGTTTCGTTAACATCATAAAACTTCCTGTTAAAGGAACGGATCATCACAAGGGCTGCAGACTCAAATGCAGCTCCTTTTTTCTGTCTCCATCTGTACAGAGCATGTGCCTTCCGTCTGATCTTATTCCGGATCTTTCGTTTTGTATTTTCCGAAATATCGATCCTTCCCCCGTCATACCTAAACCCGAGAAATTCAAGCGTATCCCCCGGCTTTAATAACATGGTCTTTTCATCGTTAAGGGTCAGGCCCTCCCCGTACACATACCTGGTAAGCTCATCTCTAAGCTCCGTGATCGAGGAAAGATCCTCCGCAAAGATCAGGATGTCATCGGCATAACGAAAGTAAGGAACCGAAAGGTTCGTGAAATGCCTGTCAAGGTCGGTCAGATAAAGATCAGCCAGAAAAGGGGCAAGGGGTGTTCCCGCCATCGCGCCCCGGTTTCCGTGGATAAGTTCACCGCTTCCGGAAGCACAGGCCAGATCCGTGCAAAGATAATCCTTCAGCACTTTTTTTAAACGGGGATCGTCAATAAGGGCATCTATCCGGTCACACAGACGCTCCACCGGTATTGAATTGAAGAAATCATGTATGTCCGCCTTCAGGCAGTATTTTTTCGAAAGATCTTTTATGGAGAGTATCTCCCTTACCGCGGTTTTCGCGTTCCTGCCCTTTATAAAGGAATAACAGGCAGGGGAAAAAAGACCGTCATAGGCATGCATCAGAAAAGCCAGATGTTTGAGTATCCATACCTCATCTTCACCGAATCTGTATATGATCCTCTTCCTGTCCGAACCGCCCTTGCTTATGAGGGATCTTTCGGGGATGCCGAAGGTATATTCGCCCCTTACAAGGGCCTCCGCCGTCTTAAGATATCTCTTCTCATCCATATAGCCTCTCAGGATCTGTGCCTCTTCCTTTGACAGGCTTTTGGACTCTGTCCGTTCTTTATAAAATTCTTCCCATTTATGCTCATCAACAAGAGCCTCAAGCAGTGTTCCCATTTTCTTTAAGTCGGGCAGGTTAAAAGCCCCTGCCCTGTCGGCTGCCAAAAAATAAAAAGGGGATCAGTCCTGATCCCCTGCCCTGAGAGAAAATGGTTTGAAACCATTGTATGGTTGACGGGGCTGAACGAATACCGGATGTCTGCAAATCCGTATAAAGGAATACGCTTTACCCCCCGCAGACGTGTGTGTCACACATTCTCTCCGATCCATTATAAAAAATTATATTTCAAATGTCGATGAAAACATCCTTTTTATCAACAACGGACTTCCCCAGCCATTTCTTCTTATACCAGTAATACATTACGATAAGACCGCGGATGCACTCGTCCGTGGCTGTGCCCGCATAAATGCCCGCGACACCCACATTAAGCAGCACCCCTACGGTATATCCCGTCGTCAGCCCGAGGCCCCAGTTGCAGAGGATGCCCATGATAAGAGGGAAAATATAGGCCCCTGCTGCCTTGAGACTGCTTACAAAGGTCATATTCAGGCAGCGCCCCGCTTCGACGAAAATATCAACTATCATAATCATCTGCCCAAGAGCGATGATATGCTGATTTCCGGTAAAGAGCCTTAAGGTGTGGCTGCAGATCAGGGCATTGACCGTGGCCAGGGCTATGGTTATTGGCATGGAGGTACTCAGGGTCTTAAATACCCTCCTGTAGGCTTCGTCCGATTTGCCCGCCCCCACAAGATGCCCCGTAATGATCTGTGTGGCCATGGCAGAGGCATTCGAAAAGATCATTGCAAAGGAAATGAGAGTGTTGCAGTAGGCCCTTGCATTTACCGCATCGTTTCCCATGGCGTTGACAAAGGAAAGAAGTGTCGTCTGATACAGATTGTAGGTGAGATTCTCGCCTGCGGTGGGAAGACCTATCTTCACCATCTTGACAAGCAGCTTTCCGGGGAAAGGCCTAAGATAGCGAAGGGATATCCGACCGGTCCTTGTCTTATAGAAGAAAAAGATGAGTGCGGATACGGCTAAAAACCTTGCGAGAACCGTTGATATCGCAACGCCCTGAACCCCCATCCTAAGGAAAGCCAAAGGGCCGTACAGGAAAATGTAGTTGCCGATGATATTGACGATGTTGATGGCAAAGGTTACCCACATTCCGATCTTTGTGTACCCGTTGCATCTCAATATCTGCAGCATTACGTTGAATACCGCAGAGATAAAGCCTCCGCCGCCGACTATGTAGATATATATCATGGAGTAGGGGCGCATTTCCTTAGACACATGAAGGAAATTCATGATAAGCGGATTTGCAGCACAGAAGACCCCGCTCAATATTATACCGGTAACAAGATTAACAACGATGGCAAGTGTATAGATCATGTTCATCCTGTCATAAAGCTTTGCCCCGAGATACTGGGCAACCACCACGCTTGTGGCGGTTGCTATGACATTGAAAAGGATGTTCATCATGAACATGATGGTATTTGCGTTTCCGACCGCTCCGACGGCATACTCGTCATAATGGCTCAGCATGAGGGTATCCACATTATTGAGCATGGTGTTCAGGAACAGTTCCAGAAACATCGGCCCTGCAAGCACAAGCAGAGGCGTTTTTTCATCTATGATGATGTTTTTTTTCTGATTCATATTTTCTCAAATACAGGCATATAGTCGATGGGGGCATCGACCTCCAGGGTCTTTGGTCCTTCGTATATCTCTCCGGTTGAGGTAAGCTTCCATTTTCCGGCCGGAAGATACACTTCTCTTTTAAAGCAGTTAAGTTTCAGTATTGGCGCTGCCAGGTATTTTGATCCGAACATGTACTGATCCGTAAGTTCCCAGCATTTTTCATCCCCGGGGAACTCATAGAACATGGTCCTTATAAGGGGTGAGCCGTTTCGTGATGCTTCTTCATACAGAGACTTTATATAATCACGCATCTCTATACGGATATCATAATATTTCTTCATGATCCTGAAATTATCCTCACCATAGCTCCAAAGCTCGTTGGGCTGGCCGGTATGCAGATATCCGCCTCCGAAATCCCTGTCATCGAGAGGTGGGATATTGTAGGGCCCCCTGTCTCCGTGCATCCTGAGTACCGCGGAATAAACCGCAAACTGATACCAGCGTATAAGAAGCTGCCTGAAATCGGGGTCGTTTACATCATCGGTCATAAAACCTCCGATATCCGTTGTCCACCAGGGAATCCCCGCAAGACCCATATTAAGGCCGGCCTGCAGCTGATCGTAGAAGGCTTCGAAGGTTGAGGGGATATCACCTGACCATATGACATTTCCGTATTTCTGGCTTCCGGCCCAGGCACAGCGCAGAAGATTTACGACCTTCTTTCCGGGCTCTTTTGCCATTTCATCGTAAAAGATCCTGCTGTACATCTGCGGGTACATATTGCTTAATTCCAGGGCCGGTCCCTCACAGTAGCGGTAATTTTCGAAATCATATACGCCGTAATCGGGTTCGGAATTATCAAGCCAGAAGGCATCGATCCCGAGGTCGTAATAATTCTTTTTGCAGACCTCCCAGACATACTCCCTGGTTTTTTCATTGAAGGGATCGATCTCGACGCAGTCCCCCTGATAGTCATAGGTCTGTGCGGCGCCGCGCTCGGTCCTTATGAGCAGCCCCTGCTCCATCATGGGACCGAAATTCTCGGATCTTCTGTCAACGGACGGCCATACCGAAACGATGACTTTTATACCCATGCCGTGAAGCTCATCCACCATGGCCTTGGGATCCGGCCAGTATTTTTCATCAAATTTCCAGTCTCCCTGAACCGTCCAGTGGAAAAAGTCGATGACGATCTGATCGATCTTAATCCCGCGTTTCCGATATTCTCTTGCAACGGTCAGTACTTCATCCTGGGTGCGGTATCTGAGCTTGCACTGCCACAGCCCCATCAGATCCTCCGGAAACTCCGGTGCATGTCCGGTGACATTCGTATAACCGGCCACAATGGCCTTCGGATCTTCATCTGCCGTGATCCAGTAATCCATCTGTCTGGTGGACTCTGCCGTCCATTCGGTATAATTCTTTCCGAAGGTAACCCGCCCTACCGCAGGATTATTCCAAAGCATTCCGTACCCCAGGGACGAAACCATGAAGGGAACGGTTATCTGGGAATTACGCTGGGCAAGCTCCAAAATACTTCCCTTATGATCCAGATAGGGTTGCTGGTACTGTCCCATTCCGAAGATCTTCTCTCCGTCATTGGATTCAAACTTAACATTGAGTTTATAGCCTGTACCGCCGATTATACCCTTCCACTCGCGGTTTACCACCTTAAGGCACCTGCTCTCTTTAGAGATCGTGCCCCCGTAGGCCCTGAAATACTCTCTGAGGATAAGCTTTTCGTCCCTGAAAAAAGATATCACTCCCGCAAAATTAACCTCGGCCTTCAGTCTTCCGTTAGTTATCTCGGCATGAGGAAGAGAGAGGGTATTGCCCTCGCCCTGAAGATAATCCCGTGTATAGATCTTAACCGAGGGCTCCGTTTTTTCCGGCACCTCCGTCAGTGCCCTGTCATCATCGAGAAAACCCGAAAACATTGCGGCACGGACTCTCAGAGAGTTTGCTCCCCATCCTTCGATCCTTAATGTTTCTCCTGCATGTTTTGCAACCAGTGCTCCGTTCTCATTTAAAAAAATCATCCTGTCTCCTTTTCCGTATCCATATCCTTATTCTGTCAATATTTCATATGCGGTTATTGTCCGAATCAGACCCGCCGCATCATTCTCTCCTGTATTTATCCCGTTCAATACGCATCTTATACATCTTTTCATCAGCCATCTCGATATACTCGTCCAGATCCCTCATGTTCTCTCCCGGCGGGAGCAGGACCCATCCGTAGCTCACGCCTACGGAAAAGGGATTGGAATGAGTTCTGTTGTAAGCCTCTATACCGTCATCAACAAGCTCCGCAAAAAGATCCGGCTCCTTACTGTCCTTATCTACGGCTGAAAAAAGAAGAAACTCATCCCCTCCGATACGGACTATCTTTGAGCCGGTGGGAGCCGCTTTCTTAAGTTCTCTTGAAGCAGCACTGATCGCCTCATCTCCCGCGGGGTGACCGTAGGTATCGTTTATGTGCTTAAGACCGTTCAGATCGGCAACGCAGACAAAGAGATCTCTGTCATTTTTTACCGCATCATCGATAACGATATCCGAATAATACCTCAGTCCCTTGCGGTTATAGCATCCCGTCTGCTGATCGGTCATGTTTTCCTCGAACAGGGCATCATACTGATCCCGAAGATTATTAAGTATCTCCCTTTCTTCCGCCTCGCGTTCAAGTTCGAGGCTCTTTCGCTCATCAATATCCCTGATCATAAGCAGACAGTCGTTTCCTTTGGTACTGTCCTGTTTTGTGGTATTGCAGATGATGATCTCGGACCAGTAATACTTTTTATCACGATGCCTGAGCCTTAATTCCATTGACAGATGAACATGCCTGCCCAATGCGACCACGTATCTGTCTCTGTCGGTAAAATCCCTGAACGCATCCCTGTCCTCGGGATGGATATTTCTGATAAAGCTTCGCCGCATCTTCCCGAAGGATACGGTCTCATTTTTGCCCTCATCGGATCCCGGTATTCCGAAAAGATCCGCATCCTGATCTATGATCACGCATTCATCATCCGCATCCTTCACAAGGGCGACAAAGATAAACAGGCTTCTTATGGTATTGTCTATCGATTTTTTGATGTCTTTTTTTGTTATCATGACTGTCCCCCGGTCAATATTCCGTTTTAATGCTTTCTATCCCGTAAAGCTTCTTAAACCGCTCTTCATCCTTTGCGTCTCTTATAAGCATTACCTCGGTAAAATGCCCGTCATCAAAGTTTTTGAAGCCGGCGACTTTTTCACCGGTGCATATGGAACTCCTTATGACAGCATATTGACTCTTTGGGTCAAACGGTATATCCTGCCTTGATTTCTTCTCATGATGCGGCATCAGCGCTCCGAAGAAATCTGTTAACCTGATCTTCAGGTCATCTTTTTTCATTGATTTGTTTTCCTCCTCAGCGCCATAAGCTATTAAGCTTTTCAAACAGCAGATCCGTTATATAATAGGCCATAACGCCTGCAAGAAAGCTTCGATATGTATGCTGCGCCTTGTCAGGACCCTTCCCTTAAGCAGAAGGTCATGATTGGTTATCAGCAGGATAACGGACGCAAGGATTCCGATGATCGAATATGTCATTTACCGGTTCCCTTTCTTTTACGATCCTTAAAATACCGGTGATAATATCCATCAAGAGTTGAGGGAACGTAAATCACGGCATTATTTTCAAATGACTCTTTTCCTTCTATGTACGCAGCGCAGTTAACAAGATAAGCAAGCTTTAAGTTCTTATCATCCGGCATTTTACCGAATATCCCCTGCGCCTCTTTATCCGCCTCGATATATCTTATTACATCGATCTCATAAAAGATCAGTTCGCTGTATTCTTTTCCAAGCTCTCCGTACTTTCCCGTTCCGTAAAAAAAAGCTTTAATATCTTCCTTGATATCACTGCTCAGCATATTATTCAGGGTTTTAGTCCTCCCGACCTGGATCCATTCCTCCCTGCCGTTTTTCTTTCCCGTCAGAAACCAGACGCATGATATATCTTCATCGATACCGTAGGTCTTTCTTATATTTCTGTATCTCTGATTCAGGGATTTCGGAAAATAAGCATTGGGAGACGAAGTGTTCGGGGACGGATTTCTTAACGGTTTTCCGTCCCAGTCATAAAGGTTCCAGATATTATCCTCTTTTTTGAGAGAACATATTTTTTTATACAGTCCTTTTTCCATATCAGTATTATAAAGCCTTTTGCGTTATTTGTATCTGTTTTTTCATTAACAGTTTTCGTATATTTGCCAAACAGTCCTTTCTTTTACTGATCGGGCAGTTCAGCTTCGAAAAATGAAATGAGGGCAGTGATGTTTTCATCCGAATGTTCGATCTCTCTTGCAAAAAGACAGATCATCCGGGTCAGGGAAAGATCGTTTGCCGCAAACAGCAGCATGATAAAGCGCACGCTCCAGATGGCGATCATGCATCTTGCATAGATCTGTCCGTCGTACACGCTCCCGCAAAGATATGTATAAAGAAATGCCAGAAACAGTTTCTCAAAGGCTGCCTCTTCACCGCTTTTTTCGGGATCTGCGGCATCCTTCCATCCGGCGCAGTCCCCATCCATTCCCGAAAAGTATCCGATGGTTTTAGATATGATATCGGGCCATGAATCCTCCAGCACTTCAAGCTTTGAAAGAAATGACAGGCCGAAAAGGGCATATGAATGATCCATGGGGATACCGGCGGCCTTAACCGGTTCCATGTCCTTCAGCGTTTTTTCATCATAAAAACCTTCACAGGCAGCTCCGATCATTTCCGTCTCTCCCCGGTCATAATAACGCTGCATATCAAAGGCCGCGGCACCGATGGCAGAAAGGCGCTTCTGAAAAGGGATCTTCCGGTTTTTTATAAACTCCGCCATTTTTTCCCTGGAATACGCCAGTTCATCCAGAAGGAAGGGATCGCAGTCCCCGAATTCCCCGGGGTCATCGGCTTCCTCATTTTCCTCCTCGGTAAAGCCGAAGGTATAGGAACCGTCAAGAAGCATCCTTGCCGCTTCGGGGCAGGAAAGAGTCAGTGTTTCTTCACGAAGATCCAAAAACTCCTCTTCATGTCTCGGATAGATACGGCAGGTGTCGCAAAGATACTCTCCGCCCAGGGCTTTCTGCAGCCGGCACAGGCCGTCATCATCAAGCATGGCGCATCTTGTATCGATCCTGCGGAAACATTTTTCCGCCGGATCGATACCCGCATTAAGCTCATCTGCAAAGTCCCCCGTAATGGATCCGTATTTCTGCATGCTTTTGTCATCTATTACGATCTGCCAGCCGATGCAGCAGCTTTTAGGGCAGCGATCGGCGATGCAGACAAAATCATCAAACCCGTTTTGTTTTCGGATCAGCATATTGCCACCTCTTCTTATAGGCTTTTGCCCACCTGGATATTTCCTTTTTCATTGCATGATTATTGGTATTCTCTCTTCCCAGACTTTTATAGAGCTCATACCTTTTTGCGGACAATTCTCCGCTTTCAAGAGCCGCCTTAACGGCACAGCCAGGCTCCGTATCATGCCTGCAGTTACTGAACCTGCACCTGCTCTCTAACTCAACGATGTCCGAAAAGGTCTCATCGATCCCGTCCTGCACGTTTGCCATACCGACTTCACGCATACCCGGAGTATCTATGACCGTGATACCGTTTGAAAGTTCGATCAGCTTTCTGTAAGTGGTCGTATGCCTTCCCTTGTCATCATCTTCTCTGACCGCTGATGTCTTCATGATATCTTCTCCGGTCAATGAATTGATAAGCGTTGATTTTCCTACACCGGACGAACCCATCAGGCATATGGTGGTTCCCGGGGTCATATATTCCTTCAGTTCATCAAGACCGATACCATACCGGGCAGAGATCGCATGGACACGCACTTTATCGGAAATCTGCCCCACTTCTCTTAAATATCTTCCCACATTTGTGCAAAGATCCGATTTTGTAAGGATCACAACGGGAGCAGCCCCGCCCTGGATTGCAATGCTTGCATACCTTGCGATCCGGTTATAGTTGTAGTCTTCGTTAAGTGACGTCACGATGAACAGGTAATCCACATTGGCTGCCATATACTGCATAACCCCTGTTTTTGCCTGATCGGGTCTCTGCAAAAAGCTCTTTCTCTCACAGACCGACAGGATCAGGGAATCTCCCCGGCTGTTATACATAAATTTAACATAGTCGCCCACAACGGGAAATGCCTCCGAATCTTCTTCGTAAAAACGCCCTTTTAATCTCGCGGGAATCTCCTCTCCCATGAACAGGATCCCGTAGCTGTTTTTGCCGACTGTCGAAATCCTTCCGAGTTTTTCTTCACCTTTTGTTCCATTTTCGATAATAATATTATTCAATTCTTTGTCTCCTTTTTGATAGATAGTACCAAGTCCGTCTGATAGTATGGAGACCCTTTATAGCGGAAAACTGCCCGAAATGACAAAAAAACCGCGACAAATATGCCGCGGTTTGATTACGATATAATTATCCTTTATCGATCAAAAGGCAGAAACCGAGGCCATCATACTATATTCATTTACCGTATCATTTTTTCTCACACGCATTTATGATTACCTCACTTTCCTTTAGATTTACAACATGCAAAGACTAACACATACAGGCAATAAAATCAAGACGGGATTTATTCATATCCGTGCTTCCACTGAAATATGCCAAGGTCAACCTTCCCGTCAATAACGGTTATCCCTTCTTCTTCAAGCAGTTTTGCCTGCGCCCCCGGACCGCCGAATGCAAATTCTCCCGCAAGTTCTCCTTTTGCATTCACGACACGGAAACAGGGGATATTATCCGGATCGGGATTTTTGTGCAGTGCATTTCCGACCGCGCGGGCCATCTTCTTGTCTCCCGCGATTTCCGCGACCTGAGAATATGTAGCCACATGGCCGTATGGGATCTTTTTTACCGCTTCGTAAATCCGCTTTGAAGGGCAGTCGCTTATGAGATCATAGCTCTCCGCGATCATAAGTCTGATATCCTCATCCGGAATGCTTCCGTCAAGAATGATGGTATTCCAGTGATCCTTGTTCTGGTGATAACCGGGTATCACCGATCTGTAAATGTCCCGCCAGAAGTATGCTTTCTGAGGATCGACCTTCACATTCAGATTGATATATCCGTCTCTTTCGTACGTCCAGAGAAAGGCTTTTTTATTCCCTTTATATCTTACCAGCTGCCAGTTCGGATCATGAAACGGTGCATCCTGATATGCATCCGGAAAAGATAGTCCGTATTCTAAGGCTTCTGTTCTTGTTTTCACCTGTTCCCCCCTTTAACATTCATTCCCGATCCTGTATTTCACCACATACAGTGTCAACGCACCGGTTTCTTCTTTACTGTCTCATTACACCAAATGCCATATCATACATATCACGGGCATCGACGGTGTTGCGTATGTAATTGGGATTCTCCGGCTCATACCTTACATACTTTTCCACTTCTTCAATAAGCGCAAGGTAGGCGACCGCACAGGCATATCTTATTTCGGTATTCCTGTTAAGCCCGATCTTCTCCGCTGCCGTTCTGTTATAAATATCTATTTCTTTTTTCTTGTCGGAAAGCGGGGCCTTCTGTCCCTTTCCGACAGTTATAAGATCGGCCACCGGATCTCCCCAGAATCCTCTCTCCGGATCTATCCACACAAGCTTCCCGTTATCATAAAGTACGTTGCTGTCCCACAGATCGAAGTTGACCATACGGCAGGGGGCATCCCGTAACACATCTTCATGCATGTCTATAAGTCTTATGAACTCCTCTCCGTCAGGTGACTCATATCCGATATTCTTACAATCCCGCACAAGTCTGTCCGCCATCGAACGCAGTGCTTCATACCACGAGTCATACAGTCCCGACTGTCTGTAACCGTACCTGTCATTTTTCACTCCATGGATCTTTGCAAGCATACCGATCTTTTCAGTCCGGACTCTTTCAGCCTCCTCAGGTGTAAAATCGCATTTCCACAGAGGTTCTCCATCCATCATCTGCATGATGAAGCAGCAGCTCTTTATGATGCTGCAGGAAAAATCAACCGCATAAATATCAGGACAAAGTATATCGGTATTCTCCTTCATCTTACGGTACCAGTATACCTCCGAATCCATCATATTCTTCTCATAGCTCAGTACCGCCGCCTCCCCGGGCGGTGCGATCTTGAGCACATAATCTTTTCCGCCTTCGCAGGTTACCTTATAGGCAGAATTGAACTCTCCGTCTCCCAGGACAGTACTCCCTGTAACATTACCGATCCCATGGGCTCTGAACAGGCTGCTTATCTCTGCCTGCCCTGCTTCGTATTTGGTTCTGCTCTTTATCATATCTTTATGCTCCCTTTTCTTTTCCCGTGAACGGACGATCCATGAATATACATGAAAAAAAGGGGGAGTGACCCCATAAGAAATCCATAATTCTCCTGCACCCATTCCTCGATCTCTTTGTATGTTGCCTTGGCCTCCGCACTTGTAAGATCAAGCTCATCCATATCCACCTTTACGTTGATATGGTACTTCACCTCATGAAGTTTGGACAATAAACATACCGTCTCAACATGTGTCTACACTATGATTTGAGCACTGATTTTCCTGATGTACACTACTATTTGAGGACACATTTTCGTCGCTCTTTTTACTCTTCGGACCAAACTTTGTTTTAGCATGATCGAAGCTATCCTTGAATCCGGTTT
>JAIKZD010000065.1 GCA_024682555.1 Lachnospiraceae bacterium | reverse complement strand
ACTATGACGGATAATGCGGTATGCGTCTTCACTCCGATAAAACAACAGAGTTTCTTGACGGCCTCTTTGTATTCAGCCTTTGCTGCAAGCTCTTCGATCCTTTTATCGAGACGCTCAAGCTTATCGCTTAATGTCATATATGTCAGCAGATACTCATCGAGGATTTCCTTGTAAAGAGCCTCAGGGGTTAATGACTTGAGCCAGTTTATATGAGCTGCCGTCCAATAGCTGTTTCCGTCATACCGGTAATTATGCCTTAGACAGAATGCTAAGATCTGATGCTTGACCTTTTTGAGTGCAAGTTTATGATCATCTCGCATGCGGAGGAATTCTTTTACTTCCTCGTCAGATGCGGTAGGAACATGTACCGGACTATAGTTGTGCTGGGCAAGGCATCTGCCTATGATTTCTGCATCACGCTTATCCGTCTTGATCCTCTTTTTGCCACGTTGTTCCAACATCGTGGTCGGAGCAAGGATCACACAGTTGACATGATGATCAGTCAGCTGATGATATAAAGTGTAACCGAGGCAACCTGCCTCATAACCGCATACGAAGATGAGCCTTTTTCTTCCTCCAGAGTATAAGCACAAAGTGTAAAACTTGCTTTGTGGACATCCATTCCTACGTAAACTGTGGTATTATTCATATGTGACCTCCTTTTGTATGCGGTAATCCCTGTTACCATTTGTTTTAGCAACTATAGTATACAGGTAAATCCACGTTGCTACAAAATGGAGGTCATTACATATTGTCTAAACTAATCTCAAACATCTGTCCCAACCCCATATATACAAGAACAAAAATAATAACCCGCCGACACGATATCGACAGGTCATGGTAGGTTGCTGTATTGCCCGACACTTATTGATTTTACTGGATTTCTGACGGATGCGCCGCCGCGTATGTCCTCCACCTATCCACTGACTAATCCTTCAAACAGGATATCGGAACCACGAATACCCCATCTTCGCGTGTATACGCAAAAGGGGCAATCCCGCACAATACCATCATAAATGACGGCTTCGGCATTTTAGTGGTATCAATCCTGTCTGATAGTTTAAGCAAGTTTGCCGCACCTTCGTTTATCATGAGACAAGAGGGACGGTTCTTCCGTCTCATTTCCTGCACAACAACACAAGACAGGGGATGTCGGTTTATCATCCCTGCAGAAATAAAAAGCACCCCTTTCAAAATAACGATTATCCTGAAAGGAGTGCCTTATTTTCCATATGTCTGATATTACGTCCGGACACCGCCAATGATCAGCAGAGCTACAGTCCGATGATGCGAACACGAATTATTCGATCATCCATCTCATTCTTCGATCATTCCCTGAGAGATCTGTTTGATGGTTTCTGCCATGGCGCTCAGCTCCTCAATATTGGCATTGATCTCCTCCATTGCTGCACCCTGTGACGCAATGTTCTCATTTATACCCACAGTCTTCTCCACCATGATATTGATGGTCTTTGACATATTGTTAAGGGTCGTTGCGATTTCCTCACTGGTTTCCCTTGAAGAAACAGCCAGTCTTCCGACTTCTTCGGCAACAACGGCAAATCCCTTACCGGCATCTCCTGCTCTGGCAGCCTCTATGGAAGCGTTCAATGACAGGAGGTTTGTCTGAGCGGCTATGTTCTGGATGATGTCGATTATCCTGAGTGATGCATCCACCGACTCATTTATCACGTCGGTTGATTTTACGAGCTCGCCCTGTTTTTCAGCCACACCGGTCATATCTTTCGTGGCCTGGTCAACGGTCGTGGTCATTTCGGAAAGAGCCTGCGAGAGGTTATATACACTTTCTTTCATCTGCTCTTCTATTTCTTTGTTCTTTTTTGAGTCCGTTATATCAAGGATCGAACCCGCAACAACTATGGGGGTACCGTCGCTTTCTCTTACTGTTGTCCCAACGGCCTTAAACCACCTGTAAGAGCCGTCCTTGCGTCTTAACCTGTATTCTATGTCAAAAGGTGTGTTACCGGAGTAGTCACTGACATGATTGTTAAAGGCATCCAGTGCCGCCTGCTTGTCCTCCGGATGAAGACTGTCACTCCAGGAATTGAGCACGTTCGGGAAATCATTCTCATCCTTATATCCGAGGAGGTGTCTGAACTGCTGGCTCCACCAGAAGGGATTTTTCGGATTGGAGGCATCTCTTCCGACAACGTTCATGCTCCAGCTGCCTTCCGACAGTGTCATATCTATGGCATCGTGGCGCTGGGTTTCAATCTCAAGCTTTTTTGCCTGCTCCATCTGATCTGTTATATCAACAAAGATTCCTATGAATATCTCAGGAATGCCTTTATCATTTCTGGAAAGATTACCTGCGGCGCGGAACCACCTGTAATCGCCCGACTTGGTCTGTAATCGGTAATTGACATCATACTTCTTCGTATTTGTCTTATCGGCCAGTGTTGCACCGAATTCCGACAGGACCATATCTTTGTCTTCGGGATGAAGTTTGTCTGTCCATGCATCCAGTGTGTCAGGAAAATCAGACCTGTCCTTGAATCCTATCATCTTACGGAACTCATCACTCCAGTCAACTCTGTTGATCTCACCGCTGACAGGATCAAAATACATTGTCCACATGCCCGAATGTATTATTTCGTTGACCATGTTAAGCTTGCCGGTCTCTCCATTGGCATATTCCATTATTTGGGCAACTTTTTCGTTTATGAGACGTATTGTCTCTTTGCCGCTTTCCGAAGTGACCCCCTGATCACTTATCAGTTTTCCGCCTTTTAATACATCCTCCACGCAGCCGTTGTTTATAGCCGCAAGCAGTGAATCATTGGTTGTTTCCTTCTTGAATAACATCACAAACCTCCTCTTCATAATTACTAAGATAATTCGTCCTGAAAAATGACACTACATGTTGATATTACTATTGAATTCCCGATAAATCATGAACAATAAGGCAATCTATCCCAAGCAGCGGTCCGGTCATTCCCGCATCAATATATAGCCTGATCGTAGAACTTAAGGAATCGCGCGGTCAGTTCTCTATCCAGTCTGCTGCTCCATCTGACATGATCCAGATTTTCCGTTATATAGTCTGCCTTTTCCTTAGTGAACCTTTCCCTGTTTTCTTCTGCTTTATAGTCATAATCAAGTGTTTCAAGCCATTTATCGAATCCGGCATTGAACTCGTCCTTGTAGGTGTTCAGCGGATCATTGAATATATCATTGTGGCCCCTGTCCTCAAATCTCAGAAAGGTAAAACGCGGATCATCTTTGTATTTTTCAAAATATTTATCACATCCGTACTCTATTCCAATTACATGATCATCCGCGCTGTGTACGATCATCACCTTCGCATCCGTGGAATCAAAGCCATCCATCGCCGTCTTCATTGCATATTTTCCGAACTTAAGGAATTCGTATGCCTTAATAAAGGGAGTCATTGTATAGATCAGCCCGCCGGCTTCAGATTTTCCGCCCGACTCAAACATATCCGATGAACCGTTGAAGCCCGAACATTCAATGACCGCCTTAACCTCAGGATGATAATTAAGCACAGCACTTACACAGTATCCGCCCCAGCTGTGTCCGAAAAGAACGATGGGAAGATCGGGTATGCTTTTTTCAGACTCCACAAAAGAAATTGCATGATCCAGATCGATCACGCCCTGCGGAACTCCTCCCAGGCCGTCTCCTTCACTGTTATCCATTGCCGTTGCATCATATGCAAAAACGTAGTAGCCGTTTTTGGCAAAAAAGTCCGCGATGTCCATATAGGAATTGTGTCCCCCGCCGCCGAATCCGTGAGCGATCACGACTATCCCGCGCTGATCATCGGAAAAACTGTACAGATATCCTGAAAGCATCTGTCCCCTGTCGGAAGGAAACGAATATCCTGTACACTGCAGCCCGTCAAAGTCTTCCGTTCTGAGCATTAACGGTTCATAACTATCCGAGCGTATATTGAAATTATCCCTGTACATTTTTATACAAAACGCCCACCATCCTGCGATAATAAGGGCAAGGATGCTCAAAACAATGATGAGTGCTGTTTTCTTTTTTGATCCGTTATTATTCATCTTCCGTTACATCACCATAAGCCAAATGGATCGAAAGTGAGACAAAGGAACCGTCCCCCTGTCTCATTTAATCCTCCAGGATATACCAGTCATCATCCTCTTCGTCATAGTAGTATATTTCGTCTTCATATTCGTCGTAGAAGAACATCATATCGGTTTCATCATCATAGAAATAGACGTTGCCGTCTTCGATGAGATACCAGATCTCCTCTTCATAGTCGTATTCCCAGTCTTCGGAATCCTCCTCCCCCACGCAGGAACTCCATCCTTCTTCATAGGTCTCCCAGCCGCACCAGGATTCCTCAAAATCACTGTAATCACAGTAATCATCGCTTCCGTGGGCACTGACAAATCCCTCAAGCCAGTCGATATAGTCCTTATCGATCCCGCATTCCGAATAAACATCCACCAGCTTGTTATAATATGACCTGTCCCCGTAAGGGAGCGAGACTGCAAGTCCCGTCAGCTCGTTTTTGTCTGAAGTATGACCAAAATATGCCACGCAGTCTTTTAAAGAGGACTTAAGATTATCGGTCGATTCTCCTTCCGAACCGATGTTTTCCACGATAGACATCACATCGCTGACATAATAATCGTCCATGGTGACGTAACTGTCATCATCTCCCCAGGCGTCAAGCAGGTCATCGATTATCCCCCTTCCCCTTGCCTTATGAAGCTTACTGTAATTGGATCCTAACAGTTCTTCGGAGTTTTTATATGCATACTCCGTCCACCTGTTCATGAGATCTGGAACGGCACTCTCATTTACAAGGATCATTGTAGCGGTATCTCCGCTGTAGTAATCGTTTTCATTGGCTTCTATCATACCGTC
Source organism: Lachnospiraceae bacterium (assembly GCA_024682555.1). Classification (GTDB taxonomy): domain Bacteria; phylum Bacillota; class Clostridia; order Lachnospirales; family Lachnospiraceae; genus UBA2868. The sequence continues at coordinate 16,543 of JAIKZD010000065.1, read as the reverse complement.
TATGATCTTTTTCCCAAGTAACGGTGTGGACATTCCGGGATTTTTTTCAAACGTCCTCATCCATTCCGTATACAGCCATCCAAGCTCCGATTCAAAGTCCTCGGACAGGATAGCATACTTACAGAAAGGTGAAAGGACATAACAGGTCTCGAGATTTGCCATGATACAGCAGTCCATTCCGATGATATCAAAGCTTATATCGTCATTTTTGCGAAGAGCTTTCTGTATCTCATCAAGGGTCAGGGACGCATCCTCATCCTGCCATTCATCGTATCCGAAACCATATACGGGACCTCCGCCGTGATCCCAGAAAATAAGCATGTACCGGTCGGCCGGATAATTGGTTTTTCCATAGTCTATAAAATCGGACAGTGTCCGATAATCAGTACAGTCAAGCTGTCCGAGATCGTCTTCAAGAAGTATGAGTTCCCCGTTCTTTACCTGATGGATCTGCGAAGTCTTTGAGGAGATACCGTAATCATGCCATTTTCTGGTTCCCATGGTCTGTAAGATGACATTAACATTGTCACCTATCCCGGAATCCAGCATCTCCGCAATATCAACGGATCCAAGACCCGCCTTGGTCTCAAGATCCGATCCGTTCATATAAATAAGGATAGTGGCCGACTCTGCGTCATCCGCAGTCTTTGCAGGTTCGACATCTGAAAGATACGCTTCCTTTTCCCGGTTATTCCGTCCTATTTTATTTCCGATCTCCGCTTCGACCTGATCTATAAATCCCTTTTTTGATCCGCGATCCGCGGACTCATTATCGGGATCATCATAATCCGGATCCTCATACCCGGAATCCTCATACTCAAAATCTTCATAATCAAAGTCTTCACATCCGCATAATGAGAACGCAGTCATGCTCAGTGCAAGCAGAATGTATAATAATCTTTTTTTCATTTATATCCTCTTTCAAAAACATGATCGGAACAAGTGAGACAAAAGAACCGTCCCCCTGTCTCACCCCTGTCTCACCCCTGTCTCAATCAACCCGGATCGGGACTATCGTTACCCTTGTCGAATAGGTCACCCCGGCAACCTCTGCATAAACAGTGACCGTTCCGGCCTTGAGCGGAGTAAGAAGACCGTTTGCATCGATCGTTGCATATTTATTGTTGCTTACCGAATAAACCGGAGCCGGCAGATCGAAATCTTTATTCAGCAGCACAACCGAAACCGGATTGGTAAGATTTGTATAATAGATCTTATTAAAATACGGCAGATTATATACATTGATCTTCTTCTTTAAGGTCCTTCCGTTATTTCGGGCCTCGATAACGGCCGAACCCTTCTTCAGACCTTTAATGACGGCCTTGCCGGAATTGTTTTGCGGTGTCAGACTCAGTACATCAGGATCATTATTGATCCACTCCGTTACTTTGGTGCCGTTATTCACTTTTATGGTTACTTTCTTCTTGTTGATATATACCGCATCCGGAACATCAAGTCCGGGATCATAAATGATCACTTTTGCGGTATAGCTCTTCCCGTCGGCGATCGCGGTAAGTTTAACATTCCCGGCCTTTAAGGGTATCAGTGTATCGTCTTCCACATATGCAGTTCCCGGATCATTTGTTTTGTATGTGATGCCTCTTATACCCGAAGCATCAAAGAAACCATTTAGATCCAAAACCTCATCAAGGTTTATCTCTTTTGTTTTATCCGTAAATCCGGGTATCGGACACACATAAATGTTTTTGTGGAGTACTCTTCCATTGTTTATCGCCGTAACTCTTGCATACCCCTGTGAAATACCCTTTGCCTCACCATTGGCCTTAAGCTCGAGCACCTCCGGAGCATCTACGGACCACTCCGTTGTTTTGGCACCGTTTTTCACGCTAAGATTTACTTTCTTATTATTCAGATAGATGACATCAGGAGCCTTAAGTGCCGGATCATATATCCTGATCCTGGTTGTATAATTCTTCCTGTCTATTGTGGCCGTAAGAGTTATGTTTCCTGTCTTAAGGGGTCTTAATACATTTCCGTCGATATACGCAATCTTCACATTGCTTGTTTTAAAAGAAACCGTTCCCGACCCGCCATCGTCAAAGAACGGGCTGTCAAGTGAAAGTGTATCATCAAGATTGATATCTTTTGTATTTGTCAAGAATCCCGGAACCGTGCACACCCGGATATTCTTTGTAAGGGTTTTTCCGTTGTTGACCGCGGTTACCCTGGCCAGGCCTTTGGAAATTCCTTTTATAACGCCTTTATCTGTGACAGACAGTATCCCGGGTTTATCAACAGACCACGTCGTTACGGAATCTCCGGATGTTATCCTGAGTGTCGCCGTACTGTTCAGATAGATCACATCCGGTCCCGTAAGCTCAGGATCATAGATCGTTATCTTAAGTGTAAATGTTCTGTCTCCTGCCTTTATGGTGACCGAACAGTTTCCCTTGTTTACAGGAGTGAGCACATTTCCGTTAATCGTTGCAGCTGCTGTTTTTGCAAGCGTATACGTTATAGCTTTGGGATCGGTATCTGCCGGGTCAAAGATATTCTCATCTATCCTGAGCGTCTCTCCCACATTTATCTTAATGCCCGAAGTTATGAGCCGGGGAACATTGTGAACGATCACCTCAAACTCAAGGGTTTTCCCGTTATTTACGGCGATAACCATTGCCCTGCCTGCCGAAATGCCCTTTACTGCCCCCGCCTTTGTAACAGTCAGAATACTTTCATCGGAACTTGACCACGTGGTTGTACCACATCCGCCGGTAACCTTAAGCTTTGTGGTTTTTCCGTCAAGATATATATCCTTCGTGCCGCTTATCACGGGATCATAAACAGTCAGATCAAGTGTCGACAGAGTCTGTCCGTTCCGGTCAAAGGCCGTGATCCTGCTCTTTCCCGCAGCCTTTGCCTCGATCGCGGGCCATCCGTACTGAACCCCAAGTGCTGCCGCTTCTTCATTGCTGCTGTTAAAAACAAGATCATCACTGTACTCGTCAAAAATCTCTACAAGGCGAAGCTTCTCGCCGGCATTCATTGTTTTATTCTTTACGGAAAATGCAGGTTTCGGATTCTTTTTAAGCGTCAGAGCAAAGTCCAGATCTCCCTCTATGATGCCGTTTCCGTCACTGTCGGCCTTTATCGAATAATAATAGTCTTTTCCGTTCTCATTCCGTTCTTCTGTATCAACAAGGTACATATAAGCATCCCGGTCTCCTATCATTCCCTTTATGGAAGATAAAGAGTAACCTGGAAAGACATGGAACATGATCCTTATTTCCCTTGCTCCTTCCGCTATATGCCAGCCATCCTGATCGGAGATAAAGATGTTATGATACGGGGTGGCTCCTGCCGTAACATCAATAAAGCTTCCGTCTTTTTCCGGATCATTTTCATAGACGCGCAGATAATAACATCTTTTCTGGATCTCCTCCCAGTCAAGCAGTCTTACGGAATATTGTGACTGCCCTCTTCCTTCAAACCAGTATGCATAGACTGTCAGATCGGAATTGACCGGTGTCCTGTCGGTAAATTCCTTTCCCTTACCGTTTTTCTCCGTAAACCATCCGCCAAAAGCATAGCCTTCTTTTGCGGTTGCCGGAAGATCCACACATGAGCCCTTCTCCACATTGTATATATTCTCCACATCAGTTCCGCCCTGTGTATCAAACCTGACTGAGAACGTTTCCTCTTCCAGAGCTATGGGATCATCCGCCGTAATATTATCTGATTTTGAATATTCCCCGTTTGTCATCTGAAGAAAACCTTCTGCCTCTGCAGCGGTACCGTTTATAAGGATATCCCTTCTGTCTTCTCCCGTTGACTCAAGAGTCACCTCAAACGGAGCATCGGTCCCGTCGGGAAATGCAACCTTTACGATGTCGTTTTCGTCATCTGAAAGGACAGAGATCCTGCCGGCAGATGCCTTAACATTGCCTCCAATATTGCCGTTTGCAAAGTCAAGATCCCAATTCCCCGTTTCCGTTTCATCTGTATTTTCAATTATATAATTGCCAACAGGGAGGTAAAGCATTATACCATCATTATCAGTGGATGAAGTATTGGGAGAAAGGCTGCTGATCTGAGGCATATACACTCCCGGAGTGCTGTATGTAAGCATTCCGTTTAATACGATTGCCACAAGTTCATTATTTGAATCATATACTTTAATAGTCTTAGCTGTAGTTTTTATCAGCATGGCGGAATTATCGTCATTCAGATGACCCCTTTTCTGCCATAATCTGTAATATGAGTCATATGTCATATACGCCAGTCGGGTCAGATTCAGTCCGGTCCCCCAGGTCAGATTGGTAAAATCTTTTTTAACCTTATGTCTGTAGCTCCATACCCAGTTACTGCCGGATTTTTCTACAATAACAGCGTTTTCTTCACCCGGGGTATTACTGTCATAGACAAGTATTCTCTTATGATCCTCCGATATATCCTTTACTCCGTATGCCAATACAGTATGAGCTGCGCCCTTGCTATTATACTCACCGCTCATAGTGACTGCGACGGGTCGTCCTTCTGCCGTCTCGGAGGCGACTATATCGTAAAGGCTCATGGGGTCATTTGTGCATTCTGTTTCGATATTCTCTTTCAGTTTTGAAACCTGAGTTGTATAAAGAGCCTTTATAAACTCATCTACGGTAAAAGGACATGGCAGTGTATCCGGTCCGTTTTTCTGATACATCCACGTGTTATGCGTATCCGTTTTACTCAGTTCTTTTATGGCTGTTTTACCTTCATCGAAATCCCCGACATTCACACCGTTTCCCGTTACAGAAAACATCCCGGAAGTTGCAGCCATTCCGAAGCAGGTCCCGCCTTTACCCTTATCTTTACTGAATTTTTTGTAAATCTCTTTGTTTTCTTTTGTACGACCTCCCATCATGTAATAAAACAGTTCGTCATCCGCGTCATCACAGATGTTTTTAAATTTATAAGAGTAGCTGTCGACAGCGGAGGGATCTGTAATGACTAACAGTTCGCAGCCTTCGGGAACAGGATGGTAAATACCGTCATCCTGTTTCACGCCGATATAATATGTCCTTCCCCCGGGCAGAACTGCATTATCAAACACAAGGGTATCATTTTCTATCTTGCGTACATGTGTAGGCAGCATCCATATTCCATCCTCATCATATATGTCAAAGGACATGGTACGGTCATTTATATGGTCATAGGGATAATCAACGGAAGCCGCCATCCTCACATCGATGGTCGAATCCTCTTCCAGATGTAATTCAAAGTAAGAACACGGATATCCTTCAGGTACCACATATTCTTTATCCGGAATAACAGGCTCATCAGGTCTGCCCCATACGGCGTACAGAACAAGATCGCCTTTCATTTCGACTTTATCATTGCTTTTGTATCCGTATTTGGGTGTTTCGGCATTTTTATCATCACTCCACCCGAGGAAACCGCCTTCAAAAATGCCAAGGTTTTCAGGCATCTTTATTTCAGCTTCCTGCCCGTAGGTATATTCCTCATAACTTTCAGGCACTTCAATGGGCAGCCCGTTGGGATCGTAGGAAATCCTGTATGTTTTTCCCCAAAGCGCATACAGTGTTATATCTTTATCGCTGTATATACGGTGAAATCCATTCTGATAGATCTGGCCTGAACTGTCCTTTGCAGTGCACCAGCCCAAAAATCTGTATCCGTCTCTCTTCAGACTTGAAGGACGGGAATATATCGGCACAAGGTCTCCCGAATAATGCCTGTTATAATCGGTCGGGACATCTCCTTCCCCGCCGTTTGAATCATATGTGATACGGAAAGACTTCTTCCAGCAGGCGTAAAAGGTTACGGATGAATCTTCTATCGAAAAATTATCTCCGCGGTGATAAAGCGTATCACTCCCTCCGGGATAAATACTCCATCCAAGAAAATCATCGTCATTCTCAAGCTCATCCGTAGTCTTTACCTTAATCCTGTCTCCCGTGGAATGATAAGAATCATCAGTCGGAACAGTCACTTCTCTTCCATTCGGATCATAAGTGATCGTCTTGTCAGCCGGAGTAAACTCCACCTCATACTCATGGAAATTGTAATTATTATTTTCATAATTAAATCTTGTAACACACAGATAATAGTCCGATCCTTTGTATCCTATTGTCCTCTCGGGAAATGCCTCAAGCATCTGACCGGTCTCATAGACTTTTCTGCTCCCTTCATACAGCGTAAAGGTCGGCATGTAGTACGGATCCTTACCATATTTTCCGTAATTGTTATATTTGAAGGTGAGTTTAACCGGTGCGGCCAGATTCAGATGATACCAGTCAACATTGTTATTGTATCCAAGAAGGCCATGAATTGTACTGTCATCGGAATCCTCATCGATGGTAAAATCACTTGCACTGTCTTTTGTATCATTTCTCCCGGCCGGATCATCATGGGCTTCCATACTGTCCTGATAGTATTCATCCGCCTTTACGGTACTGAATGTGAAGCTGTAGTTCTCATCCTTAAAACAGTTCCAGAGTTTTACGTAATATGTCCCCTTAAGCAGACAGGCATATTCCGTCTCGTCCGTCTTATCAAAATTACCGTAGGCACTGAAGATGCAATCGGAACCGCGATCTTTAAAGATATACATATCATGGGTATGGGTCAGTTTGAGCATATATGACCTGTCAAGTTCAAGCTTAAACCATGTCACGCCGTCCGGGTCTGAAGCCGTTGAAACACCGCTCATCTGGGTGTTAAGAACGATGTCCGTATATTCCGATGACGGATCCCCAAGCATTTCATCATATTCAAATGAAACGTCTTCCTCCGGATATTCTTCCTCTAGAGATTCTTCATCCGTCTTATCTCCGGTTTCAGACAGGTAAACGGATGCATCCGCAGCTTCCGTAAGATCAGTCTGCGTCAATGATTCATCCGTTATCTCTTTCTCATATTCCGAAGCATAAACAGGCATGATAAATGCAAGTGTAAATATGCCGACAGCAAAAAATGTTCTGATGCTTTTCATAAATCCTCCAAAAAAGATATTATTATCGGTCAGGAGACTTAATCCCTTATGGCTATTCCGAGAACCCTTGCCTCTATTGCAAGCCGAACTCTTGAAAGACCGCTCTTTTCGCACATATGATTTATATGAGTCCTGACGGTAGCCTTGCTGATCTTTAATATATCCGCTATCTCCTGATCTGTAAGCCCCTCCGTCAGAAGGCGCAGCACATCCATTTCCCTCTCAGTGATCTCATTGCTTTTCATCCAGCCGATATCAACAACGGGAGCCTCGTCGGGGTACACCGATTCACCTCTCATGGTCCTGTTCATGACCTCAAGCAAAGGCATATCATTCATTTCCTTGTACCAGAATGATTCGACCCCGATCTCCCTTGCATATTTAAGATATGAATCATCGGGCATGGAGGTCGTAACTATGATCTTCACTTTTGGAAACCTCTCCTTTATGGCAGCGGCCGCACTGAGTCCGTTCTCCCCCTCCCGCATTACAACGTCAGTAATGCAGAGATCCACATCATGAGTGGAAATAAAATCTATGGCATCATCCGCCATTGACAGCTCCCCTGCCAGTTCATATTCGGGCGAACTGTCTATCATCATCTTAAAAAGCAGCCTCGGGATATTCTGATCATCGCATATAAGTACTTTAACCGGTTTACTCATATTAAAGATCTCCGAATTATTTTCTTTTCTATTGTACCATAATCTGTGCTTTCTGTACCTTTTTTTATGCCCGGACCCGCAAACTGTGAGAAGCTTGCCTGTTTAAGAGATATTATATAAAATTATGTAAAAATGTCCGGTGAGCTTACGGAAACAGATGTCCCGGAAGGCCCGGGATATCGGAAAGGAACGGGATATGGAACAAAAAACCTCCTTCATTTCAAAAATTCTCGAAGTCTTTGCGCTCTGTTTTCTTGCAGTGATCATCTTTCTGATCATCAGGGCATTCATACCGGCAAAGGATCCCGGCGAAGCAAATACCGGGAGCTTTGACTCGGAAACCTTCAATGAAGGCTGGGTGATGGATGAAAACGGAAGCCTGATCCCCGTTACGCTCCCCAGAACGATCGACCGCGAACCGGGCTCGGAGATCATAATAAGGAATACACTGCCTGATAATATAAGCGACGGCATGACCCTCATGTTCAGGACAAGCATCGAGGACATATATATCTACATAGACGGTAAGCTGAGGGAAAGCTATGCAAGCTCTGAATTTAAGCGAATGGCTTATCATCTTCCCAGCGCCTATGTGGTCACTGAGATCGGAGGCGCCGATGCCGGCAGGGAGATCGAGGTAAGGATAACCGTCAAGGACAAGGGCGTACTTAATGAGATCCGTTTAAGCAGCGGAAACAACGCATGGTTTGAGATAATCCGGGAAAACATTGTCATTACCGTGATCGCATCTATCGTTGCCATTCTTGGTCTTGTCACCGTGGCTCTGTTTTTTCTGTTTTACAAAAGAGTTTCCATCGGCAGATCTGTCCTTTATCTTGGACTCTTAATGACGGACATGGGACTCTGGTCCTTAAGTGAATCAAGGCTTCGGCAGATCGTCTTTGAACGGCCTTCCCTGTCCACGTATTTTGCCTATTTTTCCATGGAGCTTGCGGGTGTGTTAGCCTGTATGTTCTTAAACGAGGTACAGGCAGGGAAAAACACGAAGCGGTACCTTATACTGGAATCCCTTATGTCCCTGCAGATCATCGTAAATGTCATCCTGAGTCTGACACATATTGCGGAGTTGTATCAGACCCTTATTTTTTCCCATATATGGTTCATTATCGGAATATTGATCATCATCTATAATATCGTAACGGATATCTTCAGGAAGCAGACCGGGGATTATGTATTCGTACTTGTGGGAATGTCCGTGTTTGTCCTTTTTGCCATCCTTGAGCTGGTCAATTTTTATATAAACCCTTTCCGGAGCTTCGGCGCATATATATGCACGGGACTTCTCTTCCTTCTTGTGTTCACCCTTGTTCAGGAAACGAACAGAATATACCGACTGAGGCTTGAAAAATCACTCTCCGATGCAGCGAACAAGGCAAAAAGCGATTTTCTGGCAAGCATGTCCCATGAGATCCGTACCCCCATAAACGCGGTATTGGGAATGAACGAACTCATCCTGAGGGAAACCGGTGATCCGCAGATCACGGAATATGCAGAAAACATTGAAACCGCCGGCAGCTCCTTAATGGATATAATCAATGATATCCTCGATCTGTCAAAGATCGAGAGCGGTAAGCTTGATATCTCAAACAATGACTATGATCCTGCCCTGGTTTTAAACGATGCCTGTACCATGATAGAAAAACGGGCAGTGGAAAAAGGTTTAAGGCTTAGGGTGCATGTGGACAGAGAGCTTCCTTCAAAGCTTAGGGGGGATGATAAAAGGCTTCGCCAGATACTTGTAAATCTTCTGACAAACGCCGTAAAGTACACCGAGGAAGGACAGATAACACTCACCGTAAACCTCATAAAAACAGAAGGCTCCAAAGCATATCTGAATGTGAGTGTCAAGGATACCGGCATAGGCATAAGACCTGAAGATCGCGAAAGACTGTTTGAATCCTTTACGCGTCTTGATGATAAGAGAACAAAGAACGTCGAAGGCACAGGTCTTGGGCTGTCCATAGTCTCCGGACTTCTGGACCTGATGGGGAGTAAACTGAAGCTTGAGAGCATTTACGGTAAGGGATCCGATTTCTATTTCGATCTGATCCAGGAGATTGCGGATGAAACGCCGATAGGCGATTATGCTGCGCATGTTGAAAAAAGAAGTGTCCGAAAAAGACCGAACAGCTATATTTATGCTCCGGGAGCAAGGATACTGGTGATAGATGACAGGCCACTGAACCTTGCCGTTGTAAAAGGGTTCCTTAAAAACAGCGAAATGATCATCGACGGTGCACTCTCCGGTGAGGAAGGCATCCTTCTGATGAAGGAAAACCATTACGATATGGTTTTCTTCGATCATATACTGCCCGGGCTTGACGGTATAGAGACCTATAAAAAATGTCTTAAAGAAGGCATATTAAGTCCTGACTTCCCTGCCGTCATGATAACGGCCAACGCGATTGAAGGAGCCGGTAATGAGTACCTTGAGGCGGGCTTTTGCGATTACATCTCCAAACCCTTCACTCTGGCAGAGCTTACCCGGGTCATTTCGAAACACCTCCCGGAGGATATGGTAAGCTTAAGGTCCGATGACAATGATCCGGCACAGGAAAAAAATGACAGTTACCCTCAGGATAATAATATCCCGGACACGGATGACACCGCTCTTTTAGATGTTTCGGCGGGACTTAAGGCCTGCATGAATGACCGCTCCGTCTATAAAAGAGTCATAGAAGAATTTCTCAAAGAGCGGAATGATGTCGGGCTTAAGGAGGCTTTTGAAGCCGGAGACTGGAAAAAATACAGAGTCGTGGTACATTCCATGAAGGCCGGGGCAAACTACACGGGAGCCGGGAAACTCCATGATCTTGCCTATGACAGCGAGGCTGCCCTCAAACGAAACGACTATGGTCATGCAGAACAGAATCACACTGCTCTGCTTGCATTATATGAAGACACAAAGGATGCTCTGATGCGGATCCTTGAATGACCCGCATCAGACGGCGCCTTATGGTTCGGTTCATTGAAACAATGTGCATATCCGGGCTGCGATCGCCGATGCTGCCGGAAATATGACCAACAGTTTAAGCAGCTGGCTTTTGATGTTATATCCGTATTTTCTGCCGGTATACACACTTTCAACTTCGGGAAAATAATACTGAAAAAACTTAAACTTCATCAGCAGAAAATAATCAAAGCAGATCATATCATATACTTTATAGATCGTAAAGATCGATACAAAACGTATGAAAAACCGGATGAAGGTGAAATCATTTCTGAACCCGTCCCAGATTGAGATGACCCCGACACCCAGGATCATAAGAAAGCTGAATATCATGAGTGTCCATCCTATGGTCCTGGCCCCGTAAAACAGCTCTTCTTTTCTCGGAACGATAACCTCCTGTGCTTCCTTTGGGGCCGAAGAAAAAAACCTTTTATCCTGAATAAAGGCTATAGCTGACAACAGCATCAGAGATATTGCGGCGCAAAAAACGATCGCCAGAAAAGCAGTCAGAATCATTTTCTTCCCCACAGCCTCTTTTCACTTATTTCCGAACTTACGGAAATCAGGGTATATCCTGTTTTTTCTATCACTTCCCGGATTTTTGCCTCTTCGGGCTTATTTTCCGAGACAAAGCTGCACTCTCCGTTTCCATGGGAGCTCTTTACTTTCTTTGCACCGGGAATGGCCGATCTGATCGCATCATTAATATGTGCCTCGCACATCCCGCACATCATTCCGTCAATTTTCATTGTTGTTTTATACATTTTCCACTCCGTATTTTACATTTATGATTTTTCGTTTCCGGGTACGCCTTTTTCATATCACATATCAGCATCATCCGAGGAACGGTAAGGCTATATGATATACGATACATGACAGGATCAGGGCCGCACCGATATAAAATCCCGCCGTTTTAGCCGTCCATCCGAAGGAATGTGATTCCTTATAGGTGGTTGAAAGTGCCATGAGACAGGGTACGCTGAAGGTGCAGGCAAACATGAATGCCAGAGCCTCCGCTCCTGAAATAGTCTGACTCATTATCGCGGAAAGTGCGGAAGCATCGACTCCTCCGGCTGACGCATTAAATGCCACATCGGCCACCGTGTTCTGTCCCGCAAATACGGCATTCAGGGTTCCGAGCACGGCTTCCTTTGCAAAAGCAGCGCTGATAAAGGCCATAAATGTGCGCCATCCCATTCCGAAGAACTTTGTTACCGGTTCTATAAATGTACCGATCTTATATAACAGACTGCTCTCCACATTCCCTGAGGGGCTGAAGGAAAAGGCCCAGAAGATAAGAGAAACAAGCGTGACGGTTCTGATCGCTCTTTTAAACATGTCAAAACATTTTATCCATGCTTCCTTAATGATGTATTTCCAGTGAGCCTTGTGATAGGGAGGAAGCTCCATGATCATTCCCGATCTGGATTCTTCAGGAACGAGCTTTTTACCGAACACCTTCGATACTATAAACATCAGAACGAAAACATATAAGATGATCCCGGTGCATACAAGTACCGTTCCCCATACCGGGAAGAACATTCCCGAAATGACCGGGATGATGCTCCAGATCGATGCACAGGGCACTGCCCATACCACCATCATTGTGAGCATCTTCTGTCCCCAGCTGTCAAGGACCCTGGTGCCGCTGGCGCCGCCTATGGTACATCCCATTCCCATAAGGATCGGTGCCACCGCCTTGCCCTGAAGGCCTAACTTCGATAAGGCTCCGTCAAACTGATATGCTGCTCTGGCAAGAAATCCTATTTCCTCAAGGAATCCGAATACCACATTTACCCCGAACACAAAGGCAGACATGGATATACAGAAATATATGGTATTGGGTATCAGGAGACTGAATACCGAAACAAGCCACGGATGGACATTGATCCCGGTAAGGAAATTCGCGATCGGTGCACCTAATATCTTTGGCAGCATGCCGGCCGCACCCATAAAGGGAGACATGATCAGCATGGCGGCAAGAAAACCCACCAGTATGATCCCGAGGGTTATCAGTTTGCCGAGGAAAGGTCTCAGCAACAGCCTGTCAAATCCGGAGAGTTTGAAGTCTGCGTCCTTTTTATTGGTTACGCCCTGAAGTATGCTTTCTATCCAGGCATATTTTGCATTTCCGTCAGGCGCAGAGCCTTCGGAGGAAACCTCCGGAGCGGTGATCAGTTTATGAGGATTTTTCAGTTCACCGGCTATCAGAGCTTTTAACCTTTCATACCCTCCTCCCTCGGCTGCCGTGAAGGGAACTACGGGGATGCCGAGTCTTTCGGACAAAAGCCTGTCATCTATCTCTTTGCCCTGTCCCTTTGCAACATCCATCATATTTAAGATAAGGATGGCGGGAACATCCATGGAAGCAAAATCCGCAAGCATATAGAGGCTTCTCTCAAGCTGCGAAGAATCTGTCAGAACGCAGACCAGATCTGCCTGTCCGCTTTTTATAAACCGCTCGGTTATGATCTCTTCATCCGAATTGCCCGATAAACCGTAACTGCCTGGAAGATCCACCAGGGTATATTTAGTGTCTTTATAGCTGTATGTTCCGTCTTTTTTCTCGACGGTCTTGCCCGGCCAGTTTCCTACGTGCTGTCTTGATCCGGTAAGCTGGTTGAAAACCGTCGATTTGCCCGAATTGGGCTGTCCCAAAAGCGCTATGCAGTTCATGCTTCCACCTCCGAAACCTCTATTTTTTCACAATCCTTTCTGTTTAATGCAAGCAATGTTTCCCTCACATAAACGAGCACCGGCATCTTTCTGTCATTTTTCACCATCTGAAAATGTGATTCTTCGGTAAGCCCTATGGATGTGATCCTGTTTAAAAATCTGGCATCCCTGCCTAATGACTTTACTGTGCCGTGCTTCCCGGCTCTCATCTCGCTAAGTTTCATCCTGTGTCTCCTTTTGTTTAATATTTCCCGGACTTAAGCGTCTGTTTAACGCTCGGTTAGCATCCGCTAACTCACGGTCCAAAGATATGCCCCACAGTCATGGTGGGGCCTTTTTCATTTTATCATATACCCAAAAAAACAAGATACAGACTTAAAACGATGTAAGAGTACAGCGTTCTCTATCCGATGTCAAGATGTTTTTTAATTTTTTCTCATGGTTTTACGGATCAAAGTTTTTCTGCAGTTCCACTCCTATTATTCGTACTCATACTCTGACAGACTGTCTACGATCACAGGCTCCGAAGCTTCCACTATGTCACCGTTTTCAATCGTGACCCGTAACATCGGTAAACAGGCATCCGTTTTCGATATAACACCCGATGGTGGAACCCTCTTCGGTGACGGCCCCGGATTCATCATCATGGCCATTGATCACCGTATGCTTTATCTCCCAGTTGTATAACATTGTATAGGACCAGGGCAGACATATTCCCAGAGTAAACACCGTTACGAAAAATCCTAACAGGACATATCCGGTCATGCGGTTTAAGCAAACCCAATCCGCACCTGCTCAGGCAAATCCCATCCGCATCTGCTCAGAGTTCTTTACAGGAAGATATTTTGGAATATCACATTCGTCGATAGTGGTAATAACCTCATCCGTGATCTCAGCTTCCTTCAGTTCCATGATGCGGCAGGCAAGATTCATTTCGGCTTCTTCAAGCATTCTGCGTACAAAACGGCCGTTTCCGAAATTTTGTCCCTGCATGCGGCTTCATAAACGATCTGAGCTTATTTGCGGCTCCATCCGTTATCTTCATCTGCTTTTTTGCGGCCATGAGCTTAGTTATTTCACAAAGCTCATCCGTATCGTAATCCTTAAAATCGATACTGAAAGCTATACGTGAAAGCATCCCCGTGTTTTTCTCTTTCATTCATTTACTTTTTCTCCTTTGTTTTGATACTCCCTGTAGCATCTTCCCTTTTTATCCTTTGAGGAAGCACAAAAAAACCTCCATACCACAGGCGTTAACCGTTACACCTATAATATGGAGGATGGTATCTTCAATATTTTGAATATGACCTTATTTCGGGTTTCACGAGCTGAATTTGATCAATTCAGGTTGTGTCTTTTAAAGGACTTCCGGCTGTTAATGGATCTTCACACTTGCGATATATTCTACATCGCCCGGGATCTCAATATGGGGATCGCTTATGGATATCTCTGCATTTTTCCCGGCATCTTCAAGTCCCATACAGAAGTGACAAAGTGCAATGCCCACATCTATCTTCTGCAGATCTCCCGTTGCATCATTGACATAGCCTTTATCCTTTTTTTCATAAAAATGGTACATGCCGTCATTAAGGATGATGCGCCAGGGCTGCTTATTTACTGCCGAAGGAGAAAGTCTGACCATTTCCAGGATATCGGCCATCTCCTTATCGGGCCTTAACGGATTTCCCCATGCACCGTCAAAGAAAAGCTTCTCAGCCGGAATACGGGAGTCCGCACCGATCCCCTTTCTCATCATTGTTTCCTTAAGGGACCTTTTATCTGCCGGATAGCCCAGCGGGCTCACACAGGGCATCATTTCACCCTCCTTAAGTCCTGCCGCCTTTTCAAACAGCTCACGCTTCATGGTCCCGCCGATCCAGACTGTTCCAATTCCAAGAGACCCGGCATACAGCACAAGCTTTTCGAAGGAATAGCCGAAAGCCACATCGGCATAAGGTTTCTTCAAAACCTTGCCGGCAGCATACATCGGCTCACCGGACAAAACCGGACTGCTTAATCCGTTCTTTTTGGCATCCATCAGGACAAAATCCACAGAAATGTCAAAGGGATTCGTAATCGTTTCAATAAACTCTCGGATCAGTCTCAAATGCTCGTCAGAAAGCTTCTGACCGTCATATGTCCTGACACTTTTTCTGCCCTTTATTATCTCCTTAAGATCATTCATAATGATGCGCCTCCTGTCCTTTATCCCTCCAGAAACTTATACAGCAGTTTATACAGCTGTGCGGCATCCTTCTCACTGAGCGGGGATCCTTTTTTTGCCAGTTCTCCGGGAATATCCCTGCATTTTTCTTTCAGATCGTTCCCTTTTTCCGTGATGCTTATTATGGTGACACGTTCATCATCCTTAGAACGCTCCCTGGTCACATAGCCTTCCTTTTCCAGATTCTTAAGAAGCGGGGTAAGCGTGCCCGCATCCAGATGAAGGGTGCTCCCTAACTGTCCCACGGTCACACTCTCTTTTTCCCACAGCACCATAAAAACTATATACTGTGTATAGGTAAGACCAAGGGGCTTAAGATACGGCGTATACGCCGCTACGATCTTTCTGCCGCAGGCATATAACGGAAAGCATAGCTGATTACTCAGTAAAAGCTGTTCATATTCCTGTGCCATGATCTCTTCCCCTTACAATAATCCCTCTACGCACTTATCCACATCATCCATCTTTGCTGTGGGCTCAAACCTTGTAACCACATTGCCGTTTCTGTCAACCACAAACTTGGTGAAGTTCCACTTGATCTCGGGATTATTCTTATAATCCTTATCTATCTTCTTGAGCATTGCGCTCATGGCAAGAGCTGCGGGCCCCTTTCCGAAGCCTTCAAAGCCCTTCTGCTCCTTCAGATACTTAAAAAGGGGAATGGCATTCTCGCCGTTAACGTCCGACTTCTTCATCTGAGGAAACTGTGTATTGTACTTAAGGGTACAAAACTCATGGATCTCCTCATCAGTTCCGGGTGTCTGTCCCGCAAACTGATTGCAGGGAACATCGATAACCTCGAATCCTCTGTCATGGTACTTCTCATACATTTCCTCGATATCCTTGTAATGAGGAGTAAATCCGCAGCCTGTAGCCGTATTTACAATAAGAACGACCTTTCCTTCGTATTCCTTCATGGATATCTCTTCACCCGTTGCCGCTGTTACACTCTGATCATAAAAGCTCATGGTTTTTACCTCCTTATGTTTTGTTTATGTTTGACCATATTATATTTTACGCAATATAATATGTCAACCTTTTTTTTTATTTTTTTC
>JAIKZD010000063.1 GCA_024682555.1 Lachnospiraceae bacterium | reverse complement strand
CACTATCGGAAAAGCCATCATCAGCATTATCCATGGCATCTTGATAGATGGGGATCTGTACTGGCTGTAAATCGCTACTACAAGACCAAATGCAACAAGCCTGTTCGCTACAGTTATAATGCTTATATAATTCTGAAGCCTTGTAAAAAAGATTCCCCAAAAGAAAAATGTCTCCAGAATAAGCGATAATGCAACGAACACCAGCCTTAATATACCGTTTTTTGTTGAAGCCTTCTTCTCATACGTTTTTTCTTTTATCATAAATTAACCTGTAATACAACCTCGCTTTCATCAACGAGTGTTGCGCCAGGATCAAAAAAGATCCATTTCTGCCCGCTGTCCCCTCTTAATGACCGCTTTCCTGTTAAGATCCTTATCCATTATCACAAGATCGGCCTGTTTACCTGGAGAGATCTTTCCAAGCCTGTCGGAAAGTCCGAGGATCTTTGCAGGATTGTACGAAGCACATAAAACGGCATCCTCAAGCGGAATATCCATTGTCTTTACAGTATTTACCATACAGTCATACAGACTTGATACAGATCCCGAGATAGTCGATGTACCAAAAAGAGTGCACAGTCTTCCTTCTTTTTTAACGCTCTGTCCCCCAAGCTCGTATACTCCGTCGGGCATGCCTGCTGCCCTGAGACTGTCGCTTATGAGAACCACCCTGTCTCTTGTAAGCTCACAAAAAGCGGTCCTTACTGCCGAAGGGTGCAGATGAATCCCGTCGCAGATAAGCTCGGCATTCACATTCCCGCTGTCAAAGACCGCATTCACTACCCCCGGATCCCTGTGTGAGAACGGACTCATTGCATTATAAAGATGTACTGCATGTGAGGCTCCGGCTGATATTGCCCTCATTGCGGTATCGTAATCCGCATTTGTATGTGCAAGGGAAACTATGACCTTATCCCTGACTGCTTTAATATACTCCTCAAAATCCGGACTCTCTTCGGGCGCAAGTCCGATGATCTTTAAAAGCCCGCCTGCTGCCTCTATAAACCGTTCTGCCGTCTTAATATCCGCAGGCTTAATATATGCCTCGTTCTGGGCTCCTTTTTTAGCATGGCTGATAAAAGGTCCTTCCATATTAAAGCCCACAAGCTCGGAATAACCGTTATCATCCCCATACTCTTCCCGGAATTTCCTCCCGCACTCAAGAACCCTGCAGAGTTGGTCATCCGGAAGGGTCATGGTAGCCGGACATATGGAAGTCACACCCTCTGAAAGCTCAAATGCGGCTATTTTCTTAAAATCTTCCATTTCCCCGTCACAGACATCAAAGCCAAGTGCCCCATGGAAATGGAGATCGATAAGCCCGGGGATCACGTACATTCCCCGGGCGTCAATATCTTCGGATGAGGTTTCCTGTATGCCGGGATCCATTGAGCCATACCCTTTCAAAGACCCGTCTTCACAGTCAAGAGTTCTGATGACTCCCCCTTCGATCTCTATGCTTCCACGGTGGAATCTCCTGTCCTCTCCGTAAAAAAAAGCATTTACTATGCGCATCCCGCACCTCCTGCTATTCCCTGTAATCTTTTCATATCTTTCCTTACCGCCGGTCAGGCTCTGTCTGCGTAGGATTTCGATCTGCCCCTACTCCTCCGGATAAGCCTCTTTATCGGCAATAACCACCAGATCCGTATGAAGCTTAAGTACCGAAGCGGGGCATTCCGGACAGATGGGACCGTTAAGCACCAGATTAAGTGCTTCCCTCTTATCCGCTCCGCTGACGATAAGAAGAAGCCTTGCCGCACCCATGATGGTTCCGATGCCCATGGTAACAGCCTTACGCGGTACATCCTCAGGTTTTTCAAATAACCTCGAATTTGCCTTTATCGTAGATTCCGTCAGGCTTACGACATGGGTATCCTTTATGAATTCCTTTGCAGGCTCGTTAAATCCTATATGTCCGTTATGTCCCAGTCCCAGAAGCTGAAGGTCTATTCCTTCAAGACTCTTTATCTTTGCCTCATACTGCCTGCATTCCTCTAATAGATCCTCCGCAAGGCCGTCCGGAAGAAAAGTATGTTCCTTATCTATATTAACATGGTCAAAGAGTTCCGTGTTCATGAAATATCGGTAACTGTGCGGATCCTTTGGGGAAAGCCCCGCATATTCATCCAGATTTGCCGTACGTACCTGACTGAAATCAACCAGTCCTTTTTTATATAAAGAAATAAGATTTTCATATGTTCCCTTCGGAGTCGTCCCTGTGGCAAGTCCCAGCACACAGTCAGGCTTTAAGGTTATCTGTGCGGAGATAAAGCCTGCGGCTCTCTCGCTTAATTCCTCATAACTGTTTACCCGGATTATCCTCATTTCTATTCCTTCTTTCGATTATTTCTGTATTCGTTTGCGCTCATTCCCGTTATCCTCTTAAATACCCGGGAAAAATGCGCCATATCAATAAACCCGACCTTCTCCGCTATATCCGCAACATGGAGGGAAGGATCGGGCAGTAATTCCTTTGCCTTTTCTATTCTGATACCGTTAAGCAGCTCCGAAAAGTTCTTCCCGGTCACGCTGTTTAAAAGCTTGGAAAGATGCCATACACTGACATAGACATGCTCCGCCACATCCGCAAGCTGAAGTTTTTCCGTGTAATTCTCCCGCATATATGAAAGAGCACTGTCCACGATAAAGTTTCCCGCAGAAGACGCTTCCCCGGTCTGCGTTTCGTCATCCGCGGAAACATCCCTTATTGCCCTGCTGTCAAGCTTCTCCACCATGCTCTGAATGGCCTCGGAAAGCTCGTCCATCCTTGATGGTTTTAAAAGAAAACGGTGAACACCCAGGGTTATGGCCTGTCTTGCATACTCGAAATCGCGATATCCGGTCAGAATGGTGATCTCCATATCCTTATGCTCGGATTTCAGGGCCGCTATCATGGTAAGCCCGTCAATACCGGGCATCTGTATATCCGTGAAAAGTATATCGGGCTTCACATCGTCTATTACCCTTATACCTTCCTGCCCGGAATCGGCAGTGCCCGCCACCTCGCAGTTAAAGCTCTTCCAGTCGATCATCCTGCTCAAACCGGTGACGATCGCCGGCTCATCATCTACTATGACTACCCTGTAGCATTCCTTCATCGCCATATTGCCCCGTTATCCCTTTATTCAGCCCTTGATAGCGCCTGCTGTCATACCTTTAATGATATACTTCTGTAAGCATATATACAAGATTACCACCGGTATGACCACCAGGGTGACTGCCGCCGCCATGAGACCGTAATTCGTGCCTTCCTGGCTTGTCAGTTCATTTAACAGCCTCGTTATGGCACGCATCTCAGGCCTTCTTAAGAAGAACATCTGCGTGAACAGGTCGTTATAGGACCAGAGGAAAGAAAAGACCGCAACCGTTACAAAGGAGGGCTTGCTTAAGGGTATTACCACCCGGAAGAAGACCCCTGGTATCGAGCAGCCTTCAAGATGCGCTGCTTCTTCAAGATCTAACGGAAGCTCTCTTATATAACCCGAAAGGACTATTATCGAAAAAGCCAGATTTCCCGCAACCTGGGGAAGTATCACCGACAGCATCGTAAGTCCCCAGCTGCTTGTATTTACTATTCCCCATCCCATTTCCATTGTGAAGACGGGAATGATGGTTGAGAAAACGGGGAACATCATGGCCGCTATTATAAGAGCATTAATGAACTCTTTTCCCCTAAAATCAAACCTTACAAGGGCATAGGCCGCCAGTCCCGCAAGGATCATGACACAGAAGGTCACGCATCCGGAGATAAAGATGCTGTTTCCGTAAGCCCTGAAGATGTTCAGATTTTTAAAGGCTCTTGTATAATTTGCCGTCGTGAACAGATCTCCGATGGGGAGACTGAAGGACTGCGCAAGTATCTTATCCTTTGCCTTAAAGGAATTCTGTATGACCCAGATGATGGGATAGATTGTTGTAAGTGCCCACAGCGAAAGGATAACGTAAGGTATAACCGGTATTTTTCTTTTCATACTATTCATCCCTTTCCCTGAAAACTCTCTTGGACAGCCTGGAAAGAACAACTCCCAGCACTACGATCATTACCGCAAGCGTCGCTCCATAGTCCACGTCCTTGACCTCCATTGTCTGGTAATACATATAGGTTCCGGTTAAGAAAGTCTGCTTAAGGGGCATGCCCTTGGGGAACATGGTCCAGGGAAGATCGAATACCTTCAGAGCCCCGGTCACTCCCAGTGTCAGACAGGTGCAGAGTACGTTATGCACCATGGGAACCGAAATAAACCTTACCTTCTGCCATGTGGTGGCCCCGTCTATCGAAGCCGATTCGTAAAGCTCCTCGGGGATATTGTTTAGGCCCGTTACGATTATCACAAAGTAGAAGCCCACATACTGCCATACTACCGGGAGCATCATCGTTCCCAGGGCGTGACCTTCAGCCTTCCAGTCGGTGAGTGTTGTTTTTCCGAAGATCTCAAGGATTTGGTTGATCATTCCCTTGTCATAGAGGAATATCAGGTTGAAAAGAAGTCCCAGTGCGGTAGCTGAAATGACTATGGGGAAAAAGAATACCGTCCGGTAGAATTTTCCTCCTTTGGGTATATTGTCCACTAAGAGTGCAAGCACCAGAGCCATCCCCACCTGCCCCAGTATCGTGGCTGCTATCATTATGACCGTATTTTTTAAGGATGTGAGAACTATCGGGTCGGTAAACATCTTTCCGTAATTCTCATACCAGGGATCGTTCCACCTTGTTCCGAAGGTCCCCAGGCTCTTAATGTGCCTGAAGCTCTCAACTATATTCATGAAAAAAGGATAGAAGAGATAGATACCCATGAGAAGCATGGCGGGCAGAAGAAAGATAAATACATATTTTTTGCTTTTATATATATTTGACATTGTAAAGCCCTCTTAAAGGTGCGCCGTAAAGGTTTTCTCAGGGATCTGCCTTTTTAAGAATTTCCGACGGCCTGTTGGCCGCCGGAAATATGTCTGACTGATCTGTGATCTGTGTATGATCTTTATTTATTCCTGAGTTGAAATGTAGGTGTCGATTCCTTCCTGTACTGCCTCGAAAGCACTTACGTTTCCGGTAACGATGTCGGGCATTCCGTCAAAGGTTGATACCCTGCACTCACCGTTGAAGAGATCCTGTACGGCACCTGTAAGGCTTGTAACTCCGCTCATCCAGTCCATTGCCTTGATCTGAAGTGAGGTGAAGGAGCTTGCATCAACTTCGGGAGCATTCTTAAGGGCCGAAGCCGTATGCTGTGCAAATTTGGGAACTACTTCGTCGCTTGTCATGTATTCTACAAAGCTTACTGCTGCTGCCTGCTTGGCAGGATCGTCCCATGCCTTTGTGGTGATGTAATATCCCATCGAAAGTCCGCCGATCATATCAGTGGTCTTACGGTTGCCCTTTCCGGGGAAGTATGTGATATCAAACTTGTCAAGCTTCTCGGTATCAAGTGTTGAAGGATCATCGGGATCGGACTGGCATGCACCCGTGATTCCGCCTACCTTCCATGAGCCGTCAAGCAGGAAAGCTGCCTTGCCTTCGGTAAACATTGCAACCGTCTCGTCATCGGTAGCTGAAAGAGTGTTCTCGGGGAAATAACCCTTGTCATACAGATTCTTGATCTCTTCGATACCGCTTACCCACTGATTTCCGGTCTCATCATCGGCCGATCCGGGAATTGTCAGATGGTTTTCGGGGGTCTGCTCGTTAAAGATCGCAAACTCCCACCAGTAATGGGGTATCGTGCTTAAGGATACGGCGATGGGTGTGTAGCCTGCATCCTTTATTTTTCCGCAGATGTCAAGGAATTCATCCCAGGTCGTTTCTGCCGAGGGCTTCTCAACTCCTGCTGCCTCAAGAACTTCCATATTGCAGAAAAGGCCTTCCCAGTATCCGTTTACGGGAACCGCATATTTAACGCCGTCAGCGGGAGATGCGGCTATAAGGTCATCATTCATGTTGGAAGCATATTCGGGGTAGGTCTTCCTTATCTCATCTATGGAAACTACCTTGCCTGCGTTTACGAAGTCGTTTGCGTCCGCTCCGTTAAAGAAGAAAAGTACATCCGGCTCCGAGCCTGTTTCAAAATCCGTGAGGATCCTGGTCTTAAAGCTTTCATCCGAAGTGGCCGAAGTATCGCTTACCGTGTTTCCTGTCTCTGCTTCCCAGGCTGCAACGGCATCCTTGAAATTCTGGGCATTGCTGTCCTCACCCGCATAGGTGGTCGTAACATTGATCTCAACACCCGATGCAGCTTCCTTGCTTCCGCCGTCTCCGCTTTCTGCAGGTGCGGTTGCTACGCCCGCACAGGCTGTTAAAGAAAATGCCATTGCGCTTCCGAGAAGGACCGCCATGAGTCTCTTTGCTGTCTTTTTCATAAATCCGTAACCTCCGTTCTCTGTTTCTCGTGATCCCGGTTTCAAAAAGAAACCTTTACCGTTCATTTCCGCCGGACAGTTTCATATTCTGCTTTATCCGACGAGTATATCTTAAACGAAGGGGGTAAGGATTAGAATTGTTCGTTTTGTTCTTTCTTGACTATAATTGTGAAGGTGGTATCACCCTCTGCGCTTACGGAAAATTCAAGTCCGTAAGCATCTCCGTAGAGCATCTTGAGCCTGCGGTTTACATTTTGTATGCCCACTCCCCTGCTCTCTTTTGTCCCCTCGGTCTGTGCAAGAAGCTCCTCTATGCGCCTGTGCTCTTCCCGTCCGGGAGCACCGTGATTCACGATACGTAACTTAACGCAGTCTTTTGGATCCTTTTCGTCTTTTTCATCCGAAACAAACAGACCCACATACCGGTTTCCCTGACTGTCGACACCGTACTTCACCGCATTTTCCATGACCGGCTGGATGATGAGCCTCGGAACCGGCAGATCAAGCAGGGACTCCTGTACCTCTTCCTCATAACGGAAACGATCGCCGTAACGGCACTGTATGATATAGATATATGCCCTTGTATAGGAAAGTTCCTCGGAAAGGGGGATAAGCGGACGCTTGTCCCTGTTGGTGGTGGCTTCCATCATGGTTGACAGGGATTCGATCATCCGGCTGGCCTTCTCATTACCGGATAATCTTGTCTCCCAGTTTATTATCTCAAGTGTATTATTGAGAAAATGCGGATCGATCTGTGACTGGAGTGCATGGATATTGGCGTCCCTTAAGGCGATCTCCTCAAGGAATATCTTGTTAAACTGTTCATCCAGCTTGACAGACATTCGGTTAAAGCTCTCGGTGAGTTCGGCTATCTCTTTATTCTGGCCCTCAGACAGTACCGTTTCTCCGTATTTTCCCTCCGCTATGGATCTGGCGGCTTCCTTTAATTTAAGGACCGGATTGCTGATCCTGTCATTGACGAAGAAAAAGGCTGCGATCACAAGGACCACAAGGGAAACAAGCATCAGTTCTATAAGATATTTAATGACATTCCACTCGTTCATAAGTGTGCTTCTGTCATAAAGTATCATATATATGAAGTCATTTCCTTCTATTTTCTCCCTGTATCCCGTATAGGAGCCGGTCTCCTCATTCCACAGATAACTGCCCTCCCGGGCGGGAAAAGACTCCCCGTTTGGAACATCACCTTCCCCGGAATACAGTTCTTTACCGTTACAGATTATGGTCATGGACTCAAAACCGGGTATTGAATAGAGTCCTTTGAAGATTTCCTCCATATTTAATTCCATAATGATGACGGAATAGGGAACGAATCTATTATCCACGATATTTCTTATCAGATAGACCCTGTCCCCTGCCCGGACGAAGTTTACCCCCGTTCCGAGATCTTCAGCCTCGGACATAAGCAAAGGCAGTGCCTCCTTTTCAAACGAAACTATCGGGAGCTGCCTCACCTTTATGCTGTCATTCTGGGTATAATATATTTTCTCCGGTTCATCGGTAAAAACAAGGACCGTCCTGTTAAAAAAAGAATTAAACTTGTATTTTTCCTCAAGAAAGCGGGTTACAAGAGAGCGCAGCTTTCCGGCGTCCCCGTTGTCTTTATATTCCGCATAAGCAAGACGGATGGTGGAATTATAGGAAGCTTCCCTGCTTTCCTGTATGCAGTCATTTATGGACAGTTCCGAAAGATTCCCTGCCTTATCCATCAGATCCGTAAGTGATTTATCCACCTGACGGTTTACGGTCTTTCGTCCCTGAAAATTAAGTATAAGCATCAGGACGGCAAGGGGAATGAACCACACTAAAAGCAGGAGCCTTAAAAGCTCCTGCCTGAGTGTCAGTTTCCTTTTCGGATCTTTATCAGTATTTCTGTTCCGGGAGTCCGAGAAATTCCCTGTATATTTCGCAAACCATCTGTGCATCCGATTCCTCTTTCATCTCGCAAAATACCCTTAATAACGGCTCGGTTCCCGAAAACCTTGCGCTTACCCAGCCGCCGTTTTTAAAGAACACCTTGCTGCCGTCAAGATAGGATACCCTGTCGATCTCAAAGGGCAGATCGGGAAGCTTCCTGTCCTCCATGAGGAGCTTCAGGAATTCTTCCTTCTGTGACTGCCTGAAGGTATAATTGTTCTCAACCATACAGAGTCCGCCGACTTCTTCTCTTATGTCGTCATAGATACGGGACATTTTTTTACCGGTGACGGCAAGCATTTCCACAAGCAGTGATGCGGCATAGATACCGTCTTTTCCCTTAATGTGGCCCTTTACCGTAAGGCCTCCCGAAGATTCCCCGCCTA
>JAIKZD010000043.1 GCA_024682555.1 Lachnospiraceae bacterium | reverse complement strand
AAAACGTAAATCAGTAACCCGGTATAAAAAACAGGGAGCTGTCGTATACCGGCAGCTCCTTTTTAATGCTTCAGATCAGGTTTTCCCAATTCCTTTTTACGTTTACGCTTTTTCGTAAATCCGCCGAGGCGGTTATATACGAAAAACAGCTGTACAAGTATCTTGTTCAGAGGCCCTATCCTGTCCTTTGTGGTCCTATGATAAAGTACCCCGCCGTAATCAAACATCGTTCCCTGCTTTATATATCTTATCAGGTCATTCTCATTTTCCACATCATCGGGGATCTCTGTCCAGGCTGTTCCCACGCAATCGGGTCTGTGGGCATCCGAACCGGCTGTGACGCATTTACGGTATATCTCTGCTATGCACTTGGCCTCTTCATTACTGTCCTCCGGTTCGCACGCATTGAAAACCTCCACGAAATCAAAACGTCTCATTGTGGACGCCTGATGCTGTCTCCGGTTATTGGCATAACTCATGTATCTTTCCCCGCATGGATGTGCGGGACCGCAGACTCCGCCGTAACGGTGGACAATATCGATGAGCAACGTGACAGGAAGACCTCTTAATTCGAGGATCTTTAATTTGACATCTCTGGGCATTATAACGATTATATGACCGGCATCGAGGGTATCGTATTCAACCCCTTTAAGAACCAGAAAATCCTGATGTTTTTTGCCTCTTATATTATCCTTATAATACCTGTAGCCCTTATATGAATCGTGATCCGTGACCAACATACCACCAAAGCCCCGGGATTTCAGGATCTCGATATATTTCTCTATCGGAACCTTGGCATCCATAGAGCCCTCTTTGGTGTGGCAGTGCATATCTATCTTCAATTTTCAAATAACCTCATTTATCTTGCTCATAAGATCATCCCTCTTTACGGGCTTTAGCAAAAAACCGTTGGGATGAAGAGAAAGACAGTTAAGGACCATCTGTTTATCCGATACTCCGGTCAGGAATACGACCGGAACTCTCCTGCCGTTTTCCATACTCCTGATTATCTGCAGGGTCTGTGCACCGTTAAGATCAGGCATAAAACAATCCAGCAGAATACAGTCCGGAAGTTGTCTCTCCAGAAATTTGATCGCCAGTCTTCCGGATTTAACTCCGGTAACCCTGTATCTTTCATCAAGGTAAGAGCGGACCGTCTTTAAGGCAGTAACATCATCATCCACGATAAGGATATGCTTCTGCCTGTCGGAGGTCGCGATCATCTCTTCTATGCAAAGACGTATCTCGGGATTTGTAGCCCTTCTGTCGAGATAATAATCCTGCTTGGGCTCTATGTTTTTTTCAAATACCTCCCTGTCTTCATCATCTGCAAGAAGAAGCAGCGGAAGCTCGGCAAATCTCTCATCTTCTCTTAAATCCATCAGAGAAAACAGCTTCTGCCGGCTGATGGACTCAACATAGACGATAATGCAGTCGGGGATAGCATTACCGACTGCGGAAAGCATATTCGCCTCCGACATCGGAAGTGTGGCAACATGGTATTTCTCGGCAAGATTCTTTTCAAGATCCTTTAATGCGCCTACTTTTGTGGATATGAGTAAAACTCTGTCCATTAATGATCCCCGTAAAATAAATTCTTTAAAAGTGTTCTCAATGTCAGCCGGCTGCTGTGTCTGCACAAACAATCAGGCTGACATTTAAGTTCACTGTATAAGCTGAAAAAACATATAAAAAATCAAAAATATGATAACATAAAATACAGCCAGCGTCAAAATATATTATCAGGCCACACCCGAAGCTGCACCCGGCCCGGTCAGTCAGCCCCGTACCCTGTTAAAAAGGCCTTTTCATTGATCTCGACCAGCTTCTGCGGCACCTTCTGCCTTACCACTCTTATCCAGTCTTCTTTGGCGAAATCCATGCGTTTTGCGGCCATTCCGAGAACTATCACATTAAACACCTTGGGATTCCCGAGTTTTTTAGCCTCCTCCATAGCATCTATCGAATAGACGGTATAGGTTTTCTTAAGATCCTCAAGAATGTTTTCTGGATACCTTGCTGCTCCCGTAACAACCGGCATGGGATCTATTCTCTGGTCATTTACTATGAGTACACCGTCTTTTTTCAGAAAATGTGCATATCTTAAAGCCTCGAGCCGCTCAAAGGCTATGAGCACATCAGCCTGTCCCTCTTCGACTATGGGCTCAGCCACCTTTTTACCGTAACGCACGAATGTTACTACCGATCCGCCTCTCTGAGCCATTCCGTGAACCTCGGAAAGCTTTACGTCAAAGCCGGCATCCAGCATTATCCCGCCCAGTATCCTGGATGTTAAGAGCGTCCCCTGTCCGCCGACACCTACTATCATAATGTTCTTAGTCTGATCTTTCACAACCGTTCCCTCCCTCGAAAAGCCTGATCATACTTCATAAAGCTTAAGCGCATCAAATTTGCAGAGTTTGGTA
>JAIKZD010000150.1 GCA_024682555.1 Lachnospiraceae bacterium | reverse complement strand
AAAAAGAAGAACCACTGGGAGTTGGTTTTCTTAGGTGCCAATATAGACGCTGTGGAGGTTGCGGGGCGATTCGGTGTTGCGGCTAACAGAGCGGTCAGGTATGAGTGTGACGGCGTTGGGACGGCCATTAATTTCGATGTGATGTCCAGGATGGTCAGCTGTGCACGCAGCAGCAAAAACGCCAGGGAAATGGAAGCGGCATTTGACTGTGACGAGATGCTTGCTCCCATTCAGGCTCACTATAAGAAGTGCCACGGGGGAAACTGATCCGGGGTTATATTTTTCATCCTGATACAGTGTGCCAGAGCCTTTTGATCAAAACGGGGCTTACGGATCTATACAGGAAAGGTAAGGAGTTTTTCGGTAATGAGTGAACGCATAAGAAAGAATACGGTTGTTTCGTGTCTGATGATCTTTCTGATACTGATCATTGTTCACGGATTTGAGGCTGTAGTTCTTCGCACGGACGAAACTATCCTGGGGGAGAACTGCATTAACAAGATCTTCGGTATCGTAATGATATTTGCGGTCCTTAGGATCATGGGCTTAAAGACCCGGGATATCGGGTTTGCGGGATCAGGACTTATGCGTGGCATCGGAAGCGGACTGCTCCTTGCCGTCCCTTCTTTTACCGTTTCCTATATCATTGAGCTCATTATTTTAAAGGCTCAGGGGCATGATATCGGTTTCGGAGTGTTTACCACGGGTTTTTCCCTGACGGGAGAGACGGCGGTTCACAGGGGCATCGGATTTATCCTGATGTGCATTTTCTTTAATGTGATCAACGTGGTGATGGAGGAAGGTACCTTCAGGGGACTGTTTGATCATATCGTATGCATAGATCATTCAGGACAGTATGCCCTGATTTTTCAGGCGCTTCTGTTCGGGATATGGCATATCGTGACACCCCTTCACAATCTTATTGACGGGGATATGAATGCTGCCTCGTTCATCGGTATGAGTATCGGATACATCATCCTTGCGGGTCTTATGGGCATCAAGTGGGGGCTGTTATTCCGGATGACCGGAAACCTGTATGCCGGGATGGCGGATCATTTTTTCAATAACTGTATTGCCACGAATCTCCTTCATGTGGTAACGGAGGAGGGCATAGACGACTTGATGATCGTAAGGGTCATGATCGCCCAGCTTCTGTCCTTTGCCGCCGTGATGGTGATCCGGAGAAAAAAAGCAAAGACCTGCGATGATACACTCAGGTATTATGAAAAAAATGCCGAAAGCTTTACGGCCGGAACCCTGAACGTCCCATTTTCGGATACCCAGGAGAGGTTTTTATCTTTTATCCCGGAGGGAGGATATATTCTGGATTTCGGCTGCGGCTCCGGAAGGGATACTAAATATTTTTTGGATAAAGGATACAGGGTGGATGCCACGGACGGCTCGGAAAGGCTCTGTGAACTGGCTTCCGCAAATACCGGGATCAGAGTGAAAAAGATGCTTTTTTCGGACCTTGACGAACATGATAAGTACGATGGGATCTGGGCCTGTGCCTCCATACTGCATCTTCATAAGGATGAGCTTTTATCCGTTCTTGATAAGATGATCCGGGCGCTGAAACCCGGGGCATATATGTATGTTTCCTTCAAGTACGGTGATCTTAACGGATACAGGAAGGAGAGGTATTTCACTGATTTTACGCATGAGTCCTTCCATGAATTTATAAAGGATCTTAAGGAGCTGACCATTGCCGATGAGTGGGAAAGCTTTGATGTCCGCCCGGGCAGAGGTGATGAGAAGTGGCTTAACGTGATCCTTAAGAGACGCGGATAAGGGTGCATCAAATGCTTCCGGAAAAGGATCAAGGAGATAACATATGTCGGTAGAAAACGGTGAGTGGATAATGCGGGGTCTTGACTGGGACAACCCCTATCGGATAAGGACCCATAAAGAACTTGTGAACTGGATAAACGAGATAGGATTCCTTCCGCTTTTCGGAAATGAGGTGGAGGGATTTTCCGTTGAGGAGCACACGGCAGCTGATTACTGGTGGTCGGGAAACCGCAGGGAGGATCCCTGGGAGTGGCGGGAGATCATCGCCGCAGGAAGACAGGTGGCTTATGGGAAGTTTTTTGCAAACAGGGCAGGGTTCATAAGCCTTGAGTGGCTGCCTTATTTTGTGAACTGCCGAAGGAACGGCTATGACTTCGATGCCAGATACCAGGACGGACTTGCAAGCAGGCGCGAAAAAAAGATAATGGATTTCTTCCTTTCGGAGGATGAGGACGGGGACACGGTATTTAAGGATGAAAGGATCCTTTCCACTGAGCTCAAAAAGGCAGCAGGCTTCGGCAAGGGAAAAGAAAAGAATTTCCCGGGGATCATCACGGGTCTTCAGATGCAGACCTATCTGGTGATCACTGATTTTGAGAGGCGAAAGAACAAACGCGGAGAGGAATACGGAATGGCGGTATCGATCCTGCTTCCGCCGGAGGCCCTCTGGGGATATGATATGGTGACTTCTGCCTATTCCGAGAAGCCAAAGGATTCATGGCAGAAGATATTTTTGCAGGTGAAAAAGCTTTATCCGCAGGCGGATGAGACGGATATCATCAGGCTTATCGGAAAGGCACCTTGAAACAATCGGGAGGTATTTATGAAACTATTGCACGTGGGTGATCTGCATCTCGGCAGATCCCTTGGAGAGTTTGACCTGACGGAAGATCAGGAATATATGCTTGACCGTCTCCTTGATATTGTTAAGGAACGGTCAGTGGATGCCGTTCTGATCGCGGGGGATGTATATGACAGATCCATCCCCAGTGAGGCGGCAACAAGGATGCTTGACAGGTTTTTAAGCGAACTGGCAAAAGAGGATGTCAGTGTCTTTATGATAAGCGGCAATCATGATTCGGACGAAAGACTGAATTACGGCAGCAGCCTTTTTGCGGCAAATCATATTTTTATCTCAACAAAATATAAGGGCGGCCTCTGTAAACAGACCTTTAAAACAGACGGTACGGAAGCGGACATATATCTTCTTCCTTTTGTAAAGGCTTCCCAGGTCAGGCATTATCTGCCCGAAGAAAAGATCGAAACCTATGATGATGCCGTCCGTGCGGTGATAAAGCATGCGGATATAGACAGATCCCGGATCAATGTCCTGATCGCCCATCAGTTTGTTACGGATAAAAGCAGGGATCCCGGACTTTCGGGATCCGAGAGTATCGCGACTCAGAGCGTGGGACTGGTTGAAAAAATAGATTATGACTGCTTTGATGATTTTGACTATGTGGCTCTTGGACATATCCATTCGCCGCAGCATGTGGGGCGTAAGGAGGTCAGGTACTCGGGCTCTCCCCTTAAGTATTCCCTGAGCGAGGTTAACAATGAGAAGTCTGCG
Organism: Lachnospiraceae bacterium; assembly: GCA_024682555.1. Taxonomy (GTDB): domain Bacteria; phylum Bacillota; class Clostridia; order Lachnospirales; family Lachnospiraceae; genus UBA2868. Next base: position 12,520 of record JAIKZD010000150.1, on the reverse strand, counting down.
GTCCTTGTCACCCTGAATTCAAAGGGAGACACCGGGATCGAACTGGTCCCCATAAAGCCCAGGCGCAACATGAGGCATCTTAAGGATAAGCTTAAGAATATCCTTGATAAAGACAGGGTGACTGACACAGAGGATTATATCTATGTGACCCTTACGGATGAGGAGATCATAAGTGATGCCATGGGTATCATTCAGCAGGTCTACAAAAATACCGTAAAGATAGACTACGATAATTCACATACCAGGGAAGTGGAGCAGATAGACATATCAAAGATAGCTGAGAACAGGTCATTTGACGAGCTCATCAGCGATTTTTACAGGCAGGTGTACGGCTGTGAGATATCAGAGGAAGAAATGGACGTCATGAAGGACGTTGCTAGAGAGGCAGGTGTATTGCATGAAGCCGGTTAAACTTATCATGAGCGCCTTCGGACCTTATGCCGGAGAGGTGCCTGCGATCGATTTTTCAAAATTTGAAGAAACGGGCCTGTTTCTGATATCAGGGGATACGGGTGCCGGAAAGACCACCATATTTGACGCGATCTGTTATGCCCTTTATGGCGAGACCAGCGGAAAATACAGAGACAAAAAGAATCTGCGGAGCGAGTATGCTTCGGATTCGACGGAAACTTATGTGGATTTTTATTTTACCCATCAGGGAAAAGATTACCATGTAAAGCGCAGTCCCGAGTATGAGAGGAAAAAACAGAGGGGAGACGGGACCGTAACGGTAAAAGAGAGTGCCGTCTTTTATCCCGGAGACGAAGAGCCCGTTGAGGGGCTCAGAAATGTCAATGAAGCGATAAAGGATCTCCTTCATATAGATGAGGATCAGTTCAAGCAGATCGCCATGATCGCCCAGGGAGAATTCTGGTCTCTTTTGAATGCAAAGACCGAGGAAAGGACAAAGATACTTCGTACTATCTTCCGGACAGGCGGATACAACGATATCGAGTACCGGTTAAGGAACCGGATGGATGTTTCGGGAGATAAAAAAAGAAGGATCGAAAACAGCATCATCCAGTATTTTAACGATGTCACGGCGGATGAGGAAGATGCGCAGGCAGAGGCGTTATCCGAACTTCAGTCCATGGCCTCGGGCTCCGGAAGCGTCTGGGATCTTGCAAAGATCATTAAAGCGATCACAGCCCTGACAGTATCCGACAGGCAGAGGTTTACGGAAGCGTCGGAGGCTCTTTCCGCCCTTGAAAAAGAGTATGACAAGAGCAAGGAAGAACTGGCAACCGCGGAAACAAACAATGCCTTTATCCTGCGTCTTGAGGCTCTTAAGGACAGGGAAAAAGAGCTTGATGAAAAAAAGCCTGAGATCGAAGATAAGGAAAAGGATCTGAACAGGCAGAAGCTTGCTTCCAGAGAGGTAAATCCGGTTTATCTGTCTTATAAGGAAAAAGAAAACTCCGTGAAAGGGATCACAAAACAGACGGAGGATAAAAAGAGTGATGTGGCAGCTGCCGTAACCCGGGCAGAGAACGCAGCAGAGACTCTTTTAAATGTGCAGAAAGAAAAGCCCGAAGCGGAAGAGCTTAAGAGGTTTGCGGATAAGATCTCCGGTGAGCGGGAAAAGTATAAAAACAGGGATGAGCTGAAAGCAGATATCCTGAAACTTAAAGAAGCGGAAAAAGGCTTTGCGGATGAAGAAAAGGCTATTTCCGACAGGGAAAAGGAGCTTGTTAAAAAGATCGCGGAACTTAAGGAAACGGTAAAAAGCCTTAAGGGTTCACCCGAAAAGCTGACCGAAATAAAGGGAACCGGCGATAAGTATAAAGACCTGCTGAAAGACATAGATACCGTCATAGACAAAGGGATCCCCGAATTTGAAAGGATGAAGAAGGACCTTTCGTCTAAACAGGATGCGTATGATAAAGCATTTGAAGCCTATAAAGAGGCAAACGAAGAGAGGATAAAGGCCGAGAGGATACTGGATGACTGTCGGGCAGGCATACTTGCCCGTGAACTTGAGGAAGGGAAGAAATGCCCGGTCTGCGGATCGGTTCACCATCCCGAGCCCGCAAAGCTTCCGGATACCGCCATAAGCGAAGAGGAGTTTAAGAAGCTTAAGGAAAAGGAAAACAGGCTTCAGGCTGAAAAATCCGATGCAAATACCGCCGCGGGATCCGCAAAGACCGCCCTTGAGCTGCAGGAAAGCAGTCTCAGGGCCGATATCCTTGACTGTCTCGAAAACAGGCTTATCGGGGACGGGGATGTAACGGAGAGCGGTGATGCGATTGAGAGCCGTGATTCGGCTAATACTTGCGGGGAAACGGATGAACTCATAAAGGCCGTCAGGGACTTAAGGCCACTGGTGGAAGCTAAGATAAGCGAAAATGCGAAGCGGCAGACAGAGCTTGAAAAAGACAGTAAGGTCCTGTCAAAGGCAGAGGCGGATCTGGAAGAAGCACAGACTGCGGAGAGCAATAAGCTTGCACAGGACAGGGAGGACTTTGCAAAAAGAAAGCAGGAAACCATAAAAGCCCTGGCAGAGAAGGAAGCCGTACTTAAGACTCTATCGGATTTGAGCTATGAAAGCTGGGAGATTGCCGACTCGGAAAGACAAAAAGCGCAGGATAAGGCAGAAGGCATCCTTAAGGGGATTGAAGCAGCGGATGCCGCAAAGAAAACCGCGGATGAAACACTGGCCTCGGAAAGATCCGCCCTTACAACCCTTGAAAACACTCTCAGAAAAGAGAAGGAGGAAGAGGATAACAGAAAGAACGCCCTTGAGGATGCGGTAAAAAGGAACGGCTTTGAGTCCCTTGAGGAAATGCTTTCGTTTGTCCGCACCGAGAGTGAAATGGAAAAAACGGAGAGTGAGATCCTAAGCTACAGACAGGAAGTAAACACAAACAAAACACAGCTTGAAGAGGCAATAAAGGATGCAGAGGGGCGCGAAAAGATCGATGTGGAGCTTCTGAAGGAGAGATGTGAGAGTCAGCTTGACGGGGTCACGAAAAAGAGAGATGCTGTCAATGTGATCAAAAACAGGCTTAAAGGAAATGAAGACAAGCTTGCAAAGATCAGGGCCCAGGAAGAAGATCTTGAAAGCTCGACAAAAGAGTACGGCATCTGCAGGCGGTTATATGATCTTGTAAAGGGCACAACGGGAAAAGGAAAGATAACCCTCGAGCAGTATATACAGGCAGCAGGCTTTGACGGGATAATCGCGGCCGCCAACAGACGTCTCCTTCCCATGAGCGACGGACAGTATGAGCTGTACCGTCAGGAGGATTCGCTCGGAAAGCGCAGCAATACCTTCCTGGATCTTGAGGTCTTTGACAATTACACGGGTCACAGGAGACCCGTGGGAAATCTGTCGGGCGGAGAGAGCTTCAAGGCCTCATTAAGCCTTGCTCTCGGATTATCCGATACCGTCTCCATGAACCTTGGAGGTATCCAGATGGACGCCCTGTTTGTGGATGAAGGCTTCGGGACCCTGGACCGCAAATCCATCGAAAACGCCATGGATATCCTCATCAATCTTTCCGGAACAAGCAAGCTTGTGGGTATCATAAGCCACAGAGAGGAACTTATGGAGAACATCCCCAGACAGATCCATGTAAAAAAGACCAAAAACGGAAGCACTCTGTCAATAGAAACGGGATTATAGGAGAGTATGACATGAAAAGAATCTTATGTTTTGGCGATTCACTGACCTGGGGATATGATCCCGACCGGAGGGTAAGACTTCCGGAGGACAGCAGATGGCCCATGGTCATGAAAGACATTCTGGGTGAAGGATATACGGTTATCGAGGAGGGCCAGAACGGCCGTACCATAGCTTCGGATGATCCAGCGGAAGGAGAAAAGAACGGTATCAGGTATATCGGACCCTGCCTTGAGAGCCACAGTCCCCTGGATCTTGTGATCATCATGCTGGGAAGCAATGACTGCAAGAGGAAATTTGCATATTCGGCCATGGATATAGCGGGAGAGATGCAGATATTCCTGGAAAAGGTCATATCCTACGATCATTTCAGGTGCGGGGACGGATTTAAGGTCATCCTTATGGCGCCGCCTCATATAGCAAAGTCAATAAATGAATCCTGGCTTGGTGATTCCTTTGGATATGAGAACGCAAGAAAGCTGAGCACGGAGCTTGCCGGATGGTATAAACAGCTTGCGGATATGTACAAATGCGGTTTCATTGATGCGTCACAGATCGTTACTGCAAGCGATTCCGACGGATGTCATCTGGACGCGGAGAATCAGAGAAAGCTCGGTAAGGCAGCAGCAGAGTATGTCAGGGAGTATCTGTGAAGTAAACGGAGAAAACCGGGCCGGCTGATCCGGGGGTGTGATCATGAAGAAACGTAAAACAAATACATGGACGATCATATTGTTTGTATCGCTTATGATATTAGTGGTCATGAGCCTTGCAAGCAATGCCATCGAGATAGGAGAAAGGCTTGGAAATAAGCATATTTTTCTTGAAATAGCCTTCTATGTCCTGATCGTATTCGTTGTACTTGGAGGGATAGTATATCCCCTTGTGGGTGTGTTTTTTGCCCCCATATTTTCCCTGAAAGAGCTCCATAATGCAGATGGTACGGCCAGAAAAAAGTGGTGTAAGAGACTTACGGATAACCTGCTTGAAAATGTGGAGCTGACACAGGAAGAGAGGGAGCAGGTAAAGAGCTACATGAAGATGGGGGATGAAACCGACGACAGGCTCATCGAGTTTTTTGACCGTAAGATCGCCCCGGAATTAAACCATGAGATCTTTGACACCGCAAAGAAAACCTTCATCATCACGGCGGTGTCCCAGAATTCCGTATATGACATGCTGGGAATGGCAACGGCCAATTTTACCCTTATAAAAAGGATCACGGAGATCTGCGGCTTCAGGCCCAGCAACGCTCAGATCCTGGGGCTGTATGTCAGGGTACTTTCAATGACACTGATAGCCGGAAACTTAGAGGAAATGAATCTAGAAGAGCTTATTCCTCTGGCCACGGAAAGCGCCCTTGGAAAAGCACTCGGAATAGTAGCGGCCTCGGCAACACAGGGTGCCGTAAACGCTCTCACCACGCTTCGGATGGCCGCCATCGCAAAGAATTATCTTTTGAATGCGGACGTTTCCCAGACAAGAAAAGAGCTTCGGAAGAAATCTTATGCCGAGGCCTTTGTGATCCTAAGGGACATCCTTAAGCAGGGTGTGGAGGAAAAGGTAAAGAATCCCGTAAAGAATCTTTTCGGGAAAAAGAAGGACCGGGAAATACAGGAGAGTGCGGCAGCGGAATAATAATATACGGAGGTATTCAATGAGAAAAAACATACTTGGGATCATGATCTGTCTGATAAGCGGCGGGATTCTTGCAGGGTGCGGAGCGAATGTTCCTGCGGGGTTAAGCGTAACCGATCCTGCGGCAATGGCAGAAGATGCGGTTGTTATTGAGGAAGAACAGGAGCCGGAGCAGGAAAAAAAGAATGCAAAGAAGGATCTTGCAGCCGATGAGAATGATGCAGATAACAATATGGAAAACGGACCCGTTGAAGGCGGAGATGAGCTTGATCTTAAGGATATCCTGATCGGGGAGACCGGTGCCGCGGATGATGAGATCGCTGTTTTTGCAGAGGATGACTTTGACAATGACGGGGCAAAAGAGGCTTTTTCCCTCGTGGGAGAAGTGATGGAAGAATATGATGACAGAAAGGTGATCGAGGGTACCGTGTGGTTTGTTAATGAAGACGGCTGCAGAAAGCTTCACGAACCGCAGGGAATGGGAATGTTTGATGAGGTACTGTATATGACCTTCGGAGACACCACATATGTTATGTTTGATGAGATGTATGCAACCGCACTTGTTACCTATGTATGGACAGTATCGGACGGGGAAGCGGCTGAGGCCCCGTTTTCCGCTCTTGGAGAGGTGATTACGGATACATCCGACGGTGAAGACCAATTCAGGATAATGGACAGCAGCTACGACGGCATGTTTAACCCGGAGACCTCAAGTTATATGGGGCATACATGGAAGCATTACTATTTCTTCTATAATGATCAGGATGATAAGGTATACGAATATGGCGGAACGGAGATAAACAGGGAAAATGTTGTCTTCCTCTGCGGCAGGGATCTGGTTGGTGAACTCATACCGGAAAGGGATCAGATCACCGGTATTTTCTGCAGAGGCAACGGTCTGATCGTCATAAACTATGAACATATCGCAGACGGATGTGCCATGAATTATCATTATATCTATGATTTTACAAAGGGATATTTTGTGGATGATATGGGACTTGAGACCGGGGAAGAGCCTCTTGACGGTATCTGCAAGGAAGCACTGTGCCCTGAGATCGCAAACTATCCAAGCGTCCCCGGTCCGGATGATCAGTTTTGAGACGGACCAGAGGATTTATCCGGAAGCGGCAAGAAACAGTATTCAGATAAACAAGCATAAGGAAAAGAAAAATGACAGAGAAGAACGATTACAGTGTAAAAACACTGAACGGAAGAACACTTAAATCCATACTGGAGAGTCCTGAGATAAGTGAGGTGGCAAAGAATGCGATCACGGCATGGGATCTGTCCAAAGAAGAGTTTTATGACTGGACCCTTGATGAGATAGGGGAAAAGGTGGGATGGCGCAATTTAAGCCGCGGATTCTCAAGACTTTTAGAGATCGCCTCCAGGGGAGAATACTGCTACAGGCTCTATTCTGATGAGGAGTGCGTCGATGCACCACAGAAAAAGAACGTAAGTCTTGTGCATTTCCCGAGTGATGATGCAGCTGCTGATGGCAGACCGTTCATTTTCCTGGTACCGGGAGGCGGTTTTGTAAATGTCTGGAATCTGACGGAAGGCTGGCCGATCGCCCGTATTTTTAACGAGCTCGGCTATCATGTTTTCATCCTCACATATCAGGTGGGCATCGTGGGTGCAGCCGTGGCGGCAATGGAAGACGCGGCAAGAGCCTTTGAACTGATCGGGAAGAATAAGGACAGGTTCCGGGTGGATCCGGATAAATACATAACCTGCGGTTTTTCCGCGGGCGGATATGTGATATGTCTGTGGAATACGGAAAAAGGCTACAGGGAATTTGGGATTCATAAGCCCGAGGCCTGTTTTCCCATTTATCCCGTAACCTCTTACAGGGTTTTTAATGCGGAAGAATGGGAAGAAGACGAGGATAAGGATGATGCGGCAAGATCCGCCACAGGATGCACCATGGAAGAAGCCTGCAACAGCTGCTTCGAGATCCCCATGCATGTGGAGGGTTTCCCGCCTACGGCGATATTTGTCGCGGATGAGGATGAACTGATAAGCCCTGATCACTCAAAAAATCTCGCGGCTGCACTTAAGAATGCCGAGATCCCCTGCAGGCTTGAAGTCGGTCCCACCGGCGGCCACGGGTTTGCCGACGGTGAGGGTATGTGCATGGAGGGCTGGCCCGAGCGTGCGATCGGGTGGTATGAGAATGAAATACGGTGAAACGTGGTGGTTACAGAATACCTTCTGTAACCACTATATCGTTATAATAAGCAATTGAAACATTATTCAGGCATTTTCATGCTTAAGGCTGTTCTTTACCTCATTCACAAGTGCAGGAGAAATGTCGCAAAAGCTTATGATCTCATCTGCGGTTTTGCCCTTGAGCAGCATACTCTCAATTAATTGTTTAATTCCTTCCTCCCTGCCCTCATCTTTGGCATCCTGTATAATTGTCTTTTCTTTCATAAATTCAGTCCTCCAAGCTTCGTCTTTTCTGCCCTTTTTTACAGCCTGTTCTATCTTTTCCGTAAGTTCTCCCTTTACCTTGCCGGTTTGTATATATTCGTAAAGTTCCTGAAGATCTGCTGGAATATCCGTCCCTGTATAATTACAGTTGTAGAATATCTTTGTAATGCCATCGTCTAAACGGGTATCGTAATCTTCCTCACAGCATTCTCTGAAAGTATATTTGCAAAAGCCTTTTTTAAACGGATCAAAAGTGCATATGAACAATATGTTGCTGTCAGGTAAACTCTTATAGGAGTATCCCCTGTTCATATAATCGATATCTATTGAGCCCTGATAGAATCTGTTCCGCCTCGGTAAATGATGGTGCTCCACGGATTTATGATTCAGATTCTGCATCTCACGCATTTCCTTAGCTCCTTTCGGTATTTGACAGGAACTCAGGGTAACAAAAAAGATGCGTTTTGATAGCCGAACATTTTTTGTTCCGGTTTCCTGCCTGTAATAGTATTTGGGTATCGCAAGCAGGAATTTCGAATGAATTCAGATATTTTCAGACGACAGATCAACTGTCATAATATGATTAGAAATCTGCTTACGTGAAAATTATATCACATATATCAAATATATGCCGGCTTGTTTGCGGATATTTTATAGTTTATAAGAATATGGAAATCGGATCTATAGATATCAGTCCAGTCATGTGGAATCCGTAGATCGAAAAAAGTTATTGCAAAGCCTGATATGATGTGATAGCATATCCTTGCAAATTTGATATGGCTTCATAACAAGCCGTTGTATTGATGAAACATGAAAGGTAAACGAATGCTCCACAGGTGGAGTGTGCCCTTTCGGATTTCATCAGGACAACGGTTTTTTTGTGTGTAAAAATCGTGTTTTGATCAAAATTCGTTTTCCGGATGCACCTTGAAAACTTCATCCGCAGATGGCCGGACGGCCGACCGGGGAAGCCGCGCGATGAGATGAGCGGGCCAAGGAATAGTCCGTCCAGACTGCGACAGATAAGATTTTAAGCAAAAGCATTTATCTGAAAGAATGGTTAGTTTGTGATGATGCCTGAGAACCTGCCGCATATGGTCAGGTCCGTATGCATCGGTTGATTTCAGAAAGAGGTGTAAAGATATGAGAAAACAGATGAATTTTGAAATTTTCGACACTGAAACAGTAATGTCCCTTTCCTTAAGTTCCATCAGAAGCAGGCATGTCATAGAAAGAAACGTATCGGAGGTCAGTGAGCGTCTTATCCGCTCAGCGGCCATTCTTCCGAAGGACGGCTTTCTCGGATTCCAGATAGAGGCGGATAAGGACGGCACATTCAGATGCTTTGCGTTTTCAGGTCCCGGACTGAAGGTATCGGCGGAGGATTACGGCTGGATATTCAGGGAATGCGCGGATGTCGACACGGAGTCTATTGTAACGCCGGGGAAACTGACAGGAAAAGGCCGGAAATTATACAGGTTATCACCTGTAGCCGGATTTAAGGAAGGGTATACGGAGGATACCCGCTCTGCCGGCAAGGATGGAAACGGAAGCAGCAGCACTAAAATGGCTGAACAGATGAGGGAATCCTGTCTGAAAGAAATGCCTGATATGTTTTCGCAGACAGATGCCATTATAAGGATCATCGCAGGAAATACATTTAGAGAGGACGGGTGTGGAACGGTTCTTTTAAGCGTTAAGGGTGAAATGTCTTTAAGGATGAAAAGTGCCCTGTCGTTGGCTTTCCCGGATATGATCGTATCCGAAGCGGCAGACTTTGAAAAGGGAGAAGGATATCTTCCCGGCCCACTGCTTACGGACAGCATGACGAAGATCTTCTATACCGTCATAGACCGGATAGGAGAAAACGGAAACAAAAACTCTGAAAATCCCGATTCCGGTGAGGGTTTTGAGGACGATTTCATTGAGGTCGATGAATCCGATTTTGAGAATGAAGAGGAGGTTTCGGATTCCTTCACACCCGTCGAAGAGCTTGAATTAAGTGTCCGCGCCTACAACTGCCTCAGGCGTGCCGGTATAGAAAGCGTCGAAGAGCTCAGAAAAATGACGGAGGAGGATCTTTTGAAGGTCCGCAATCTCGGAAGAAAATGTACTACAGAGGTCCTGGAAAAGCTTGCGCAGTATAAATCCGAAAAAAAAGCGGCGCCCCGGGATGACGTTAATTACATGGAAGAGCTTGACAGCCTTATCGGCCTTACAGAAGTTAAGAAGCAGGTTAGAAGGATCGCGGCTTTTGCAAAAATGAAGAAGGCTATGGCTGCAGGCGGCAGGGAATCCGTTCCGGTTTCCCTGAATATGGTCTTTAAAGGAAATCCCGGGACCGCAAAGACGACCGTTGCAAGGATCCTCGCCGGGATCCTTCATGAGATCGGGCTGTTAAAAAGCTCCGAGATCGTAGAAACGGGCCGGGCGGATCTTGTGGGGAAATACGTTGGCCATACGGCAGGAAAGGTTAAGGAGGTCTTTGAGAGGGCCAAAGGAAGAGTGCTCTTCATTGACGAAGCATATTCCCTGGTGGACAGCCAGAGAGGAGATTTTGGGGATGAAGCGATCAATACCATCGTTCAGGAGATGGAGAACAACAGAGAAGACACGGTAGTGATCTTCGCAGGGTATCCTGACAGGATGGATGAATTCATCCTGAGAAATCCGGGACTCAGATCCCGTATTCCGTTTTCAATAAGCTTTACGGATTATTCCCCGGAAGAAATGCTTAAGATCACGGAGAGGGAGGCCGTAAAGAAGGGATTTTCCATTGATCCCGGGGCAGTTGAAAGGATTCTCGGAATCTGTAAGAACGCAGAAGGAAATGAAGAGGCAGGGAACGGCCGCTTCTGCAGGAACCTTGTGGAGGATGCGATCTTGAATTATGCTGAGAGAGTATACGGAAATACAGGATCCGAAGGATCAGAATCCGGATTTGCAGAACCCGGTAATGCAGAGCCCGCGGAGCTTATCCTTCTTCGGGAAGATTTTTCCGGGCAGTTTATTCCGGATAACACGAAAAAGTCAAACCCGATAGGGTTCAGGGCATAGGGAGGGTAACTCAGATCGATGATCTGAGTATGATCTCAAGCGGCAGTGAGATCTTTCTGGGCAGCATGGAGTAACCGTTCATCCTGTCCTTCAAAGCATCCACTGCTGCGACACCCATTTCTGCCATGGGAACGTTTATTGTTGAAAGGGGAGGATTGGAAAACCTTGCCATCTCAATATTTGTAATACCCATAACAGCGATCTCGCTGGGAACATTGATATTATGATCATAAAGCGATCTCAGCACGGCCATGGCCATCAGGTCACTTGATACCACAAGCGCTCTCGGGAGCGCTTTTTGCCTGTACAGACGGGTGATGGCTTCGTGACATTCAGCTTCATTCCAGTGGCAGTTTATGCAGGTTTCTTTTCTTACCGTAAGTCCCCTTGCGTTCATCTCACTGTAGAACCCGCGGAACCGCCTGCTGTTTTCAAGGATATCGCCCTGAGGTGAAGCGCCGAGGAAACCTATGTCGGTATATCCCTTGTCATATAATGCGGATACGGCAAGGGAGGCGGCTTCATAGTGATCGTATATGACATTGTCTATGTCCCTGTGAGCCGTATCAATCCCGACGATGGCAGGGATCTTTCTCCTGATACATGAATAGATATCCGGACTTAAGGTGTTCATCAGTATCATGCCGTCAAGGTCAGGGAAAAAAGAATCCAGAGACCTGCACTCTTCGATCTCATCGGAGGTTACCACGAAGGGGACGGAAAAGTGGTTCTTTGCCGCTTCGTTCTCAACCGCGGATAAAAGATTGATATAATAAGGGTCACTGTTCTTTTTGTCCGTGCTGATAACACATCCTATGCTGAAATGTGTCTCTTCACCGGTCTTATTGTTTTCCCTTGATTTCTTTTTGATATTTTTGGCGGGAGCCTTGTAATTGAGTCTGGCTATTGCCTCCCAGACCCGTTCTTTGGTCTCTTCGGTCATGCGGCCTTCCGTGTCATGATTGATGACTCTTGAAACGGTTGCCGTAGATACACCTGCCGCCTGTGCCACTTCGCGTATATTGCTCATATATACCTCTTTATCCTCAATGGCTTATGATTTTTGCCGGTTAACAGAAATGTTTACCGGTATCACATATTTTTGTTACCTTGTCTGTGTTACCTTGGCTGATTATGATTATATGATACCCGAGAAATAAAGTCAATAACAGAAAAACCTTGTGTCTATGCCAAAAAAATCAAAATGTGAAATTTAGGGTTTACAACAGGGTAACAAGCGGTTACAATAAGGGTAACAACAGGGTAACAAAATATACATAATGATCAGGAATACATGGAGACCGTGATATGAAGCTTGCACTTATAGGAGCAGGACAAAGAGGAAGAATTTATGCCGATTATGCTTTTGAACATGATCGTGCCGAGATCGCATATGTGGTCGAACCCGATCCCGGCAGGAGAAAAGCGGCGGCGGATAAGTACGGACTCACCGATGACAGACTTTTTGAGGATCCGGCGGAGTTTTTCAAACTTGGAAGGGTATGTGATGCCCTGATCATAGCTACCATGGACAGACAGCATTACGGGCACGCGATCCCTGCACTTAAGCTCGGTTATGACATTCTTCTTGAAAAGCCCATCTCTCCCGATCTTAAGGAGTGCCTTGAGATCCGGGACACAGCCATTGAGAACCACTGCAGAGTAATGGTCTGTCATGTTCTCAGATATACGCCCTTCTGGTCTGCCGTTAAGAATATCATCGACAGCGGTGAACTGGGACGGATCATGGATATCCAGCACAATGAG
>JAIKZD010000145.1 GCA_024682555.1 Lachnospiraceae bacterium | reverse complement strand
TCACGTTTGTCCTTCCTTTCCGTATATCTGGGATTAATTATAACAAAAAAAGAATAAATCCGGAGGCTGTTTTCTGTTTCGTGTCTAAACACAATTCGCACAATAAGGATTGGCCTGTTTGGGATACTCAAACCTGATGGGCGGACCTGAGCCGAAGACAGCGTTTTTTTGACCGATCAGCTCAATTTTATTGCGCCTGCTAATATGTTTTTGGTATACTTATAGTGAACGGATCTGATTCTTTCACTATATTTTTTTTCAATGCTTTGCATGAAGCATCTGAAACAATACCGTGATTCCGGCGTGACATATTCAGGGGGAGGATGATCACACATGGATGTCAAAGAGAAACTTTTGCTTTTAAAACAGGGCTTCTCAAAGGAGCAGGCAGATGAGATAGAAAAGGGAGCCGATGGCTTTCTTGATACATCTCTTTATGCAAAAAAAGAGTTTAATGTCCTCCAGATGAAGGAGATCCGTCTGGGAATGGAGGAAGGTCTTGATGCTGAGATCTATGCAAGACCCGATTTTGACTGGCTTCAGATGGAAGAGATCCGTCTGGGGTTAAAAAACGGTGATGATGTCAGAAAATTTGCTTTTCCCCGTGTAAAACATGATACGATGCACGAGCTTCGTCTCGGTCTTAAAGAAGGCTGCAATCTTGCAGCTTATTCCGGATATCCTTCCGAGGTACTTAAGGAGATCCGCCTGGCGCACAGGTCAGGAGTCAATATAATCACTTATGTAGAACAGAAATATGATGCAGAACAGCTCCACGAGATACGTCTCGCTTTTGAGGATCACGTGGGGTTTGAGGAATATATAAAGCCTGATTACAGAGGCATATCCTTAAGAGAGATCAGGATAGGTCTTGAGAGGCAGGTCGCGGTCTCCGAATATGCCGATCTTAAGTATGAATGGCGTCAGATGCGGGAATTACGGCTCGGTCTGGAGCATCAGATAAACATCGATCATTACAGGAATCCGCTTTATGACTGGCGGCAGATGAGAGAGCTTCGTAAGGGGCTGGAGCTCGGACTCAATGTCGATTACTATTCAAGCTTTATGTACACGTCCAATGAGATGAGAAAAAGACGTGAATACATGCTTGAGAATATGTCCGATGAGTTTAAGGGAGATGAGGCTCCGGTCATCATCAACTATGATGATTTTGTGATCTCCATAGAACCGGATGAACTTTCGGCTACGGTCATGATGATAGAAAGACCGGAGGAACTGACAAAAGAGGCTGTCATCCGTATGCTGAGAGACAAGAACATAGTGTATGGAATAAAGGACAGCGTGGTTTCCGAGATCGTTGATGGATTACATTTTAATGAGCCTGTTGTTATTGCGGAAGGAAAACGGCCGGTATCCGGTGAAGACGGATACTATGAGTTTTTCATAAAGACAGAGCTGAACAGGGAACCGAAGGTTTTGGATGACGGCTCTCTTGATTATCAGGATATAGAATGGTTCGAGCAGGTCACAAAGGATCAGAAGCTTGCCTATTACCATGATGCCACAGACGGTGAGGAGGGCTGTACCATCACCGGAAGATTTTTACCCTCTCAGAAAGGCAGGCAGCTGTCGGTAATAAACGGCGAAGGATTCAGGATCGACGGGGACAGAAAGACCTATTTGTCGAATATGGACGGCATAGTGGAGTACAAAAACGACCGCCTGGTGGTTTCAAATGTTCTGAGGCTTAAAGAGGTCACCGCTCCCATGGGTAATGTTATCTTCAACGGGTCCATCGATGTTCAGGGAAATGTCCAAACGGGGGCATATATCTCCGCCGACGGTGATGTGTATGTAAGCGGTGTTGTTGAGGGTGCTGTCATAGAGGCAAAGGGCAATATCGTGATCAAGCAGGGGATCAATGCTTCAAAGCGCGGTTCCGTCAAGGCAGACGGGAATATTTCGGCGAGATTTATCGAGACCGCAAACATAAGAGCCGGCGGCGACATCGAGGCCAATTATATCCTGAACAGTACTGTCAATTGTAAGGGTAAAATAAAGATCTCGGGACGCAAAGGCTCGATAATAGGCGGAACGACTTATGCCACCAGGGAAATCTCGGTTCATGATATCGGAAATGATGTATTTACAAAGACCCTGGTCAAGGTCGGCCTTGATGATGAAATGGTGAAGGAGCACGTGAGATGCACCAGACTCATCAAGGATATGGAGAAGGAGATCGAGGTACTCGATAAGCTTTATAAGCAGATGGGCGAGCTTTTTACCGATGAGCAGAAAAAAAGCGATGATATGTTTGTTAAGATCGAAGCTACTATTTTTTCCAAAAATAAGGAAAAGAAAAAGATCGAAAATGCCAGAGAGGCCATAGCCGCAATCATTAAGAAGACAAATTCCGCGCAGGTGATCGTGGCAGGCACCGCCTACGAGAACAGCGTGGTGGATATAAACGGAAAGAGATGGTTTGCGGACGGCTCGAAGGATCTGACGATCAAGGCAGAGGGCGACAATAGCTTTACCATAGAAAACAAGGGATAAGGCTGACAAAAAGGTTGATTATGATGGGAGATCTTCTATGAGTGAAAAAATACTGATCCTGCACAGGGAAGAAGAGATGAGACGGGAAATAAAGGATCTTATAGCCGATGAGTTTGAGGTCCTTGAAGCGGAAAACCTTGAGAAGGCAAGGCAGATGATCGATGAAGAAGGGGATACGATGCTTGCCATCATGGTCGGGATCACCTACCCGGACAAGATGGGGCTTATACAGGTCAGGACTCTTGCAAAGGAAAAAATAATCGGAAGGATCCCGGTGATCGTTGTATCCGATGAGGATAACAAGGAGGTGGAGCAGCAGTGCTTCGTCCTTGGAATTTCCGATTTTATCCATAAGCCGTTCTATGAGATCATAATCAAATCAAGGATCAGAAATGTTGTTTCGATAAACAGAAAGATGCATCAGCTTGATTCAAAGATCCTAAGCCAGAATGAGACCCTTAACAAGCAGGTAAAGCTTCTCATGAAGCAGACCGCGGAGCTTGACCGCAGCAACGAATCCACCATAGAGATCCTCGGAACCGTGGTGGAGTGCCGGAACCTTGAAAACGGGAATCATGTAAAAAGAGTCAAGAAGTACACCCATCTTCTGGCAAACACATATATGGAGAGCTATCCGGGAACAGGGCTTACGGCAAGGAAAGTGGAGATGATATCCTCCGCCTGCGTTCTTCATGACGTGGGAAAAATAGCCATACCCGACAGCATACTGCTAAAGCCCGGAAAATTAAGCGAAGAAGAGTTTGCCTATATGAAAGGGCACACAATTCGAGGCGAAGAGATCGTCAATGCCATTAAGGAAAGCTGGAATCCCGAATATGCATCCGAATGCGCAAAGATCTGCAGATGGCATCATGAGAGATACGACGGAAGAGGCTACCCGGACGGACTGAAGGGGGAGGAGATACCCATAGGGGTACATTGTGTGGCTCTTGCGGATGTGTATGATGTGCTCTTAAGCGAAAGGGTTTACAAGGCAGCTTACACCCCCGATGAGGCTTTTCATATGATAGTCCAGGGCGAATGCGGAGTATTCTCCCCGAAGCTCGTAGAGGTATTCAGCAAGCTGAAAGGTGAGTTTGAGAAGATCCACAGTGAAAGCGTTCACGGGAATTCAAAGCTCCACCACACCATGGATGAAGAGCATTGAGCTGAATAATATTAAAAAATGCCGGTTTGTCCGGCTTTTTTTATTGATGGTGCCCGGAAACATGACGATGGAGAACCGGGGAAAATCAGAAAAATCGGAAAAATTAAAAAAGGGGGGTTTTCAAATCCGGATCCATAGTGTATAATGACAATGTGACAAAAATCAATGAAAAGCGTTGCACAGTAACGCAAAAACAAGGGCAATGTGTCACACGGTAACGAAAATCGCCTGACAACAGAAGATTGAAAACGGGAAAGCAGGGAAGCGGCTTTTTCCCGTATGACGACATACAGGAATCGATGATGGATTCAGAGACACCGGCGTTAATTTGCGTCGGTGTTTTTTTATAAAAAACAGCGTAAAAGCTTAAGACGAACATGCCTTTAAAAAGACAGATAAAGAGGATCTGTCGAGGGCAGGCGGATGCGCAGGCAGATGGGCAGGCGGATGCGCAGGCAGGGGGTCAGCGCAAAAAGGGGATAAAACACGGGGAACAGGAAGAATTGCTGCCGGGAGAACGGGAAATGCAGGATGGTTATATTATCCTCAGAAAGATCATCAAAAACCGCGGGATGGAGATTCTCAATGACAGGAAAGTTTTATCCGGACTTATTGAGGATCTGATGCCCACCAATATAAGGGAGAAAACCTCCCTTCAGCTTGCGGTATCTTCGGGCGTGGCGGAAATGTTTCATGACTTCTGCAGTCTTAGCAGGCCCGGGATGAATGCAAGGGTCTCTTCGGTAAACAGCTATATCACCGAAGAACTGGGACTCACACAAAGCAGGGCTTCCTACATTATAAATGCTTTTATGTACGGGGTCGGAATGGATGCCGTATCCGTAGATCCGTATGAAACCATTGATTACAGGGAGCTTGCCGAGAAATACGAAAACGAAGGACATAAGGATATAGCCCTTCTCCTGTATGAAATAGTAAGAAACGCGGGAGATGAAGATACAAAATACAGTTCCGGCATGGCGCTTCTTAAGAGTGATATTAAGGATGCGAAAAAGAAGGGGATCGAGATCCTTAAGACGCTCACCTGCAAAAAAGAAGCCATGTATGCGGTAGGGATGGAGTATCTGGAGAATATCCTTAAAGAGAGGGGAGCGGTAAACCGGGGGCCGGCAGGGAAGGATCTTTTTGGGGAAGATCTTTCCGGATGGAGTTTTTATGATGAGGATGATCCGGAGGGGGATCATTCCGTAAGGGGCCTTTCAGAGGGAAGTATCGGAATCCCGGACGATCTAAGGGGGGATCATCCGGCAGGGGGCCTTTCAGAGGGGAGCCTTATGGACAGGGGTCGATCTGAGTCAGCGGATGAGGCGGCGCATAAGGACAGCCTTAAGAATGCAGCCGATTATTTTGCGAAAGCGCTGCCTTATCCTCCGGCGATGTTAGAGCTCGGGAAACTGTATTTTTACGGATGGGGCGTAAAGGCCGACCTTCATAAGGCCATAAGGCTTTTTGAACAGTATCTTAAGGCAAAAGAGAAGGGCCACGCAGACAGTAAGGAAGAAGACATTACCGCGATCATGAACGCCACCCCCTTCCTTATCCAGTGCTATTACGAGGACATACTTCAGACCAGGTCCTTCAGAAGTCTTGAAAAGCTTGCCGAGCTGGCCGATTACAGAGGGTGGAGGATGGCACAGAAATATCTTGTGTCCTATTATTCGGACACCGAGAGTGATCATGCAAATGAGTTTCTGGCCTCGAAATATAAAAAAAAGCTATCAAAAAACAGGGAAAATCCCTATCTGGTCCTTGGCAGGATCAGGGGCGGGATGAATTCCCTTCTGATGAACCTAAGAGTGACCGGTGCGCTTTACGGTTTCTCTGACGGAAAACATCTTCAGTGTGCCATGGCATTAAGAGACCATCTGCTGCTTGGCGAAGAACTCAATGAAAGCGGATTTGAAGATAATGCGGCTCTTTGTTACCTCCTCATGGGAGAGATGCTTTTTACCACGGGAGTCATGCAGAAAAATCTTCTGAGAGCTGAGATATACATAAAGAATTACCTCGACAGGGTTTCCGGGGAGAAGGATAAAAAGAATTATTCCAGAGCTCTTATCATTTATTCCAGGCTCCTTCTCGATCATAAGCTTGGCCCGGGAAGATGGAACAGTGCTGATGAATGCATAAAACTTGCCGAAAGGCTGACCGGCGAATCCATAAGGGAAGAGATAATGGAAGATATGCTGAAAAAAGTCAGGTTTTTCGGACACAGGGGAGATATGGGAAAGGCCGTTGCTTATCTCGAAAAGGCCGTAGAGTACGGATATCAGGATGATTACAGCATCATCGGAACGGTTTATCTAAACGGTGATGAAGGGATCGAAAGGGATGAAAAAAAAGGTTTCTACTGGCTGAAAAAATTCTATGACGATTACATGATGGAAAGACTGAAACTTACGGATTCCGTTGATATAGGGGCGATAGAATACAGACTCTATGAATGCTATAAAACCGGAACCGGTGTGGAGAAGAATGATGAGGATGCAATGCTCTATTACGAGAGAGCACTGGATCACGGAAACATGGAAGCAAGGGAACTTGTGGA
>JAIKZD010000021.1 GCA_024682555.1 Lachnospiraceae bacterium | reverse complement strand
TAAGCCTGTCACTGACGATCATTCTGTCTCTTATCGGGGCTCTTATTGAAAGCGCCAGATACAGTGCCTTAAGAATGCGTACCGAAATGATAATGCAGATGGGGCTTATGTCCATATTTGCGGAATATAACAGGGAACTGCTGAAAGATTATGATCTCCTCTTCATAGACACCACCTATGGCACGGGAAAAGCAGACATATCAGCCACCGAAGACCACCTGAAGAACTACATCCAATATAACGGCCGACCCTCAAAAGGAATTTTGTCTTATGGGCTCGATGAAGTCATGGCTCTCGATGTGGAGAAAGCGGATCTTACGCTTTACTCCTATGCCTCCGACCAGGGAGGGCGGGAATTTAAGAGGCAGGCGATCCACGCGGTCAAAAACCGTTACGGCATGGGGATCGTGGAAAAACTGAAGAAAAACTCCGCAGATTATGAGAAAAGCGGCGTAAAAGATTATGACGTTGATTCAAAAAGGCATGCCGTGGAAGAGCGGCTGAAAGGCGTTGATCTCGGCGTGGAAAAATGCCCCGTGGAGGAGGTTTATGATGAACGTCCCGGAATAGTGGAAACACTGGTTACCGGCGGAAAAGAGGTCTCAGATAAGAAGCTTCTGCTTAATAACACCGCATCCCACAGGAATTTGAGACAGGGAGCGGGAGTGGTACGTCCTGACAGCGATCCCGATTCCTTCACA
Source organism: Lachnospiraceae bacterium (assembly GCA_024682555.1). GTDB lineage: Bacteria > Bacillota > Clostridia > Lachnospirales > Lachnospiraceae > UBA2868. Next base: position 2,735 of record JAIKZD010000021.1, on the reverse strand, counting down.
AACGAACTTCTGTTTGATGCATATCTGAAATGGAAGATGAGCTCCTATATCAACGATCTGTCCCATGGATCCTGCTCCTATGAACTGGAATACATTCTGAACGGAAAGAATACGGATCAGGCGAATCTCCGGGACACGGTATTTAAGCTCTTTATGATAAGGGAAGCCTCCGATACCATGGCGGTATTTAATGATGAAGGAAAGCGATCCCAGTGCGAGGCTCTCGCAGCGGTCATTTCACTTCTGCTCCTAAATCCAGAGATCGAAGAACCCCTTACGGATATGCTCCTCTTTACCTGGGGCTTTGCTGAAAGTGTTATCGACATGAAGACCCTGTTAAACGGAGGAAAGATCCCCCCTATAAAGGATGGAAAGGATTTCAGGATAAAGACGGTGGCAGAGCTTCCCATATTCCTGACACTGCCCGCCGGAAACAGGGAAAACACAAGCGGTATTGACTACGGGGACTATTGTCTCATATTACTCGCGGCAGAGAATAAAACAAAGAAGGCGATGAGGGCAATGGATGTAATAGAAATGAATATGCGGACAAAGGAAGGAAATAAAGGCTTCCGTATGGATGGCTGCATAGACTATGCCGAAGCGGATGTGTCCTTAAGGGCGCCCAAAGGTTATTCCTTCACGATCCGAAGGGATTATTCCTATGAAGCGGTCATAGAATGATAAAGAGCTTAAGAGAGACGGAGGCAGGCGGATCTCCACAGGTTCCCCCTGATTACAGCAATCTCCTTATAGCAGCATAAATGATAAAAAAAATGGAATTAAACAAACATACTTACCAAACCAAAAAATCATACATACTAAAGGATCCGCCTGCTTCCTTCTCTCTTAAGCGCCTGAAGGGAAGTCTTACCATCGAGGCCGCTCTTGTACTGCCGCTATTCCTTTTTGCCATGATAAGCGTGATCATGATAGGGGAGGCAGTAAGATTTTCCGGCAATCTGAACGCAGCGCTTTTAGACGCCGGAAAGAAGCTCAGTATCTATGCCTACGCGGGAGATAAGGCCGGACTTGACCCGGGCGGTCTTATCGGAGGCAAAGCCGTGTCCCTTACTCTCGGAAAAAGCATGACACTTACGGGGCTTGATAAGGAGGAAAGCTTTCCTGTTCCCGCGGAAAACGGAAAAAGCGGCCTTTCCTTCATTCATTCAACAGTCCTGGGCCCTGATCAGATGATAGATCTGAACGCGGTATGGAGAATGAAGATATTCTTCCCGCTGCCGGGAGTAAAGGGCTTCCGGGTAATAGACAGGGCCAGGATCCGGGCATTTACAGGCTATGACAATACCCGCAGGGAGGACCGCTCGGACGAAGATGAGGAAATGGTTTTTATCACCGAGACAGGAACCGTCTACCACAGAGACAGGAACTGCCGGCACCTGAACCTTAAAATCAGACCTGTTCAAAGGTCTTCGGTCGGGAAGGAAAGGAACAGTAACGGAGGAAAATACTATCCCTGCGAATACTGCGGGGGTGGCAGCGCGGAAAATGTATATATCACTGAAGACGGAGACAGATTTCACACTAAATTAAGCTGCCCGGGGTTAAAAAGGACTATCCGGACCGTTCCCATTTCAAAGACAGGGGGCAGACCGCCCTGCTCACACTGCGGCGGAGGATAAATGATAATAATTATAGTTATGGCATTTCTTCTGATCTGTGCCTATACGGATATCAGGGACAGAGTCATCCATGTCAGGGTGCTGCTGCCGTTTCTCGCAGCAGGGCTTATCCCGGCGGCTTTTTCCGGCAGGGACGCACTCATTTCAGCCTTTGCCGGCGCTCTTTGCGGTGCGGTTCTGCTGATCCTGTCATTTATTACGAAAGGCGCGATAGGGGAAGGCGACGGACTGGTTCTCGCGGTAACAGGGGTTTATCTCGGATTTTTCCATAATATAAGGCTCCTTTTCCTGGCTCTGTTCTTATCCGCCATCGTCTCGGTCATTTCCATATTCTTAAAAGGCTGGAAAAAGGACAGGGAAATACCCTTCATGCCCTTTCTCCTAGTCGCATTTATATTCACTGAGATCGGAGAGCATATATGAAAAAGACGTTCAAAGCATCATACACTGTTGAATCATCCCTGCTCTTTCCTTTTATTCTTATGGTTATCGTCCTGTCGGTTTACGCCGGCTTCTTTATCCACGACCGGGCTGTAATGGATGCCGCCGCGAACGAGGCTGCCCTTCGCGGAAGCGAGATCACAAGCCCCCATGGTGATATTTTTTCAAAAGTCAGGGACACAGGGCAGCGGGAAACCGAGGGAAGGCTGCTGGCTACGAAAAATCTTAATATGGACATAAGGATCGACGGTAAGGAAATAAATGTGACCTACAGCGGAGATTTTTCCATCCCTAAAGGAGTGGTTCCGGTCCCGGGTATAGATACCGGCCTTGCATCCATCACCGTAAACGGACGCAGCAGCCGCATCGATCCCGCGGGATTTATAAGGGAATGCAGGGTCGTAGAAGAACATGTCGGAGGTAAGGAATAAATACATATGGAAACAGAATACAGGCAGGATCTCTGTAAGAGAACAATGACAGTAAAAAGAAACGGCGGGGAAAAAAGCGGCTTCCGCGAAAAAATGATCCTGAAAAACAGCATACGGGGTCTCGCAAAAATGAATATCAGACATTTAAATGGAGAATCCTGTTACAGCTTCGATATGGGTTCCTGCCAGACCCTTAAAAATGTATTTGAAGGAAACCCCA
>JAIKZD010000119.1 GCA_024682555.1 Lachnospiraceae bacterium | reverse complement strand
AAGCGTCTTCATGGCATCTGCAGTATCCTCAGCCAGATCATGTATTGTAACAGGCTCTGTAATGTTGTCCCTTCTGTCGAACATATAAACCTTATATTCCTTTGCAAACATTCTATAGAACCAGGCAACTGGCTTTGAACCGCCAGCTATATTTGCAAGTCTGAGTCCCGGTATCATTACAAGAGGCTTGTTTCCTTTACCGAAGGTTATATAGTGCACATTTCCCGTGCTTATTTTTAAATCATCTTCTTTTGCATTGTAAAACACTTAATGTCCTCCCATCATAAGTACCATAGAATCTGCCAAACAAGAAAGCATATCATCCGGTTTATAATTTCCTCTAATATGTTCTGCTTTATAACTCTCAGCCAGCACATACCCTGTTTCTATGCCATGAAATGAGGCAATGAAGAATTCCATTATCTCCTTTACGCTTTTAACTGGCTTTAGCTTGTTTTTCTTTATCGCTTCCGTCAGGTACTCAATCAGTCTGTTTGTGAGATAAAGCAGGGGGCTCTGCTCATTATTCCCTAGTTTTTCAGCCATCTTCAGAACTCTCTCAGGATCACTCATTGCCAATACATCACAGTAGATTGAAACTTTAAGAAGATCAATTCCCACCTTCTGTAAGTAATCAGAAAGACTACTGCAGATATTTCTGATGCCCTTCTCCCAGTTTTCTGTTCCAGCTTCAGAAAGAATCTTCTCAACTTTTTCATCCATTCTGTTTTCGGTATTAATCCTTATGACCATATCGCTGAGAATCTCATCTAGATCCTTATAATATCTGTATATAACTCCATGAGAAAAGCCAGCCTCAGCTATCACATCCTTCATCTCTACCGCAGTGATAGGTTTCTTAAGGCATACGCGGTAAGCCGCATCAATTATCTCTTTCTTCTTCATTTCATAGTATTCTTTAGTTACTCTTGGCATAACTTCCTCTCACTTCTTCAGCTTATTGTGTAACACAATAGATTAAATATTAACGCAAAAATGACACCGTATCATTATAAATGACTTGGTGTCATTTTAATTTAGATATCATCTTTTGTCAATAAAAAACTCGCTAAAACAGCGATTTATTATAATCAATCATTTACCTTTTTTGAGTTATCATTGCAGTAAGTTACTTCGCTCATCTTCCTCTTAGTCAATTATCATGTAAGATATTCCAGTTACGTGTTCTTAAAGAACTCTTTCGTCCGTTTACATACATCGATCATCGTTTCATCTGATGGTAAATGTTTACTGTCTATTTCTACCGTAGTTACAGATCCAGCAAAGATTTCTCTTGCTTTACGGAATACTCTGCTTGCTGGAAAGAATATGTCATTTTCCGATGCGATTATGAGAAGCGGAGACGTAAACGATATCAGTTCATTCTTTTTGTATTCCCTGGGCGGCCTCATCTCCATCTTATAAGATGACATCATAATATTGAAGAATTCTCTCCATACCGGATCACCTTTTCCGCCCATAGATTCAATCACTGCGTCAAGTGTTTTTTCAGATGGACTAAAATAGTATTTCATAAACGGAACGACCATCTTGCCCAGCATAGGCAGAATTGGTCCATGCGCTATCCCTGACGGAACCAGAAGCAAGGCGCTACTAACCATCTCCGGGTACCTCTTGGCAAATGAAAGAAACATGGCAGAACTGTATGAAGATACGGCAAAGGATATTCGTTTTTCCTTATAATAATCCAGTACTTCCTTGATCCACAGTCCGTATTCATCCTTCTTACTGCTTATATTCCTATATGGATTACTTTTACCGGGCATCCCGATCACATCGGGAGCAATAATACTGTATTCCTCCAGCAACGGAAGAAACAGTTTCAAATTCAATGTTGTAATCCCATTTCCTCCATGTATTGTACATATCCTTGGCTTTTCCGGATTTCCAACAAGAAGGCAATGGGTTTGACCGAAAGAAGTATCAAAACAGGCTTCCGAATAAGGAACGTCAAGCGATGCAAGAGTCTTATCATAAAACTCATGCATCTTTTTCATGCTGTTTTCATTTTTATAAACGAACTTTCCTTTTTTCACATTGCTCATATTACGTTATCCTATAAACTTCCAATTTTCTTTACTATTGTGTCAGTCCGCCGAGTCAGTCATCCCTTTATAATCTGTCTAATTGAAACTACAAGAAGCGGTGCATACATGAATATCAGATTCAACCGCTCCCATATGCCGCGTCAGCATCGTAAAAAAGAAAATGTGTAAACAGCAAAGGCTCCCTAAATATAAAACTCACCATCGTCATTCCTAAATATTCTTACAGAATTCTATGATTTCCTGTTTTCCCGGCTGATCCCCGTTCCGGACACTATCAGAGTTTCTTTCCCTGCAGGATCATAGAGAGCGGAAAACCGCTGCGATCTAACGGAGCAAATCCGCCGCTGATATCGTAATCAAACTCCCGAAACCCTGTAATGACAATTCCGTTATTACACATTCCCGACATTATTTCCGACATCGAATGAGTAAAATCGGTAAAAGTCTTTGAATGATAGTTCTTATGCGTCATATAATACATACCTCCGTTCCCGGTCCATTCATGCTCGAAGTATGAAAAATGACATTCCTTCCTGTGATCCGGATCAAACTCTACATCCCCTTCCGTGGCAAGCATATTTGTACAGGGATGCTGTTCGTTAAGCACGATCACGGCTTCCCGTTTCATGCATTTTGCCACGACCATAAAAAAGCGGTTCAGATCTTCGAACCAGCACAGTGCACCTATGGTAATGATCACAATATCAAACCGGTCTTTAAAACGATCATCGATATCATAGACATTTACGGCCTCAAATTCACACGGCAGGTTGAGTTCTCCTGCTTTTTCGTTTGCAAAAGCAACCTGGTTCTCAGCAATATCAAAGCCGATTCCCTGAGCAGCTTTTCCGTTTTTTACCAGAGAAAGCAGTTCACGACCGTTATTACAGCAGAACTGGCCGACTGTCTTTCCTTCCGTATCAAGGCTTTTTAAAACCTCAACCATTTCCTTTTCAAAAAACGGATAATCTTCTTTCCGTATACGCTCTGTTATATCAGCACCCCAGGAAGCATCTTTGTTATCGAAAGCCTCTTCCCATGCCTCTTTATTCCCTTCAATGTACTTTTCCATGATATCCTCCCTGTATCGCGTTATTTTTCTTAACCCCGTCAAAAACTGTACTGCATGAAATTTCCGTTATGCTTAAATCCATATGATTCATACAGCTTTACACCCATATCCGAAGCCGTGATATATATTGTTCCGCAGCCATAGTCTTTTGCTTCTTTTACCACTTTGTCAAGCAAACTCGTAGCAATTCCCAGCCGCCTATAATCCGGATCCGTATACATGCTGGACAGGATGCCGACTTTCCCCGAAGGGCATGCGAAGTAAGGCGGCTTTTCCGCAAAAGACATGCCGCTTGTTCCCACGATCTTATCCCCGTCAAATGCAAGCCAGGAAACATAAGTGCCTGCAGCCATATTCCGTTTATAAAAATCCATCAGCGATGTCTCAAGATTCACATCTTCCGGAACAGTTTTACCCGCCGATGTGTACTCTTCGGTCAACTGGTCTATCCTCATTTTTATGATCCTGCTCAATTCGTTCTCAGATAATCTTTTATATTCTATATTCATTTTTGCTATCCTTTCTCCGGTTAAGCCGGCCTTTCGATTCAATTTCCCGGACAGATGTCCTGCTCTCATGCCTTTGGATCTTCAGGTTATCAATACAGGACAAAGACGATACATCTTTATCAAACAATATCCGGCAATACTTTTTCCTCAATAAACTGCACCCTGTCAAAAATCCTTGGCTTAAAGGTACCTGTTATTCCTAAGGAAATGTTCTCTTCTTTATTGACATAGATAATATTGCCGCTGTCACCGATCGCCGCATAAACATCTCTGTCATCATAAGGCTTATACCACAGATATCCGTAATTCATATATCCCATCCTTTCACCGAGTTTAAGATGAGGCTTAAGCATATCGTGAAGATATTCTTCGGATATTATTCTCTTTCCGTCGTACATGCCGCCGTCACGGACAAGTTCTCCGACTGCTGCCATGTCTTTAGCTGACATACACAATCCCCAGCCTGCGGTTACGGTTCCCTGCGGATCCGAGTACCACTCGTAATTTCTGGGATTCTTGTTCATAAAATAATCAAACTGGTCTTCTTTGGAGCTGTCTCCATGCAGTATGCGCTTTGGAAGGTTCAACGGCTCAAACAGGTTATTATTGGCAAATTCGATGCATTTTTCCCCGGTTGCTCTCTCTATTATCCCTGCCAGTATTTGAATGCCGAGCGTAGCATACCTGAATTCACCGGTAATTCCCTTGCGGCCGCCGAGACAGTCAAGTATGGCAAGTGTCCAGTCGTCGGACGTACACACTTTTTTCCATGGCTCCGATTTCCCTTTGTACGGAGCCGTCATAGTCAGAAGGTGCCTGACCGTAACATCAAATATAGTTTTCTCCCCACGCTTTACAGTGTAATCCGGAAAGAAATCCATCACCTTCTGATCCACACTTCTGATGAAACCATTGTCCAATGCAATTCCGGCAAGCAATGCCATAACACCTTTGGTAACAGAATTCACATTCACAGCATCCGAAGTCTTAAATCCGCGCCAACAGTCATCATAAACCGTGTTCCCTTCTTTGATCGCATATATCTGACAGATATTGCTTTCATTTCCGGTATTCCCGGAAATGTATCCGTGAAGTTGTTCTTTATTCATAAAAAGCCTCCTCTCAGGAAAGATGGGGACGTCCTAAGAAAAGGCTAATGCAATTAAAAATAGTTTTCAAGAAAAATCTTAAAACTCCTGCTGTTTCATTCATTATTCCGGTCAAACAGTGATCTCAATCTGACTGCCTTCAAAGCCGACTATGCAGCTCTCATAATAACCATCTCCCGTAGTTCTTGGACCGCTTAACACATCAAAACCATCTTCACGGAATTGTTTTGTCAGACGGTCAACCTCTTCAGTGCTTCCCACCGAAAAGGCTATATGAATGTAACCTGTACGGTTGAAAGACTTTGCCGGATCCTCCATAGACGGTTTATTCATGATCTCAAGTCTTGCCCCGTCGTCAAAGCTTATAAAGAACGATTTAAATCCCGTTGATCTGTTATGATAGCAATCACCGGATACTCCGCCAAGATAGTTTACAAAAAAATCCCTTGCTGCATTCAGATCATTAACATACATTGCAATGTGCTCTATCTTCATGTTTAAAAGAATAAAACCTCCCTTCATCACCGCGTCCGGCAAGTTCCCTGACTACAGCCGGCTACCTTTTTCATATATAAATCCTAACCTTACAGTTGATCTTTCCCTTCCGGCTTAAGCCTGTCTCCCGGGAAAATTCAAATCTGCCTTTTCCCCGGACTGACACCACATCCTCCGCCTTAAGAAGTCTTGCATTTTCCGTGCATTGCCGTCCGTTTAGATAAACCAGTCCCCCCGGAAACAGCATAAGAGCTTCCTGTCTTGAAAGATTGTACACCCGTGATATGACTGCATCGATCCGCACGGAACTGACCTGTATGATCTTATCTTCAAGTTCCGGTCCTGTGATATCATTCACATCATCCGTAACGTTTGCCGTTACGGTGGTATGTTTTATCCTGGTCAGGTTTTCCGATATAAAATCCGCAAGGCTGTCCTTGCAGAACACGCAGGCTTCATTTCCTTTAACGAAGATGTCTCCGAGCATTTCCCTTTTGATCCCAAGACTCATAAGTGCACCGAGGAAGTCTCTGTGATCAAGGTCATCGGAAAATCTGCTCAAAACGGGACGTATCCGTATAGCGGATATGGGAAATTCCTACACATACCCCACTGTTTCTTCATTGCCGAACCTGATCATCTTCCTTTCCGCAATATCACACCCGCCGGACAATGTGGGATGTGCATATGAAAGCTCCCTTTCGCATTCAAAAAATACCGACTGCTCAGCTAATGACAGAAAATCCGTAAAGGTATATTGTTCTCTGCTGTAACTCCTGTCTGCAAGTTCTTTAAATCTTTGTTTTTCTCTTTCATCCATATTCATCAAAATCAATCATGAAACAGCAGCGCAAGGACCTCTTCCGGTGTCATATCAGTTACGTTATCGGGATCCGTAAATCCGCCTTTTGTATCCCAGGTAAACAGCCCCGCCTTCTCTCCGTTAAAGGAAAAATAAGCTGCAGGATCCTTGAGGCTTACCGCATATCTCTCATACCACCGGGGAAAATACTCTGACATATATTTATCCGCAAGTTTATACGCTTCACAGGTCCTGTCATTACCTATGGCGCCAAGCTGCACTCCCCCTCCGGGCTGGCCTTCTCTGCTTGGTGACGGAGTTGAATGCGATATGAGCACGCTCCCGTCTTCGCAGGTCCCGAGACTGATCCATACATGTCCGTTAAGGCTCATGATACACCCCGGCAGAAAAGAACTGTCTTTGCGGCCTGAAGGCTTTCCGACAGCCTGTGTCCACGTCCCGTAACCGGATTCCGCAAGATTCTTTGCCATTTTTGTGGATGCGGATACATAACCATCCGCCCCGTCCCCGGTTTCGAAAGTGTTATATAAGGTCCATCCAAGATATCCCGAGCAGTCAAGTCCGGCATAATAATACTCATTGAAACCGCCGTAAGGATAATAGCTTGAGGCCGGGTCTGCCTTGTCCGGATCCCCGTCTTTTTCCTTATAGGTATATGAAGCATCGTTTTCGTTAAAGAACCTTATCCAGTCATCGGACACCCCTAAGGTCCTTGCCTGAACGGAAGATTCTTCATCCTGCCAGTCCCAGCCGCCGCCGTAAATATACAGCACCGTTCCCATCGGCTCCATGGCGGTCTTAAGAAAATTTGTCAGTGTTTTTTCACCCGGTATTCCCGTAACCGGCGGTACATACCCGGTGGTTTCCGGCGGACATTCGGATACACCGGTGATCTCACCATCCGAAACCGTCACATCATACACATACTGCTCCTTCAGCCTGTTCTGTACGGAATAATCCTCATCATATGTTATGGGCAGGAGCCGTTCTTTTCCCTCTTCCTCAAAAATATATATGAAATCATCCTTATTATCGGAATTGGTTTCTTTATTTCCGTATCCCTGTACCCCAAGATATCTTGCCCGGAACACTTCCCCTTTTTCGGTAGGAAGCGTTTCTTCCGCCTGCTCCTTTATTTCCGGCAAAGGCTCTTCCTCTTTTTCCGTGATCACCATAATGTTTACGTTATCATCCCCCTTCGCGGGACGGTCCTCCTTCTTTCCGCAGCCGGATAAAAAGATCATTACCGCAAAAAGCACGGTCACCGAATATGCAATTATCCGTAAACCCACGGATCTTCCTGTCATTTACTGTCTGTCTCCTTACAGATATCTCCGGTTTATATGTGCCCCGGTGAAAGTCACATTTGCTATATCTTTTCCGAGATCGTCATATATCCTCACTTCATAAAAACAGTTGGTCTTTCCCTCTTTTATCAGCTTCGTTTCGGCATACAGAATGCTGCCCTTTGTCATTGACAGAAAGACCGCATTTCCCACAAGACTTACGGTTGATGCGGGTCTGTCAAAATTCGAAGCCACTGCAAAGGCCAGATCCGCAAGGGTATATATTGCTCCTCCCATTATCCCGCCATAGGCATTTCTGTGATCATCCGTCAGTTTCATTGCGCATTTTGCATAGTTCTCGCCGACCTCCTCAACGGTGATCCCGGATAGTTTGGTGGCATAGAGATCCTTCGAAAACATCTCTCTTGCTTTTTCCAGTCTGTTATTATCCTCCATTTTACCTTTTCTCCTTTTTGAATACAGATCTGTCTTTAAAACACGTTGACCAGATCATCCTTGCTTTCTCCATGTTCAAGGGCTTCTTTATAGATGCTGCTCTCCCTTGCCAGTTCAAACAACCCGGCACTTGTACAGTTAAGATTTTCAAGATCGTTTTCCCCCTGCTCTTTGTTTTTCCCTTTCTTCCGTCTTCCCTTTTTCCCCTTCTGTCCTTCCGTCTGTTCCTCTTTAGGACGCACCCAGAATCCGTATTCCTCCATATGGCATATATCTACCAGCTGAACGGCAGTCCTGCTCTCGTAATTTGCTATCAGCTTTCCCGAGAAAGACGGATCATCCACCCTCAGTATGAAAGACAGCTCCTGTCTGAGTCCCACCAGATTCATCGTGGTCCCCAAAAGCGCCATCTCGGCATTGGGCCGGTCAGCTTCCGTATTTTCAAGCATTTCTACAAGCTTTTTGATCTGTTCATTGCTGTAAAGCCTGTCAGGAGATACGTTATTTCCCGTAGCATGCTTATCATCTTCATCCTGTCCGAAGCATTCCTCCAAAAGCTCCCTGAAAATTGCCTTTGTCAGCGAATAATTGTCCCATTGCGAGTCAAAATCAGTGCAGTCATTCATGGCCTCAAACCCTCCCGAAGGGATGAACTGCAAAAAACCCGGTTTGGCTGCAACGTTCTCCGAACGCCTTATTCTCAGGGCATCATAAGAGCCTGATTTGTTTTTGATCAGGACAAAGGCCTGCACGCCCATGAGGGACGCTCTGTGCTTTCCGGAAATGAGGATATCGCTTTCATCTCCGTCTCTGATAAACTGCTTATGTAAATGCTCCCTTATGGGCAGTTCTTTCAGGATCCTGTCACGACCGAGAGCGGCAAGATTTTCACTCTTCCACTCTTTTCTGTGTTTCACCCGTTTATATAACCTGTAGATCTCATATTCCAGAATGTGGCTTGTCCTGACATTGTGCTCATAAACACCGGAATAAGCTGTCAGATGCCACCCGGGCTTTCCTGCTTCGGAGCCGTCCTGTACTATCTCACCCAGCATGTATCCGAGACGCCTCGGATATCTTATGGTAGCCCGTATCATCGCATAATAACGTCTTATCTGCCTTTTAAATGATGTGATTATCCCGCCGTTTATGGCCTTGTCAAGGTCCGCGATCTTTGCATTTTCAAGTCCCGGTGAAGTCCTAAGTTCCTTCTTCGGGCAGACTCCCGTAAAGGGATAGGGGACCCTGGGCATTCTGATGGAAACAGACTCATAACTGTAGGATCTTCCGTTGCTGTCGTCAAGCTTTATGGTTGAAAAACCGATGCTTCCGCCATGTTTTTTCAGTTCTTCATCCTTTTTTTCGATCAGCGGGCCGTAGATCACCTTCATTAGTTCAAACTGCCACCCGAGAAAATCATGATCTGCCAGGACCCTGTTAAATCCTTCACGTTTCTTTTTATAGATCAGTGTATCTATATACTTCCTGAAATCGAAAAGCCTCTTTATGAATTTGACAATCTTGTCATAATCATCCGATATCTGCAATACAAGAAAAACAATAAATATGATCCCCGTTAAGGCGGATGCGAACTGCGGAAATGAGTTTCCAAGCATCTCAGCCAGCTGTTTCATGATCCGGTCATTCCTTTCTAATGCGTAATTTATATCCCGCTTATAAGTTTTCTTTCATACCTCAGGCAAAAAGAATTATAGCATACTCCCATGTGATTTGGCATTTTGAATGTACCCGCCCTGCGGATCAAAAATGTAGATTTTAGCGGGATCAGATGTTAGTATTATTAAGACGGACAAACAAAGACCCGTTATGAAAATACGAAAAATGGAATCCGGCCCGTACGGTCACGGACGGGACAGCCGCAGGAAAGAACTACGCCATGGGACTGATGATAAGACCCGAAGTAAAAAAGATAAGTACCGGAAAAACCTGGGAGCATGAATATGAGAATTTCTTCCTTAAGGCTTACATCCCGGATAACAATCTGGAAGGACAGGTAAACAACTACTGTTTCAAAGCCCCTCTTTTACTCGTATTCGAGGAGAACCGCCTGAACATGGACGAAGCGGTCTCCTTTGCCAGAGAAAAGGGATTTGCGGACATAGCAGGATCACTGGATGCAGGTGTGTTCTTCATATATCCGAAGGCCCCGGGCGGATGGGAAAGTGCAACCGTTGACCTGTATAAGGAGCTCATTTCTGAGGTTAAGATGTATCCCGTTTACGAGGACGGGATAGTTGAATTTACGGATTTCAGGGCCCGGAAATATGAAGGCTTCTTTATAAGGGGAGCCATCTTCAGAGCTGACATATACAGCTACGGGAAATCCGCCGATTATGTTGCAGGGAATCTTCTCAGGACAGTAAACGGACAGTACCTCTGGGGTCCCGGGGAGATCACCCCTGCCATGTGTTCCATGGAACGCCTCAGCATCATCCCGGATGTTAAAAGGACCGATATGGCCATCATCAGTGTTTCCAACACCGAAAAGGTCAATGAGGCGTTTAAGGGCTGTGAACACCTGCTGATAAAAGAAAGCGAAGAACCTCTTAAAGATTATAAAAACTTTGTATGGAAATATAAGAGATGGTGCGGTGTTCTTGAAACAGATCCGGATTATGCAGAACTTGACATGACAGCGGAATCCGGCATCGTGACCGTAAAGACATCCCCGGACAACAAGAGCCGGTATAAGGATGATCCCGAGCATAAGGTTGGATACTTTGCTTATTACAATAACGGGATCTTTGACATCACTCCCGCGCCCCTTGTCATCGGTTTCCACGGCGGCGGAGATTCTTCCCTGTTTCTTACCTATGTCGCCGGATGGTGGGAGGTCTGCCACAAATACGGTTTTCTCTTTGTCTCCATAGATGAGCATCTGTCCGTCACAGCCACCGAGGTAATGCAAATCCTTGATGAATTGAAAAAAAGATACCGGATTGATGAAAAGAGGATCTATGCCACCGGTTTCTCCATGGGAAGCGGAAAGACCTGGGATCTTTATCAGGAATACCCCGAAAGCTTTGCGGGCTTCATGCCCTGCTCTGCCCTGTTTGACATGAAAGATAATCCTTACGGTCTGTCTCTTGGCGATCCCCGTCTCAATATGAGCATAAGCAGACCCATGTTCTATTCCGGCGGTGAAGAATCTCCGCTTCCCGAGCTTCCGTCCCAGGGCAGAGGCTGCCTTGACAGGATCAGATATCTGGCAGAAGTTAACAGACTGAAAAAGACCTTTGATATCGATTATGATAAAAAAGACGAGTGGGAGGACAGATACTACGGGCTTAAAGGAGACCGGACAGAACTTATACCCGATGAAAGCCGCGGAAGCATTCTGACGGTACGCTATTATGAAAGTGAGGACGGTGTCTGCCGCACCGCCCTTGCAAGCGTCAGCGGTCAGGAGCATGACTGCCGTCTTCACAGTGTGGAGAATGCCTGGAAGTTTATCTCCCGCTTTACCCTATAAAACCGCCAATAAGGAGGACATAAAATGGCCGTTTATGCCGTATCCGATCTGCACGGACAATTTAATACCTTTATGGCAGGCCTTGAGGAAACCGGGTTTAATGATGATGATACCCTGTACGTGATCGGGGATGCGATCGACAGAGGACCCGAAGGAATAAAGCTGCTTAGGTATATCAAGGAACATGAAAACATGGATCTGATCATCGGAAACCATGAATTCATGATGCTTAATTCCGTGGATCCCGATGGCAAAGAGGCATGTCACGGTACCGACTCTTTCATCTGGCTCATATATAACGGCGGTGATAAGACCCTGAACGAATACTACGGGCTGAGTGAACCGGAACGGAAAGAGCTCTTAGCCTGGCTGAATGACAGATATGTCACAAAGATCATCAACGTATCCGGTAAGGATTTCTGCCTGACACATTCTTTTTTCATTGACATAGCGGAAAATAAAAAATACAGCGAGCTTGATTACGGAACAGTCTCCGATATAGTATGGAATTCAATATTCAGGGATGATCCCGACACACATGCGGATTTTATCTATGACGGGTATGCATATACCTTTATAACGGGCCATGTTCCCACCGTAAAGATCCGGTATGATCTCGGAAGCACGGACCTTGATACTATCAGGATATATGAAAAAGAAAATCTGATAGATATAGACGGGGGCTGCGCATACGGAAAACAGAAAAGCATAAATAACGGAGCTCTTTTCCTGAGGCTTGATGATATGAAGGTGTTTCCCATACCTGTAAAATAACCTTTCACGGCATTAAAAAGAGCCCCGTGCTTTTTATTTCGTTACTGTTTCTTATCTATCAGCTTTTCAAACGCATCGCCGGTGAGACGGTTTTCCTTTACGAGGACATCGGCGATCTCCCGGATCTTTTCCCGGTTTTCCCCGATGAACCTTACAGTCTTTTCCATCTCATCCTTTAATATCCCGTTTACCTTTTCGATATACTGCGGTGCAACCGATGATTTCAGGATATCCTCTTTTTTCAGTACTATAAGCTGATCGCCTTCCATACCGTAGGTGCAGATGATCCTCCAGGCAAGCTCGGTTGCATTTTTAAGGTCACTTGATGCTCCCGTGTTTAAAGACTTTTCCTTTCCGAAGAAAACCTCTTCCGCAGCCCTTCCGGCTAAGGAAATCCTGATCTTTGCAAGGAGTTCCTCCCTTGTGTATCCCGTCACGTTCTCCTGATTGGAATGCTGCATATAACCGCCGAAGCTTCCCCGTGACTCAATGGTGATATAAGAGGGCTTGTCTCCGTTCATATAGGACACATACGCATGTCCGGTCTCATGGATCGCAACCTCTTTGTAATACTCGGGCTCATGTTCCTTCTTTTCTCCGTAAAGGATCTCTTCAAGGGCCGAAAGCAGATCATCATCCGTGATCTTTCCGGGTCCACCTTTTGCATTCCTTTTTGCAAGATCAAAGACCTTTTCGAGTATGGCAATACTCTGCCCCGTGGTACGCTCCGCTATGTTCTGCACGGTTTCTTCGGATACGGTGTCAATGTGCATTTCCTCAAGCTTCTTTAAAAGGTATTCTTTACGCTCGTTTTCCCTGGGAAGATCAACGTATACCTCGTTGTCAAACCGTCTGATGAGAGCGGGATCCAGAGGACTGATCCCGTCATCCTCACTGTCCACACCGTAGTTTGTTGCGGCAAGCAGAAAGACCGGTTTTTTCGGATCCGAAGATAAAAAACCGTCCATCTGTGTCAGAAGGGCATTTAACATGGTTTCTTCGGCACTTCGCGTATCACTCCCCGTTCTTTTCTTACCGATCGCATCTATCTCATCTATGAAAATTATCGACGGAGCATACTTTCTGGCTCTTTCAAATATCTTACGGATATTCTCCTCACTGGTTCCGAAATACTTGTTCATGAAATCCGTGGCAGAGGACTGCAGAAACGTAACACCCGATTCTCCTGCCATTGCCTTTGCAAGCATTGTCTTTCCCGTACCCGGCGGACCGTAAAGAAGTATGCCCCTTGGCGGTTTTACGCCTGTCATGAGAAACTGTCTGGGATTCCTTAAATAATTGATGAAATACTTAAGCTCCTTCTTGGCGTTCTCCGCACCTATCACATCATCAAATGTTATGGACGGACGCTGTGCATCGGATAATATAGCTCCCCTGCTTTCTATATCGGGAGCCATCCTCTTTTTCAGTTCATAGAACAGTATCTTTACCCTGCCCTTTTTATCCGTAAGCTCCTGTTTGGTATTATAATCGATGACATAGCCCTGCTGTGAAAAGGTGCTGCTCTCCCTTTCCATATACAGTTCTTCCATGATCTGATTAAACTGCCTCTTAAGACTCTGTGGCTGTGAGGAGTTGACAGATATGTTTCCTGCTGCCCCTGCCTGTAAAAATGTCCTCCTGTCGGTTTCCGAAAAGTCACTGTCCATTTCAAGCAGAAAGACCGGAAGCTCGCTCCCTGTCTCCATAAGCTTATGAAAGAGCCTGACACCGTCCGTATTATAATCCGAAATGCTCAGCGCAGTATCATCATTTTTCCTTCCCAGGAAGGGATCGATGAATACCGCGGAAATGTCCTTCCTGGCAAGCTCAGCCGCCTCTTTAAGGGAGTCGGTCCTTAATATCTTATAACGGCTGTCGGACAGGGAATCAAACAGTTCTTCACGGTCCGAAAACACCATCACATCGGAGTGGTCACTGTTCTTAAACAGGCGCTTAAGTTCCCCGTCCATCCCTTTCCACTCAATATCGATGTCGATCCTGTTTATGTCACTGCAGGCATTCTTACCGTTCTCAAACTGGCGTAAAAGCCCGTAGATCTCATCCTTTAAGAACTTCCCGCTCTGGGAGACAGCAACCCTTGCATCTATCTCTCCGCCGCGATTAAACAAAAACAGTAATGGAAGTTCCTTTGTATATGTGATCTTTACCCCGTACTCCTGCTCCAGTCCGTAGGTGACTTCATCGAAGCTCTTTCTTACCAGCCCCGCAAGATGCCTTATCGACAGGTGATTGAACATTATGGTGTTTCCGGATGCTATCCTCGAACACATCTCCCTCGGAAAAGCAGGCTCACCGTATGCATTTTTCTCACTTGTTATGGCATCTATTATCACCTTTTCCGGTAAGGAGGTTAGATTCTGGCTCCTGTCTTCGTACAGCGCTCTGCCGGCATTTGAGGTGAAAATAAGGGTTGCATCCTTAAAGCTTGTGTCCTCATCCCGGAAAACATTATGAAGCTTTCCCGAGCCTAAGATCTGTAAGAACTGTCTTATGACATTCAGATGCGCTTTTTCGATCTCATCAAATATCAGAAGGCATTCCGGGTTTTCCCTTACAAATCTGACCAGGGTTCCCTCCTTTGCCTGACTGTATATCCTCGCGATCCCAATAAGATCCTCATGAGCCTGGTGAGCCGCATATTCGCTCATATTGAATACCTTAAACGGCATTCCGAGAGCGTTGGCCGCAGTCTCCGCAAGCAGTGTTTTACCTACTCCGGGCGGCCCGAAAAAGAAGAAAAATGTTTTCGGGTGACTGCCCCTCTCCATCTGTTTTAACAGTTCTCCCTGATTGTAGCCCTGTATGAATTTTTCAATAGCCTGATCCTGGCCTTTGACCACATCCAGAAGCTCGGCGCTCAGTTTTCGGTACTTTGAAGAAAGAACACCGAGATCTCTTTTTTCTATAGCTCTATTCCCGGCTCCTGTTCCTTTACTCCCGGATGCAGTGACCTTTCCGCCTGCACCGGTATCCTTCTTAGCCGTATCCCCCGCCCTGCTCTCTTTTTTATCCGGGATCTCAGCGCTCTCATCCTCATTCTGCGTATCGCGGGGATATTTACTCTTCAGCTCCTCACTGTAATTAAATACATCCTGAAGACCCTTTCCGGTTACAAAAACCTTCTTAAAATCCACAAATGAAGTATCCAGTGCCTTATCAAGAATATCGGCGGATCCGGTATTCTTATCCTCAAGATCCATAAAATCCTTAAACTGCTGCTGTTTTTCCTCCGACTCCCGGGCGGGGATCAGGGGAATGATGATCATAAGGCCAAACTTGATGATATCCATATCCAGTCTTTTTTCTTCAAACCACTTATGAGCTGCCTCAAGATCATCCATACAGTCATCGGAAATAAAATTCTTAACCTGATTCTCATCTAAGGACAGAAGCTTTGCATAGCCGTATATAACGGCTTCGGGGATAGGTTTTTTTATGTTTCTGCTAAACTGCATTGCAGCCAGACATACCTGATTTTCTTTAGCTGCCATATCTTATGCCCATATTGCTTTCATGAATCTGGGATATGCATCCTCAACCACCTTTACCATACGGAGCATCAGTTCAAAACACTCGGGTCCGCAGGAATCAAGCTGGATAACGTCATCATCTCTTGCATTGAGCTCCCCATGCTCGGTATCAAGCACAAACTTGATGTGGTTATAATCATCATTGCACTCGTTTAAAACCTTATAGACCGCATCAAATTTATCCTCGGGAACCTTGATGAAATCAAGTCCTTCAAGGTGAACATGTGCATCCTCCTCATCAAATTGAAAAAAGATGGTAATGGAACCGCCTTCAAAATTCCAGCCTATCCTTAACAGGGTTTCCTCAAGCTCCTGTGCCTTGGTATTCTGTCCCTCAAAAAACTGTGCCACCATTTTTGCTGCCATTCCCATAAAAGTAATCCTCCTTAATATGCAATATACCGGTATAAATCACCTTATCAAATTATATCATGGTACCGTATACCCCGCAATGTAACGCCGTCTCCGGTCTTTTTGACAAAACAGCTATATTATGAAATGATGTAAACAGAAGTATCGGATTGACGGATCAATATATCGGAGCAGAGGATCAAAACGGAAGGGAGATGTTTTCATGCTGGGCGTATGTTTACTGTTTGTCGGGATCGTGCTTATCAATAACGGGGTGTGCACTCTTTTTGATGCGGATAAAAAAGCTGCTGCCGTAATGAATATCTTTGTAGGCTCTCTCTCTGTCTTCATTAACTTTGTGAGCCTTGTAAAGGGTGATTATTACGCGGCAGGCACCGGTCTTTTATTCGGTTTCACATATCTTTTTGTGGCACTTAATAATATCTTTGATCTCGACACCCGGCCCTTTGCCGTTTTTTCAACCTTTGTTGCCATCAATGCGGTGATCTTCGGATTCGTTGAAGGAGTCACGGGAAGCAGTGCCCTTTCCATAACTCCGGATTTCAGATGGGCGCTTATATGGTGGCTCTGGGCAGTGCTCTGGGGCAGCGCTTTCGTAACGGATATCCTGAAAAAGGATCTCGGAAAAGCAGTTCCAATACTTCAGATCGCAGAAGGCGTTATAACCGCGTGGATACCGGGACTTCTGATACTCACCGGGCGATGGTAAATACAGGACGGATATGGTCCGGGGCTCCCTGCTCTAAAGGGTATGATCATGGAAAGAAAACGCATAGATTATTTTGACCTTGCAAGAGGAATCGGTATAATACTCGTTATCATCGGACATATAGAATATATGCCGGCAGAGCTCCATGCTTTTGTCATATCCTTTCATATGCCCCTTTTCTTTGTGATTTCCGGAATGCTTTTGTCTGTAAACGGGGAAGCAGACAAAGATCTGACCACCTTTGTCAGGAAAAGGGCAAAAGGGATAATGCTTCCCTATCTCTGGTTTTCCATCATCTACCTTATAGTGTACATATTCTATTATCTCATAAAGGACCGGCCGGTGATGTGGCAGAAAGCCGGCATAAACCTTGCCGGCACCCTTACCCTTAACGGGATTTCGGTGTTATGGTTTCTTCCTGCCCTGTTTCTTTCGGAGATGCTGTTTGTTTTTCTGGCAAAAAAACTCCGTCTCTTTTCACTGATCCCCGTTATCATCCTCTTTGCCGCCGCGCTGTGTGCAAACACGATCCTTCAGCAGAGATATCTCATATACAGCGACAAAGCCTTCTATATGGCCTCACTTACAGTCCTGAGGGCATTAATATGCATGTTCTTCATCGCATTCGGATATTTCTCAACTGAACTTGCGGGCAGGATAAAAAAGCTTCTTCCCGGGATATCCGGAAAAACCGTCGCTGCCATTGACCTCTTTTCAGGCATCCTTCTCCTTGTCCTTGTGGTTTTCTTAAGTAAGATC
This sequence comes from Lachnospiraceae bacterium, assembly GCA_024682555.1. GTDB lineage: Bacteria > Bacillota > Clostridia > Lachnospirales > Lachnospiraceae > UBA2868. Next base: position 39,606 of record JAIKZD010000119.1, on the reverse strand, counting down.
AATCTGATCATCGACCTGCGGGCCTGCTCCTTCGGAAATCCTTATGTTTACTTTATAACCGCGATCCTCGGAAGCCTTTCGGTGATCCTTCTTTCAAAAAGCATGGAGATCATTAAAAACAGAAAAATACTGTTTCCCCTCAGATATCTGGGGAGAAATTCCATCATCATAATGCTGACCCACCTCGATCTTTTTGTGCTGTATGCGGCCGAGGTTTTTGCCATGCATTATAACAAGAAGATCTCAACCGAATACGGGACAGCCTTCAACGTCATGACAGTCTGCTTCGTACTCATCGCCGAGATCTTCATCATAGAGATCATTAACCGCTTTTTCCCTTTTCTCATCGCAAAAAAGAAACCGGAAGGCAGAAGATCCTGAGGATCAGCCTGTCCTTCTCTTTCGTCTCACCCTGTTTATGTGTCTTTCATACTCTCCGCTTTTTAAAAGCTCGCAGAGAACGTACTGATCGAGTACGGGCACGGTACAGGAATAAAAACCCAGTTTTTCTTCAAATTCCCGCGACATTGCCTCCGGCAGGATCATATAGCCTATCCTCATGGAAGGGGCAAGGGTTCCCGAAAATGTATTAATATAGATGACCCTTCCTTCCGTATCCATTGAAAACAGCGGTTCCTCCGGTTTTTTCGAGACCGTGAGCTCCGAATCGTAATTATCCTCTATCAATATGCCGTTATTATTTTTTGCCCAGTTTAGGTATTCGATCTTTTTCGATATTCCCACCGTCACTCCGGAGGGGTAGCTGTTAAAGGGAGTGACATGAAGGATCCCTGCCTTCGATCTTTTCAGATCTTCAATGCTTATCCCGTCGGTTCTCATCTTTAGCATTTCATATTTCATCCCAATGGATCCGTATACCTTTCCGATCTTCTCATAGGACGGATCCTCGATGGCCACGCTGTATCTCCTGCCAAAAAACTGGGCTATCAGACCATAGAGATATTCCGCCCCGGATCCGATTATGACCTGAAAGGGCTCTATCTCAATTCCCCTTGTCCGTCCGAGATAGCGGCATATCTCATTCCTTAATTCATCACAGCCCTGATTCGGTGACTTAATGAGGATCTTCTCCCCCTGATCGAGAAGGACCTTTCTGATTGTTTTTGCAAGGACGGAAAAGGGAAATCCTTCATCTTTCCGGTCCGGCACCACTGTCTTAGTATTTTCGTCATGAACAGTTTCCTTTGCCTTTATTCTGTTCTGATAAGCATCCCCGGGAAAGTCCTCGCCCCTGTATATGACAAAAACTCCGCTTCGTTCCCTTCTCTGCGCATAGCCTTCCTCATCAAGAAGAGCTATGGCGTGCTCTGCCGTTATAACGCTGTACCCGGTTTCCCCCGCTATGATCCGTTTGGACGGAAGCCTGCTGCCATAGGGATAGATCCCCTTAATGATATCGTTTCTTAAATACTGATAAAGCTGCAGATATGCAGGTACTTTTGAGTTTTTATCTATCTTATAGTTCATCTGGTTATATAAAAAATCTCCTTTCTGGTCATTTCTATATGTCCAAATAAATGCTACTCTCATTTTCGTAAATTGTAAACACGCAGATCATGAAGGGAGATTAACAAATGATAAACGCCGGAAATACCGTTAAGGAGAAGCCCATGATAAACGAACGATATATCCCGACCATCAGGATAACCATAAGCGCGATCTTCATGGCAGCAAACATCGTGCTGTCATCCATCGGGATCCCCGTTCCCGGAGGACACCTGTATCTCTGTGATGCAGTAATCTGCCTTGCGGCCCTTTTGCTCAATCCCATGGAAGCCTTTGTAGTCGGCGGGATAGGTTCCTTTATAGGAGATCTTCTTTTTTATCCCCTTCCGATGTTTGTATCCCTGGTCACACACGGCCTGCAGGCTGTAGTGATCTCGCTGATCTCGCACAGGATCCTTAAGCATAAGCCCGTGCTTTCATCGGCCATTGCGGTGACCGTCGGATCCGTTATCATGGTAACTGGCTATACCCTGGGAAAGATCTATGTATACAGTACCTTTGAATATGCCATGATAAAGCTCCCCTATGAGATAGCGCAGGCAGCACTGGGATCTGTTGTCGCAATGATACTTGCATACAGATTCGGGCTTAAAAGACTCTTTCTGTCAAGGCTTCAAAGATCATGACTTTTCTTTTCGGAACAGGCATAATGTACGGAAGGGACCGCATGAACAGGTACATAACGGATGAACAGGGGCAGATCTGCTGAAGCCGCCCTTTGAAAAAAATACAAAGATTAAAGGATGATAAAGAAATGTTTGAAGAACTGACCAGACAGGCTGAACTGATAACACAGGAGCTGATAGACACAGCCGGATTAAAAAAAGGACAGATACTTGTTGTTGGCTGCTCCACCTCGGAGATACTCGGAAGCAGGATAGGCAGCAATTCTAATCTGGAAGCCGCGGAAGCGGTTTTCTCTGGGATATACGGGGTCACAAAAAAGCACGGTGTATTTCTTGCCGCACAGTGCTGCGAACACCTTAACAGGGCAATAATAATCGAAAGAGAGGCGGCTTTATCCTCAGATCCCGTGAACGTAGTTCCCAAACCTAAGGCAGGCGGCTCCTTTGCGACCACAGCTTATAAGACCTTTAAGGATCCCGTGGCCCTGGAAGAGATAAAGGCAGATGCCGGCATTGATATCGGTGATACCTTTATCGGCATGCATTTAAAGAAAGTGGCTGTCCCCGTAAGGCTTAAGAACAGTACACTTGGAGAAGCCCATATCACCGCCGCAAGAGTGCGTCCGAAGTTTATCGGCGGAGTACGGGCCGTGTATGATGAATCCCTGTTATGACGGATCCCTGTTATGACAGATCGCAGAAAAGGTCTTTTTCAGTCAGAAAAAACTGAAAGGGCCTTTTTCAGTCAGGAAAAAAGCCGAAGGGGCCTTTTTCAGTCAAGATGAAAAACGGGATGTAGCTCTGTGCTTACAGGTGAATTATCGGGATTTGTCTCCATGATATCGGCCATGAAATCCCACCATTTTCTGTTAATGGCATCATCGGCCTGTTTTGCCCAGAGTTCTTCATCTTCTATCTCAATATATCCGTAAAGCGTGAGGGTCTCTCTGTCAAGAAAGATGGAGTAATTACGTCCTCCGTGTTTATGGATCGATTCCTTCATTTCATCCCAGAGAAGATTGTGCCTTCTTTCATATTCCTCCTCACAGCCCGGATACAGTTTCATCTTAAAACCTTTTCTGATCATTTAGCCTTTTACCTTTTCCTTTCCTGAACCGCGACGCATGTTTCTCTGATCATTCCCGCAGGATCACTTCTCCTTTTGCCCATTCCTCATCCATTATGATCTCTCCCACACGATCTGCCCTTATGATACCCTTAAGAGGGTTCTTAACACTGTCGATACTGCCTTTTATATCCGCATCTGCTTCAGACTTTTCAAAGGAAAGATCGCAGTTTTCCATTCTGCAGTTTATGAGCTTCAGACCCTTGCAGTAGCAAAGCGGCTGTGTCCCAATTATAGTACAGTTTTCAAAGGTTACGTTTTCGCAGTACCAGGCAAGATATTCACCCTTTATGTGACAATTCCTCACCCTGACGTTTTTAGCATGCCAGAAGGCATCCTTGGTGTCAAAATCGCAGTCCTCAAATACCGAATCCGAAATATACTGAAATGAATATTTCCCTTTAAGCTCAACCTTCTCGAAATCAAGCCCGGCCGAACGCATCATGAAGTATTCACTCTGAGCGGAGGTGTCCCTCATTTTTATGTTATTTACAGACCACCCGAACTCCGGTGATATGATGTCGCTTCCTTCTATGATGACATCACTGCATTCCCTTAATGCCTTTATACCGTGAAGCTTTGAATTCTCTATATGGATATCCTTCGAATACCACATGGAGGCCCTGCAGTTCTCCGTCATGATACTGTCAGTGATCTTTAGTCCGTCATCATGCCAGAAGGGATATCTTAAGTCAAAAAAAGAACCCTTTACGGTGATATCGCTGCTTTCCTTCATGGCACTCTCACCGTCCGCGGGCCCCTCGAATCTGCAATTTTCCACTATTATTCCGTTACTTCCGTAAAGCGCTCTTTCTTCATCAAAACGCTGATCCTTATATACCGTCATGCTCCGATCTTCCTCCGGATTATATTTATGATATCCCCCTTATTCTATTTATTCATATAAGTTCCTGTCAAGAAAAAGAATATGTGTTCTCCATCGTGTTCTCCGCTGCCAGTTTCGCGCTTCCTTCGAGATAATCCATGTCGGCTTTGATCAGCGCCTTCATTTCTTTGTTTCTGTGCTCTGTTTTTAATTCCTCCAGGTCCTCCCTGCTCATGTGAGGGTTTATCATTTCGGCGCTCTCAAGTATCTCCATGGCCTTTTCAAGTTCCTCAAGCTCTTCCTCCCCGAAATCCTTCAGAAGCTCATTAAGTCCGGAAATATCCTCGGAATACTCATCAAATATTTCCTTTCGTTCATCAAATATCTCATCCTCCTTTACGGAGATCTTTTCCTCCTCCGCAGAGATCATCGCATTCTTAAGCTCCTCCCTGCTCTCCTCTGCCTTATCCTTTCTTTCTTCTCTTTCTACAGTTACGCCTGCAAGTTCTTCCAGTTCAAGATTATGCTTTTTCTTTCTGGCAAGAAGCTCCATCCTCTTTGCATGGGTAAGCGCAAGTTCAAGCTCCTTAGGGTCCTCCTCACCCATTGATATCCTGCCTTTAAGCTCCCTCACCTTCCTCTTTGCACAGATAAGAGCCTGGCCGGCGCTTTGTGAAGTCTTAGCCCTCAGGATCTTTGTCGCTATCTCACGGAAATTGTATTTTAAGGGTTTTTTGATAACGGAGTCTTTTTTCCCGGATCTTATGCCTGACAGTTTTATGAGACTGTCATCTTTATCCCTGTAATGAGTTATCCGGATATCGGAATTCTGATACTGCTCCTTTAAGATCTTACGGATCTGATCTTCCCCGCTTTCCGCCTCATCCGTATCATATCTTTTTCTGTTTTTATTCTGCTGGTTTAAGGAATGTAAAAGATCGTGCATCTGTGAGGATCTGTATGCTTCTTCCTCACTTTTATCGGAGTTTCTCCTGATACTTAAGACCGCCCCGGCATATTGTGCGGACTGCGAAACCCCGGACCCGGCCCCCATAACATGTACGCCGGCCGATCCTTCCCTGTATCGATATGGTGACTGAAAGATCTGTCCGTATGAACAGATACCGCCGATTCCCGCCATGAGATCTACCTCCCTGTAGCTTAAAGCAGTTACACATGTCCTGCTCCCATTTCCTTACGGATGGCTGAGTATTACATAAAGATTCTTCCGCTTAATCTGTATATCGGCACATAACCCTTAATCTTTAACCCCTCAGTTCACATTATTCTTGTCATTAATACAGCGCCACGCTAAAATATACATTGGTTCAGGTCACTGCCTCATGAGGCTTGCAAAACGGAGGAACAGCTATGGAATACCGTACGGAACACGATTCAATGGGAGAAATAAAGGTCCCCGCCGATAAATACTGGGGTGCACAGACTCAGAGAAGTCATGAGAATTTTAAGATCGGTGAAGGCACAGAGACCATGCCTGCGGAGATAATAAAAGCTTTTGCCTATTTAAAAGCCGCTGCCGCCATGGCCAACAATGAACTGGTCCCCGACAGGATGACCGATGAAAAAGAAGATCTGATAATCAGGGTCTGCAACGAGATCAAGGATGGCAGGCTTTCGGATAATTTTCCGCTTGTTGTATGGCAGACCGGTTCGGGAACCCAGTCCAACATGAATGTAAACGAGGTGATCGCAGGCAGGGGCAACGAACTGGCCGGGAAAAAACTTCTGCACCCCAACGACGATGTAAATATGAGCCAGTCCTCAAACGATACCTTCCCTACGGCTCTTCATATCGCCTCCGTACTTCTTATAGAGGACAAACTGATACCCGCAGCAAAACATCTCACGGAGGCACTTAAAAAGCTCGAAGAAGAAAACAGGGGCATAGTAAAAAGCGGCAGGACCCATCTCCAGGATGCGGTTCCAATAGCTTTTTCACAGGAGATAAGCGGATGGAGAAGTTCCGTTGAAAAAGATATAAAGCTTTTATCCCTTGCGGCGGATTCACTGAAGGAACTGGCACTTGGGGGAACCGCGGTAGGTACCGGCCTGAATGCTCCCAAAGGTTTTGACAGCCTTGCGGCAGACAAATTATCAGCCATCACCAAAAAAGACTTTGTAAGTGCAGAAAATAAGTTTCACGCCCTGACCTCACGGGATGAAGCGGTATTCGCCCACGGTGCGGTAAAGGCTCTGGCCGCAGACATGATGAAGATCGCAAATGATATCAGATGGCTCGCTTCCGGTCCCAGGCTCGGACTTGGAGAGATAAAGATCCCCGAAAACGAACCCGGGAGTTCCATAATGCCCGGCAAAGTCAACCCCACACAGTGTGAACAGGTGACCATGGTGGCCGTGCAGGTGATGGGAAACGACACCGCCATATCCGTAGCGGCATCTCAGGGCAATTTTGAACTTAATGTATTTCTTCCCGTTATAGCATATAATTTCACCCAGTCGGCCAGGCTTCTTTCGGAATCCATCATTTCATTCACCGATAAATGCGTATCCGGGATAAAGGCTGACAGGCAGAAAATGCATGACAATCTGCACAATTCACTGATGCTCGTGACAGCCCTTAATCCCTATATCGGATATGAAAACGCGGCCAGATGCGCACACAAAGCATATGAGGAAAACATATCCCTGAAGGAGGCCTGCACGGGTCTTGGCTTTTTGTCCCCGGAGCGTTTTGATGAGGTATTTAAGCCCGAGGAAATGATCTGAAAATGATCAAAATCCCGGCCTGGAAACTTCCGGCCGGGATTTTTTGTATTTGTATAATTCGAAAAGTATGCTTTCACTTATCCGAGAGTAAAGTTCTTAAGATCCTCAACTATGGCTGCGGAATAGCCGTTAAGCTTCTGGGATTCGTTTGAAAGATTCTCGGTCTCTGCCGATATCTTTCCGCTCTCGCTTACTATTGAATCACTTAAGCTCAGGATCTGGTTGATGGTTGCGGCCTGCTCCTGCGTAGCGGCGGCATTGTTTGAAGCCACATCATTGATCCTTCCTATGCCGTCGGTGATATCGGAGATCGCATCGGTAGCCTTTGTGATATCCTCATAGATCGTATCAAAGGAAGCATTGGATCTTTCAACACCTGCAAGACACTGTTCCATATCTCTTAAGCAGTCGTCCGCCTTCTTGTTGATATCTTCTATGTTCTCGGTGATGGTCTCTACAAGAGAACTGATATTTGAAGCTGCTCCGGTGGACTGATTGGCCAGGGCTCCGACTTCACTTGCAACAACCGCAAAGCCTCTTCCCATTTCTCCTGCTCTTGCAGCCTCTATGGAAGCATTCAGGGAAAGGAGATTGGTCTGAGAGGAGATATCTCCGATCGTGTCGGTGATACCCTTGATCTCGTCAACCGTATCGGCCGTGGTACGTATGATCTTTATAAGTTCCCCGATGGTCGAATTCAGGGTAGTAACGCTCTGGGTCATACCCTTCATCTCGGCTCTGCCATCCTCGGAGGATTTAACGGTTTCTACACAAAGGTTTCTTACCTCTTCGGAGTTTTCCGCAAGCTTTGAAGAAACCGCAGCAAGCTCGGTGGCTGCATTTGCTACGTCTTCTATGGACTGGTTGAGACCGTCAAGATATTCATTAAGCTGTCCTATAGATTCACCCTGAGTAGAGTTTGATTCATTGAGTCCGCCGGAAATATTGAAGCACTTCTCAACACTTCCATTCATATCATCGGTAATTGCAGTCAGATGAATGAGCATATCACGCATGCGGCTTATATATCCGTTCAGCTGTTCACTTAAAGTCGTTATCTCATCATTTCCTTCCGGTGTTATATCCGTTGTAAAATCACCGCTTGAAAGGTCGCCGATCTTTCCCGTAACCGTGGAAACGGGATCTAAGTGATTCCTGATGACAAAATACAGGAATACTGCAAGGAGCGCCAGCAGGATAAGGGAGATTATAAGTGTTGTCAATGCCGATGAAAGGATCTTATCACTTACGAACCTGTAAGGAGTTGCACTTACAACCAGCCAGTTGGTTCCCTCAACTTCCGTTGCGGCATACATCATCTTTCCCGCTGAAGTATCAACCGTCTTTATCTTTCCGGAATCCATTGATTTTGTGGTATCGATCGATGAAAGAACCTTTCCGAGTCCCAGAAGAACGGGATCAGTACTTCCCGATACAACCGTTCCCACCGTGCTCTCATCGGTACTGAGAAGTACATCCTGAGTTTCGCTGTTTATGATATATATCTTTACATCAGAAGAGCTTGCCTTGAATCCGGCCATCTTCTCGGCCATCTGGTCAAAAGTGATATCACTGCTCAGTACCACATTGTTTTCTATCATTATGGCACAGGCAAGACAGGTCTTTCCGGTAGATGCATCCACATAGGGATCGGAAGTATATATCTGTCCGCCCTGACCAAGAGCTCCCTGATACCAGGCTCTGTCGGTAAATACAAAATCATCACCGGGTATCCAGCCCGAACCGTCAAGGAAAGTCATATCATCACCGTAGGCTAAATATATATCCTGGGAATCGGGATCAGCCGCAGTCAGGCTGAGCAGCATGTTAAGCTCGTCTTCATGACTCATCTTCGGTGAATTCCTCAGTACATCGGCTATCTGCTGTACTCTGCACTCGATCAGACTCCACCAGTTATAAATCTCACTGGAATACGAAATGGATTCTCTTGCGAGAAGAGACTCCGTGAGAGTTACTATCTCATCCGACTGTCTCTTCATGCTGACTGCGGTGATTATCGCTATGATCATCACAACAGACAGAAGAATACGGGTGAGAAACAGTTGTTTCAATGATCTTCTTTTTTTCATGATAGTTCTCCTGTAGTTTTATATTCTGATAAAATAATATACACGGTGAATGTAAGAAAACATTCACCATGCATATCTGTATTCCGGTATCAGGTCAGATTTCCGAATTTACCTCATCAATGCGGGCCATGAGATTCTTCAGATCTTCTTCGGTCTGTTCATTGTTCCCGATATGTGAAATAGCTTCGGCTATATTGCCCTCAAGACTCTTTAAATGCTTCCTCGCACTGTCAAATCTCTTCTCCTCATCCTCCATCTCTTTTCTTTCGGTGATATCGCTGATAAATACATAATAAACATCACCATACTCCGGAGAATAGCTGTAATGGCCGTAATCATCCACCCATCTTATGGTTCCGTCTTTTCTCTTTATACGGTATACAACATAATCAAGGCTGTCCCCTTCATCATCGTCTATCTGTCTGTCTATCGATGCCTGGATCTCCGGAAAATCCTCTGGATATACCATTCCTTCAAAGGTGTAACCCGTAAGCTCCTTAAATTCATCCAGCGTATCACAGCCGTAGATTTCAAGAACCTTCTTATTTGCATAGATCAGGTCCCTGTTCTCGTTTTCTTTGTAAATAAAGAAACCGCCGGGTATCACATCCGCCATCTGCCATACGACGGGCAGTGTGTATTTTGTAAGTGCGAACCCGTCCGAATAGCGTTCTCTTCTGTTTTTTCGCTCCTCCATCATAACCCTCCTGCTCATATTGACATCGCAAATGTGAAAAAAACACAAATACGACACATTACAATAAATAATATCACAAATGCGCCTTTTTTTCCATATTTTTAAATATATTGTGAAACTACCGGCAGTGAAAACACCTGATATCAGCTGTCCCCGTCATTAAGTCCGGGGAACTCGATATCATATATCTCATCAAAGCTTATTTCCTCTCCGTCCTTAAATACTAGTTTTCTTCCGGTTTCGTCAGCTTTTTTTACGATACCGTATTTTGTTACATATTCACCGCCGGCCTTTTTTTTATCGGGAACAAAATAAGTGGCCGCCACGGCAATGCTTTCTTTTATATGAGCCTTTAAAATGCTCATCTTTTCATCAAGCAGGCTGATCCTTTCTTCATCCGTTATGCGCGATCCCGTAAGCCTCGCTTCCTCGGCTATATGATCCTCAAACCCGGTAAGGGCCGCAAAGGGTGAAAACTGGGCAGCCCTGTCGATCATGGACATGTGTGCCCTTTTAGCAGAAACATGATGCTCCATATTCATGATATCACTGTAATCATCATTCATGCTTTATGTCCGCCTACCTGTGAATTCCTTTCGATCTTCGTGGCTCCTTCTTCAAGATCCATTCCCCGAAGTACCGCATTTTTACCATACTTGTCTTTAAGCTTTAAGATTGCCTTCTGCATCCTTTTTTCACGTTCAAGGGCCTCTTTTTCCTTCCGGTCTTCCTTTGCCTTTTCCTCATAGTCCACAAAGAGTTCAAGCTGCTCATAGTCTTCTTTTTCCTTCATTTCGGATGACCTGATGACGTGATTGGCACATACACTCATACGCCTGATGAAAAGATGTTCATCGGTTATGTCCTCAAAAAGCTTTGTGACAGCCTCCATTATGATCCTTGTGGATGATGTATGACACTTCAGATTTATGCTGCCGTGAACGGGCTTCGGGACCATTCTGCCGTAATAATCCGGGCTGACCTCTCCCCTGTAATTATTCATTATCTCCGGATCCTTAAGATTATCGATATCATATCCCACATTTATGACCATCTGGTCCGTGACGAGATCCTTCTTTACCAGATCAAGGACAAGATTATCCGTCATCTCCCTTATGACAAGCTTTGCTTTTTCATTGGTATATGGTTCTTTTAACACCTGCCCTTCACTGACGGAATTGCTTTCGGGTACATAAGCCTTTATATCCGCTATGGTAACGGGCTCATACCCCCAGGCGTGATCTATCAGGAGTTCCGCATTGATGCCGAAAAGCCTGTATAAAAGATCCTCATTGAAGTGATCTTTAGGAGAACCTGCAGAGCATCTGGCCACATCTCCCATGGTAAACATGCCGTTTGCCGCAAGTCTCTTAGCGGTACCCTTTCCCACACGCCAGATATCCGTTATGGGCCTGTGCCCCCACAGCTCTCTTCTGTAGCTCATTTCATCAAGCTCGGCTATCCTTACGCCATCCTCATCGGCAGGCATTTTTTTTGCAAGAACATCCATGGCAACCTTTGCAAGAAAAAGGTTGGTACCGATCCCGGCCGTGGCAGTTATCCCGGTGGTTCTCAGTACATCCCTTATCATTGTTATCGCCATTTCATGAGGGGTCATTTTATAGGTCTTTAAATATGCCGTGACATCGATGAAAACCTCATCCACGGAATAAACATGAACATCCTCCGGTGCCACATATTTCATGTAGATACCGTAGATCTGTGTGCTTATCTGCATATATCTTGACATCCTGGGCGGGGCCACGATGTAATCGATCTGAAGGGACTCATCCTCTTTTAAAATTTTGGACGAAAAGGAGCTGCCATTTAGCTCATGTCCGGCAGCTCTTGATCTCCTGTAATTATTTACTTCTTTTATCCTCTGAACAACCTCAAACAGTCTTGCACGGCCGGGGATCCCGTATGCCTTTAGCGCGGGTGAAACGGCTAAGCATATGGTCTTTTCGGTCCTTGATTCATCCGCGACCACCAGATTTACATCAAGGGGATCCAGACTCCGGTCGACGCATTCCACGGAGGCATAAAAGGACTTAAGATCTATTGCTATATAAGTCTTGTCACTCATCTACTCTCCTGCTTTAAAGGTGATTATCCAGGGCGAAGGCTGAGTATCATAATTATGCCTGCTGGTGACCTTTGAAACCGCCACCTGGATTATCTCCGGATCCGAAACCTTAAGCTTTCTGCAGTAATCGATCATGGATGCCGCAAGCACAAAGTCCAGGGTATATATTACAAATTCCATATGGGGATTGAGCCTTATCAGGGTATCTATCTCCCGCTCCATGGAAGCGGACGCCACAAGCATGGTGATGTCGGGAACCGGAAGACCCTTCATGGTCTCATCATCCACATGATCGATGATCGTTACATTGTTGATCCCGAAACGTTCGACGTTTTCCTCAAGCTGTCTTCTGTCATTCCCGTTATACTCAACGGCTATTATGGAACCCTCTCCGTTAAGTATGGCCGATTCCACCACTATGGATTCACCGGATATCACACAGATATTTTTGCCTTCCTCTATCTGCATCTTCTGGAGGATAACGGCTCTTATCTCGGAACCCACGTATTTAACCGTTCCTTTTGCAAGTACACTGTTATCCATACCGAATCTGACGGTGGACCTTGCATTGGGATTTAAAACGATCATTCCTGCGGAAGCATTTATCCCTCTGTCTATCATATCGGATACATAATCTTCCTTTATCGGTCCTTTAGGGTCGCTCCCTTCGTTATAGATAACCTTGCATTCCCCTAGACCCGCATTGTACATACGGTAAAAAATATCCGGATTTCCCGCCTCGGTAAAGACAAGAACGCAGCGGTGTGCCTCACAGGCGGGAATAAGATTCTTGTTTTTCCTGGTGATGTCAAGGATCTTAACATGCTCAAGATCCACATCCGTCTTATCCGAAAAATACTGAAGCCAGTCTATGATGCTTTTGTTATTAAACAGTCTCTCTTCCATACTCCGTAACCCTCCCTTTTCTTTTCCGTGATTCAGCCGTCCCTATCTGGCACACTTATAAAGCAGATCCTCCCATCTTCTGTCCACTTCCTCCTGAAACTGTACGATGAGATCCTCGTTGCCCTTTTTGAACAGATGTTTGAATCTTCCCTGCTCACGCAGAAAATCTTCGATGGGAAGCTTCTTTTTAGGCTCGTAGGAAAGAGTCCATCTTCCCTCATCCACCTCAAACAGGGGCCAGTAACAGGTATCCACCGCAAGAGAACAGATCTTCATGATATCCGCCGTCTCGTACCGCCAGCCTCTCGGACAGGGCGCAAGAATATTCAGAAATGCAGCCCCTTCCGTATAGATCGCCTTCTCGGATTTTACATGTATATCCCTGAAATCTCTGGTAAAGGTGGTCTGAGCCACATAAGGAACGTTATGCTCCGCTATTATCGATGCCAGATCCTTTCTTGACTGCATCTTGCCATCGGATGCCGAACCCACGGGGGTCGTTGTGGTATCGGCAAACCGGGGCGTTGCACTGGATCTCTGTATCCCAGTGTTCATATATGCCCCGTTGTCATAGCAGACATAGACCAGATCATGGCCTCTCTCCATGGCACCCGACAGGGACTGGAAGCCAATATCATAGGTTCCGCCGTCCCCACCGAAGGTTATGAATTTATAATTTACATCCTCCGGTATCCTTCCTCTTTTCTTGAGAGCCCTGTAGGCTGTTTCCACTCCGCTCAGGGTCGCCCCTGCATTTTCAAAGGCATTGTGTATGTAACTGTCCTCCCATGAGGTGTAGGGATAGGTGTAGGAAGACACTTCCAGACAGCCCGTTGCGTTTCCTATGACAGCCCTGTCATTTTCATGAAGGGCACGAAGTACGGCTCTCACGCCTATTGTGGCTCCGCATCCGGCACACATACGGTGTCCCGGTGTAAGTCTTTCCGGTTTGTTCATTACTTCTTTCAGATTATATCCGGCCATTTGATCATCCTCTTTATTTCCTGGGAATCTGCTTGTCTGTTTATATCATCAAAAGATCATATATTCTCTTTTGTTCTCAGATTGATATATCTGTGCTGACGGTATTCTTTGTTATTCTCCGCGATATCCCTGAGTTCATCGAATATCCCGTATACGTCCTCCACCGTGAAATCTCTTCCGGCAAGACCGTAGGTATAGCATACCGTCTCGATATATACCCTGCTTTCGTAAAGGCCTGCCCTTATCTCCGAGGCAAGGGGACCTCCGTGACCGTTATAGCTCTCGGTCCTGTCCATTATTGCAACGGCCTTCGCACCGCTTAAGGCCTTTGCTATCTCTTCCGCCGGAAAAGGTCTGAATACCCTTAACTTTAAGACTCCCGCCTTGATACCCTTTTCCCTGAGATCGTCCACCGCCTGCTTGGCCGTTCCTGCCGCCGAGCCCATGATCACCATGATATATTCGGCATCCTCCGTCCTGTATTCCTCAAAGAATCCGAAGCCCCTTCCGAACTGTTCCTTATAGCGTTTCGCGACCTCAAGGATAACCTCCTTTGAGTTCTCCATTGCATCTTCCTGGGCCTTCCTTGCCTCCATCACGTAATTGCTTATGGCATAGGGGCCTATGGCTATGGGGTTCTTATGATTTAAAAGAAATTCCTCCGGCCTGTATTCACCCACGAATTCCTTAACATCCTTATCCTCGTTGAGTTCGATATTCTGCACCGCGTGTGAGGTGATAAATCCGTCCTGACAGATCATAACGGGAAGATGTACCCTTTTATCCTCTGCTATTGGATAGGCCTGTATGAAATTATCATAGGCTTCCTGATTGTTCTCGGCATAGATCTGTATCCAGCCGGTATCCCTCGCACCCATGGAATCGGTATGATCGCAGTTGATATTGATGGGTCCGGAAAGCGTACGGTTGACAAGCGCAAGCACACAGGGCATCCTGTCCGATGCCGCGATCAGAAGCTCTTCCCACATAAGAGCCAGTCCGCAGGATGATGTTGCCGTAAGGCTTCTTGCTCCGGCTGCCTCGGCTCCTATGGTGGCGGACATGGAGGAATGTTCCGATTCAACGGGTATGAATTCCGTATCCATCTGTTTATTTGCTATATAATTCGATACCAGCTGAGGTATCTCGGTGGATGGCGTTATTGGAAAAGCCGGCATCACATCCGGATTTATCTGCTTTATCGCATATGCCACCGCTTCGTTTCCGCTCATTCTGTCCTTTATCGACGTATTCATTCTCACTCTCCCTTATTGATCCCGGATCGCCGTCTTTATCCGGTATTCCGGCCTACATCTTTTAAGCCTGCCCCGGTTCTTTTCCGGATCCTCAGTCACTCACCGGATCCACGCCCTCCACCATCCTGATGGCGGAAAAAGGGC
This sequence comes from Lachnospiraceae bacterium, assembly GCA_024682555.1. GTDB lineage: Bacteria > Bacillota > Clostridia > Lachnospirales > Lachnospiraceae > UBA2868. Next base: position 24,590 of record JAIKZD010000119.1, on the reverse strand, counting down.
AGACTTTTGCGCATATACCGCAGCCTTTACAATGATCATAATCAAAGTCAAGACGCTTTGAATCCTTAACGGGAATACAGCCGTCCGGACAGACAGGAGTGCACAGAAGACACTGTTTACAGGCCGCACTGTCAAACACCGGAGTATTTGTACGCCACTCTCCCGTTTTGAATTCCTTTGCGGTACCCCCCGCAAACATTATCAGACCTTCGGTAAGGTCTTCATATGGGGTAGTCTCGTTTATCTTTGAAACATCTGTTCTCATGTTTTCCCTTTCTCTGCAATAATATATGAATCAATCCCTGATGGACTCAAGGGTCATTGTAAGAGCCTTCATGTTTCCCTCTATGACCTCAGGCTTTTTTGCAAATTTATGCTCATATGAGGATCTCATCTCATTTATGAACTGTTCTCTGTCCATGACCCCGCTTACCGCCACGGCTGCAGCCAGCATCGGGGTATTGGGGAAATACTTTCCGAGAGCCTCCGTGGATATCTTTCTTGCATCAACGGTATAGACCCTGCCCTTATAGCCCTTGAGAAGGGGTCTTATATCTTCGGCCCGGGACGGGGTATTTACGATTATGGCTCCGTCTTCCTTAAGTCCGGACGTAACATCAACGGAAGAAAGAAGCGTCTCATCCACAACTACCACAAGATCCGGGGTGTATATATTGCTGTGTACCCTTATCTCTTTTTTGCTTATTCTGTTGAACGCCGTGATGGGTGCCCCCATTCTCTCCGGACCGTACTCCGGAAAGCCCTGTACATATGCACCGGTCTTAAAACATACGTCCGCAAGCAGCAGAGCTGCCGTCTTGGCGCCCTGTCCGCCTCTTCCGTGCCATCTTATCTCAATTTTGTCAAAATCCATTTCCAGACTCCCGATCTCTTAATGATCAGTTATCCCCGGTTTTCTCCCGCTTATACAAACGGCGAAAAGAGAGGATCTACTGTCACCCGTAACATGTTTCAGATAGTAGTATAGCAAATTCCCGTAAAAAAAACACCACCGGTAATAATTTACCGGTGGTGTCCTGTTTTTTATCTTTTGATCCGCAGATCAGGCCCTGCTCCTCTTTCCTTTCTTTGAGGACCTTAATATTATCCCGACTATGGTAGCCGCGCAGGCAATCAGCAGTACTATCCACAATGCTATGCTGGATGCATCTCCGGTCACGGGTCCTACCCTCTCTCCGAGGACACCCTTTTCGGGCGCCGAACGTACTCCGAGTACTCCCTGCAATACTCCGCCCTCTCTGACTCTCTTTTCACCCAGTACCCTTGAGCCTGAAGGTGTAGGGGTGGGAACCGCAGGCGTGGGTGTCGGTGTTACTCCGGGTGTGGGTGTAGGTGTTGCCCCGGGTGTCGGCGTAGGTGTTACTCCGGGCGTCGGTGTCGGCGTAGGAGTAGGTCTGTCCTCCCTGTCATTTGTAATCGTTCCGAGGCTGTATGCAACAGATGCCGCGGTGGAACTGTTGATCGTAAAGGTATATACAATATCAGCCCCGTTCACATCCTTATTAACCCTGTATCCGTCTGGTGCTATGGTCTCCACGAAGTAATATGAATCCCAGGGAAGATCTTTTATATAGATCTCACCGGCACTGTCGGTCACATAAGTTCCGTAACGGTAATAGGCATTACTGAAAACAGTCGATGCAGCTGCCTGTCCGGGTGTTCTGGGTCTGGCAGAGTAGAGTTCAAATACCGCACCTGCAAGTGCAGATCCCCTGCCGGAAGCAACCTTATAAAGCCTTACCGCACCCTTACCTCTTGTATTTAAGAAGGTGATCTCTACGGTATCGTTGTTTTTCTTTGCAGCATCTATGGAGAATGATGCCGTCTCCGCCGAAAGTTCATAACCGTCAGGTGCCTTTGTCTCTTTGAAGTAGTATAGTCCGAAGGGAAGACCCTTAACCTCCAGAGTACCCGATTCGGATACCGCAAGGCTTATGGTGCCGCTTCCGTTTCCGGAATAAGTGTAGACACCGTTAGAACCCGTCGCCTTAACGGCTGCTCCGGCAGAATTATAGAGATTAAATACCGCACCCGAAAGTGTCTCTCTTGTATCTCTGTCCCGCTTGGTGAGGATCACGTTTCCGATTATCCTCTCATCCTTCATTATGATGTTCTGTTCCATTGTTCCGTCAGCGGTTACGGTAAATTCCTGATCCTCAGCCTTTAAGTAGCCCTTCGGAACTTCGACCTCTTTAAGAATATAGGTCTCTCCATTCACCAGTCCTTCGATCACCCGCGGAGTCCCGTTAGTTATCCAGGTATCAACCGGTTCACCGTCGGATTTTCTGATGAGCGTAAGTTTTGCTCCGGCAAGGCTTTCCCCGCTTACGGAATCTCTCTTATCAACTCTTATCCTGGTAGGTTTATTAGTAAAGTCTCTGTCCTTATACTGATATACCCAGATGCCGTCAGTCTTGTTTCTTGTAACTGTTTCATCGGATATATCTATTGTATATCCCTCTGCAGGGTTTGAAACGTATCCGTCAACAGCTCTCTCGATCACCTTGTATTCATAGGTCTTTACCGGTCTTGCCTCAAGATCGTATTTTGGCAGTTTCGTAAAGCTGTACGTCATGCTCTCATTGGAAATGCTCCGGCTGTCGATCCTTTCCCCGTCCCTGTAAAGGTCGATATGTATGGTGGGACGTTTGGAGCTGTCTCCCATATCATCCCAGAACTTTGAACCGGATATTTCTATCAGTTCATTTTCTATCGTATTGGTGACTAAAGCTTCTGCCGTTCTTTCCCCGGATTCATCCTTTGTTATCACACCGTCATATTCGATCTCGACGTTGTATCCCTGTGCTCCGGACTCTTTTATCTCATAAACAAATCTGTGTCCGTCCGCGGTCTTCTTATCCTCATCATCCGAAAGGCCCATATTGTACTCATACAAAGGTCCGAACTCAAATGTATCGTCGGCACTCAGCTTTGTAGTCTTGTAGAGTTCTCCGTCCCTGTACAGCTCTATGGTCACATCGGGTCTTCCTGTTATGTTTCCGGCATCGATCCATATCTTTCTGCCCTTAATCTTAAAGGTATCCGGTTTGGGTGTATTTATCACCGTAACGGAATTTCCGCTGTACACGATGTCCTGAACGAAGGAATTATATACCTCCTCATGGATGGTATACCTGTATTCATGACCGTCGGAGAGATCATATTTTTCAAGCTTGTCAAACTTGAAGACCTCTGTTCCGTTCTTGTCAAAAGCTCCTTTTTCAATGGTCACGAATCTGTCGGTAGTCTTTCCGTCTTTCTCAAGATAGATATTTACCGTGGGATAATCATGGCCCTCCTCGGCTTTTCCTTCCGTATCTCTGAAGAGAAGCCATTTCTTGGTGACTTCCAGTTCCGTCTCCTGCTGCTTCAGCGCATTTGTTATAAGCCAGGTGCCGTTCTCCACATTCTTTGCGACCACGGAATCATAGTAGTCACTTACCTCCTTGGGCACCTTTTCCTTGACTGTATAGGTGTATTCGTAGTTCTCTCCGTCTGTTTTTCTGTACTTCTCAAGATTTCCGAAAGCAAACGTCTCCTGACCGTTTTTAAGCTCTATGGAGTCGATGGGTTCAATATCCATAACACCCTGCTTATTGGAATCCCTGTAAAGTTCAACGGTGACCGTGGGATAAACAAAGCCTGCCGGAAGATTTCCGTTATTGTCTCTGGGAACGATCCATTTCTTGGTTCCGCTGACCTGTGTCTCTCCGGTCTTATAATCATACATGACTACCGTACGGACATTGTCTGTCCTGTCATTCTTTTCAACGGTAAATGCCACGTCTTCCGTTGCAAGGGCATAATCCTTCGGAGCTGCGGCTTCATGCAGATAATAGGTTCTGCCGGTTTCAAGTTCCGCATCGATCCTCTTTGCATATATGTCCTTATATTCTTCTGCATCAAACTCCGTGGATGTCGATACGATCACAGGTCTGTCAGAGGAGGTCCATTCTACATCCCCGCCCGTTACATCCTTAAGGATGTTTCCGGATGCGTCCAGAAGCTGAAGAACAGCACCCTCAAGTGATCTCTTTTCACTCATATCCTGCTTGTCAAGTGCAATGGCAAGAGGAACATCCTTCATTGTTACGGTCTGTTCACCGCTAAGGCTATCCGTCACCGTAAATTCAATATCATCCGATATATTATAGCCGGCAGGGGCGTTATCCTCGTGGAGATAATAGGTCTTTCCCAGTTCAAGCTTTGCATTGTAGATCACCTGGTAATTCTCTGAAAGATTATCCTTCTCCTCCTGTGAAAATTGATCCTCGTCTCTTCCGGACATCCATATCAGCACAGCGGGCTTGTCACCGGATTTCCAGCTTGCGTATTCATTGCCCTTTCCATCCTTTTCATCATGGATCGAAAGCACTGCACCCTCAAGCTCATCCTCTCCGGTAAGTCCCTTCTTGCTTATTATGATCTTTCTGATATCATCCGTAACGTTTACCGACTGTGGGATAACACCGTTTTTATCTGTCTTTCTTGTCTTATCAAAATCCGTTACCGTAAAGGTTATATCAGCAGTCTTAACATATCCGTCCGGAGCTTTGTCCTCAACGATCTTGTATGAACCGCCAACCTTTAATACGTCGTAGGGCATCTTTTCGGGACCACCCTTGGAGGTCCAGTAATGCACCCTTGTAAAGGTCTGGTCGGCATTTAATTCATAAAGTGAAAGCTCCGCTCCGGCAACAAAATCGGTATCCGAACCTTTGAGCCTTGTCTTGGATATCTCTACCTCAATGGGTCTGTCAAACATCACAAGATTGTTTCCGCCGTACACCGTCGCCTTTGCCGCAGGATCCTTTATGTCTTTGATCTCGCCGTTCTTTCCGATGGTAAAGGTGATGTCCTCAGCCGTATAATATCCGGCAGGTGCCTTTATTTCCTTAAGGATATAGGTCTCACCGGCCACGAGCTTTGCCGTTACCTTTTCAGGCTCTCCCTTCATGTTAAGGGTCTGAACTTCAGAGCCGTCAGAAGCCCTTACTATCTTAAGTACCGCATCCGAAAGATCGGTCTCTTCATCATTTACATCCGTGATGAGCGACTTCTTCGATATCTTTATCTCAATCGGCTCATCCTGCATAATGATCACTGTTCCGTTCTCACCCGCATCGTTCTTGTTTGTAAGTGCCGTGGTGGTAACGCTTCCGTTCTCATTAAGCGTAAATTCTATATCTTTTGCATATGCATATCCTGAAGGTGCCTGTTTCTCGTGCAGTACATAAGTTTTTCCCGCTACAAGGGATTCCACAAGGTGAAGAGTTCCATCCGAGATCCATTCTTCTATGACCTCACCCAAACCGCCTTCGGAAGTCTTCTCCGCGATCTGCAGCTCTGCGCCCGCAAGCTCCGTTTTACCTGTTATCTCTTTCTTGGAAACATAGATCCTGGTGGTATCATCCGTTATGCTGACGGACAGAGGGATTTCCGATGCAGCATATACATTATCTGCATTTATCTCAACCGGCTCGGATTCTGCCTTATCTCCGGTCAACAGAACATATCCCTCGGGGGCCTTTATCTCCTTAAAGAAGTAGGTGCCCCATGAAAGCCCATTCACTATTATCGTCTTTTCCGCCGTTATGCACTCTTTAAGCTCGCCCGCGTTCTTAACAACTCTTCCTTCACCGTTGCAGAGAATGAACTCTCCGGTAGACAGATCGACCTGAACGATCTTTCCATCCGCACCCCTGCCTAACTTCCTTAATTCAAGGGAACCGGTAAGTCTCTTATCCTCAACCGTGGTAACGATCTCTCCGTCAGGTGTCCCTTCGTGAACCTCTGCATAAACGGGATTTCCGTCTGCATCGGAGGTCAGGGAGTCCCCGGTTATCTCAAAGAAGTACTTTGTTTTATTTACTTCATAACCTGCCGCATTTGCACTGGCTTCATCCTCAAGGAAGTAATATGTGCCCATGGGAAGATTCATAGCCTTAACGATACCGTTTTCATCCGAGATGGCAGTGGCAGCCTTTGCATCATTCGAGTCATCACCATCATCATCGGCCTCGAATATATTAAAGATTATGCCCTTTATCGTATCCCCGTCAAAGTCCGCATCGATCTTGGCGATCCTTGCATTACCGTGAACATCGGTGTTCTTAAAGGTATAGGTAACGGCATTTTCTTCCGTTATATTTTCGGTAACGTCAAATTCCAGCTTCTGTTCACTCACCCTGTAGCTTGCATCTTTGGCAGCTTCCGAAACAGCGGTCTCTGTGAAATAGTAATGCCCAAATTCGAGCTTTCCGATGAGAGCCGCTCTTATCATGCCTTCGGCATCGGTCTCATAACTTCCTATGATGCTCTCTGCCGCCTCTTCTCCTTCTCCCGAAACCATTATAAGATCAAACCGGTTTCCGGATAGCGAAACAGGTGCATTTCCGTCAACGAACTCCTTCTTAAGGTTTACATATCCGTAACCCTTACTGTTCTGCATGCATACGTCCTGTATGACCATTATTCCGTCAGCATTGCAGTTATTCTCATCAACGGTCATTGTGTCGCTCCTGGGATTTGCGGGAAGTACATACCCGAATGCGGGAGCAACCTCCTCGAAATAATAGGTTCCCCAGTCCACATTCTCCACGGTTATGGTACCATCGGCGGAGGTCTTTAATACTCCGTCTGCACCGCCGTACCTGCCCGTGACATCGACATCACCGCTTTCCGTTACCATGTAAAGCTTAAATGCTGCACCGGATATACCGTTCTTATCGGGTGTATCATCTGTCTTTTTGATCCTTATTGTTCCCGGAAGCCTGTTATTTACAATACCTCCGAGATCTCTTTCCTGAGAAGGATTCTCGGATGTAATGCTGAAAGCATATTTCTCATCAGGACTGATGATCTCATAGCCTCTGGGAGCTTTTGTCTCCATGAAGTAATAGTCACCCCAGGGAAGATCCCTGACTTCGAGCTCGCCATTTGCATTGGTCGAATATACGCCCACCTTATATACACCTTTGGCAATCAGCTCTATCCTCTGCCTGAAACTCATATCATCCGTGCCATCCGAATACAGAGTGAACTGTGCACCTGCCAGAGGCTCGGTATTGTCACCGGTCTTTCTTAACCTGACACTGCCGTATACGGGATTGTTTCTAATGCTTCCCGCTCCGCCGCTTGTAAAGGATACAACCTGACCGGCCGATGTAATATTGAATTTGATCTTTCCGTCCGAATAGCCAACCGGCATGGGATCGTAACCTGGAAGTGCCTCTGCTTCCTTAAGATAGTAGCTTCCTGCATCCAGAGGTCCGATCCTGTAGGAGAGATCTTCGCCCTCACCCTGATAAAGCTTTCCGTTTTCATCCGTCTTATAGGATCCGGCAAACCTCTCACCCTCATCTGTGATCATATAGAGATTGAATGTCACACCGGATAAGAATTTCGAGGTCTTGGCGTCCTGCTTGGTCAGTTCAACATAACCCTGAATGCGCTCATTAATGATAGCGTCCTTTCCGGAAAAGCTTGCCTTTAAGTGAGCTGCGTCAATGTCAAAGCTTCTCTCCTTTGTATCCATGATGTAGCCGAACCTGGTGGAGGTTTCCTTAAGGACATAATGACCCCATGAAAGACCGTCCTTTGATGCTACACCGTTTTCGGTGGTAAGCGTCGCAACTATATTGTTTTCATCAGCACTGTCTCTGTAGAGGGTAAATGTAACCCCATCCATGGACCTGTTGGTTACGGAATCTAACTTCTGAAGTTCCACAGATCCCGGGAGCCTGATGTTGCGCACCTCCAAATATCTGCCAGCCGTTACGTTTTCCGCTGTTATACTGAACTCGTAATGCTTGTTTCTGACGTTTCCGTTAACAGTCTCGGTCTCAGGCGCGTATCCTGCGGGAGCTTTTGTTTCCACGAAGTAATAACTTCCCCAGTTAAGATCAGTTACCGTTAATCTGCCGGTAGCGGCATCGGAAACCGTATATTCTCCGATCAGTTCCCCGGCGCCGTCTTTTACACGGTAAAGCTCAAATACCGCACCGGAGAGCGGTTTCTTAACCGCATCACCTTCATCGTTTACCGCCTCTTCATACTTAAAGAGCGTTACCTGACCTTTAAGCGGAGTATTTACAATAATGTTCTCTTCCTCCGTGTTTCCGATGAGTCTTACAACATGTCCGTTATCCTCATCCTTTATTGTAAAGCGGTATTTCTTATCTGCAGCAAATCCGTATGCATCATCCGGTGTTTCTATCTCCGTAAAGTAGTACTCACCAGAAGAAAGATATGCAGCACTTACCTTTCCGTCTTCTTTGGATTCCTTGATGCCGAGACTTTCCGCCTGATCCTCGGCCGTTACCTTAAAGAGTTCGAATTTAGCTCCCGCAAGAGGCAGATATTCATCGTCCTCGCTAAGATATACCTTGGTAAATTCAACAGCCGCCTGAACCTCGGAATCTATACATACTCTTTTGACAGGTTCCTCGTCCTCCGACATGTTTCTCGTTATCCGGAACTCTATGGCCTCCGTATTGAGGTTATATCCGCCGGGCGCTTTTGATTCCTTCCAGAAATAATCTCCGAAAGTAAGTCCCTCTACGGTGATCATACCCTGAGAATTCACGGGTATACCGCTATCAAGGCTGTTTGCCTCATCTGTCATCACATAGTTCCCGTTTTCGGCGGTCATGACATGTACCTGACTGAATCTCCGGGAAACGCCTGCTTCCGCTGCCTCCTCATACCTGTAAAGCTTAAACTCCGCTCCCGTAAGAACCTTCGGGGTATCCGAATCATCTGTCTTTACTATGCTTGCCTTGCCGTAGATCTTATCATTGGTCATATCGACAGTATGATATTCAATGGCCTTTTCCACCGCGGACCCGGAAGAAAGATCGATATGAGCGCTTTCAGGGTTCTCAGGAAGAGCATATCCGTCGGGAGCCTTTATCTCCTTAAAGTAATATGTACCCCATTCAAGATTGTCTACCGTAATCTCCCCGTCATTGTTTCCGTTTCCTCCGGTAACAAGAGAGGTCCTTACCGGCTCTGATACATTTACCTTGTAAAGATCGAACACCGCACCGTTAAGCTTTTCCTTCTTACCGTTGTCATTTCCGTATTTTACAAGTCTTAAAGAGCCGTTTTTCCTGCTGTTTGCAAGTTCTTTTCTCCTTGCCTGCCCGTCGGAGGTCACTCCGGTATAATCCAGCTGATCCGCACTTATGGTGAATCTGATCTCCGTCTTTTCGGAGGTATATCCGTCGGGAGCCTTCTCCTCAACGAACACGTAATCTCCCCAGGCCAGATCCTCCTTGGAAACGATACCGTTTTCATCGCTCTCAAGGGTTTCGATCTTATGCCTTGTTTCAAAGAACCCGAGTACCGAACTTAACTGATAAAGAGTAAACCTTGCTCCCTTAAGACCCTTCTTTTCGGTCTTTCCGTTCTCGTCCGTAACGGACTCGTACTTAAACAGCTCGACCTTTCCGAGCTTCGGTGTATTCTTTGCCACACCGTCATCCTCGCCTGCAGCGACTACTTTATCCATATTGGACTGGTCGATGACGAACTCGTATTTGGTACTGTTAAGCTCATATCCCGTGGCAGGAGTGATCTCCATAAAGTAATAGCTGCCTGCCGGAAGATCATCCCTTGTGATTATCTCACCCTTTTTGTCCGTAGTAAGGGATGTGTATCCTTCTACCAGATCCCCGGCCGAGGTGTAAAGCGCAAATACCGCGCCCTCGATCACCCTGCCGGATACACTGTCAATTTTCTTAAGCTTTGCCTGTCCGTAAATCTTTTCATTGACAGCCTTCAGAACGGAACCGTCTTTCCCTGCGGTTATCCAGTCGGATACATTTTCCGCAGTGACCACAAAATGATATTCCGTTGTATTGTCAAGTGCGTATCCCGAAGGAGCCGATACTTCCTTAAAGTAATATTCTGTTCCCTCGCCTTCCCAGGTCAGCTTGTCACCGTCATAGAAGACATATCCGAAGTTGTCCCCCTCTTCATCCGAAGATACGAGATTGGTGGCTATTGGACTGCTGTCTCCGACCTTATACAGCGCAAATACCGCTCCCGCAAGGGGATCGTTGTTCTCATCGGTCTTTTTAAGCCTTACCTTTCCGGTCTTTCTGGTATTGTTGACTGCCTGAAGAGTCTCACCCTTCCCGTTTGTAAATGAACGGGCAGGAGAAATATTTACGTATTTTCCGTTATCCGCTGCGGTAACGGTGAACCGGTATTCCTTGTCGGCATCAAATTCATAGCCTGCAGGTCCTGATATTTCCCTGAAGAAATAGCTGCCTGCCGGAAGACTCTTAACCTCTACGACTCCATCGCTTCCGGTGGTAACGGTTCCTTTGGATACAATCCCTGTCTCTTCCGGGCCTTCCGTCTTTTCTTCCCTGAAAAGTTCAAAGGTTGCACCGCTTAACAGCTCTGAATTGTCTCCCGTCTTTACAAATTTTACATTTGCCTGTATAAGTGAATTCTCAAAATCATATTCCTTTACAAAACCTGTATCCCTGTCCTCATCCGAGATCGTAAACTCAAGAGGTCCTTCCGCCCTGTTGTAGCCAGCAGGTGCGGTTTCCTCATAGATCCTGTAGGTTCCGTAAGGCAGATCGTTAATGGTCAGATCACCTTCATTCGTAGAAAGTATCTGCTGTCCTTCAAAGAAACGCCTCTGTCTGTCAAAGGTATAGATTCCCGTTCCGGTTTCCGTAAGCTTGAGATTCTTTTCGACGCCATCCTCTTCCATTACAATGCGGAAGGTTGCACCCGAAAGCTTAACCCTGTTATCTCCGGCTTTGACTTTATGTATGGTGACGGAACCGTAGATCTTATCATTTGTGATGCTGATAAGAGGCTGTTTTGTTCCGTCTGCGGCTACCGACGATTCGGTATTTGAAGAGTCTATGGTTACGGATTCCGTTCTTGCCGCATCTCCCTCGGGAAGCTCATATCCTTTAGGAGCCCTGGTCTCAACGAAGTAATATGTTCCCCAGGGAAGATCATCTACGGTAAATGTATATTCACCGTTTATCTTTTCAGTAACAAATGTTGTATAGGCATCGGGATATCTGACATCATTTCCGTCAACGGTTCTGTAAAGCTCAAACTCCGCACCCGACATATCGGCATCCCCGTGTCCCAGTGAATCTGTCTTCACGAGCTTTATCGAGCCTTTCTCCTCTTCATCGGAAACACTGATGGTGCCTGCGTCTATCACGATATCATCCCCGACACCGCCTATCGTAAACGAATACTCTGTTTCCTTCAGAACATATCCTTCGGGAGCTTTAGTTTCCCTGAGTATATATTTGCCCCACGGAAGATCCGTGATCTCACATTCTCCGTTTACGGTATAAACTCCGTATTCAAAATCACTGCTTATGTTAAACAGATCCTTAAGCTTATCGGTCCATCTCTCCGGATTTGAAGAATAAAGGGTAAACTCCGCAGCCTTCGACTCATCATCCGAAGTGATCAATTCTCCCTGTAAATCGGTCTTTCTGATCCTGACCTTTCCGAGGGCTCTCTCATTCTCCACATCCTTTACATAAGCATCTATCTGTGCCGAATCGCTCTCACCGTCTATGGTAAATTCATAATGCTTTTCGGTGTCCGCAATATAACCCTTCGGTGCAGGCTCTGTTTCCGCAAAGTAGTAATCACCATACTCAAGATCCGATACATTTATCTCACCGTTTTGGGTAGTATAGGTACCGATCACAGCCCCGTCAGTCCTGTAGAGAGTAAACACGGCTCCGTTAATGGCATCCTTGGATGTCCTGTCTATCTTGTTAAGCTTAACCTTACCTGTTTTGATCTTATTAATGAAGGCATCACCGCCGGTAAAGCTTTTTTCAAGAGTTGCATTTTCTCCTGCTCCGATAATGAAGTTTTCGGTTCTTCCCGGTTCACTTCCGTGTCCGTTATCGGGAAGATATGACTTACCTGCATCATTTGTAACCTCGGCAAGATAATATGTTCCCCAGGCAACATCGTTAAATACGGCCCTGCCGTTCTCATCCGTTTCTTCGGTTTTTGCATTGTTAATATCATTTCTGCTGACCGGTTTTCCGTTTACGTCATATACCGGTACAAGCTTAAAAGTAATGCCCTGAAGATGGGTTCTTACACCCTTTGAATTCTCTGCAAACTTTTCGAGTATCACTCTTCCGTATGCTTCATCGTTTCCGATGACCGCATAGCCGTTTTCATCCTGCCTTGAAACGTCATCAAGAGTAACTGTCTCATTCTGGGCTGTAGCATCTGTAATTGCAAACGACAGCTCCGTTTCATTTAATACATAGCCTTCAAGAGCTTGCCTTTCCTTAAAGAAGTAGCTTCCCTTCGAAAGGCCCGATACGTTCACATATCCGCCGCCTTCCGAAGTAATGCCCTGTCTGTAAAGGTTTCCGTCCTTATACAGATCAAATACGACTCCGTCAAGACCCTTCTCTGTCCGGGAATCGATCTTTTTGAACCTTACGGAGGCCGAGAAATCATCGTTGGCCATCTCCACAGTCTTTTCATCCCCGTTATTCTCTATGGTAAAGCCCGGCGTATCGGTGGATGCAACAAAGCCTTCCGGAGCGCTTATTTCAGTAAAATAATAGTTTCCCGCAGGAAGCCCCGTGATAACAATATTACCCTTTGCATCCGTGGTAAATCTGTATACACCGTCCTCCGATGAATATGCATATTCACCCTTCTTTGTTTCCGAACCCTTTACTACATTTCCGTTTACGCTTCCTCTTCTGAGCTCAAATACCGCATTCTCAAGAGGAGCGTTTTTGTCCGTTTTTTTGAACAGGGTCACCCTGCCCGTAATAAAGGTATTATCGACCGTAATATCCCTTACATAGATATCCGTCACATCCGCATAGTCATTTTTTCCTACCGTGACCGTGCCCTCGGAATTCTCACTCTTTTCGTACCCCTCGGGAACTGTTTCCTTATATGTATAGGTTCCCCAGGAAAGACCTTCAAAGGTTACCGTACCGTCCGAACCCGTTTCTCCGGTATAGGTTCTTCCGTTTCCCGAAACGGTAAAGGTTACTCCGGCAAAGTTCTCATTTCCGTTCTTTGTCTTTCTGATCCTTAAAGCAAAAGGCTTCTCTTCATCCCTAAAAACATATTCAAGCTCATACTCGCTCTTTGAGGAAATACTTAAATACTCTGAAGAAGCCCCGCCATAGGTTATCCCGTTTTCTCCCACACTGAATGAAACAGGGGCAGTAAGGGATATCCTGTATCCGTTTGGTGCCTTGGTCTCTGCTACCGTATAATTTCCCCATGGAAGATCATTTACGCTCAGTGAACCGTCATGACCGGTTACGAGTACCGTGTCGGTCTGATCCTCCGAGTAGGTATATACTCCGTCAGAACCGGTAAAGGAAACCCTGTTTCCGGATCTTCTTATGACAAACTCCGCACCGGAAAGGGGCGATTCAAAGCTGTAGTCCTTCTTGATGATATTTATCTTTCCGTGTTTCTTTGCGGTATTTGTAATCGTAATCTCCGCACCGGGATTCTTGGGAGAGATGACAACCTCTTCACTCTGCCCCGTTACGATATAATCAAATGATGAAGACAATACGGTTCCGTCGGCATTAACCTCGGTAACGGTGTATGTTCCGAGAGGCATATCGCTAAAGGTAACGGATGCGTTTGCGGAAACCGCTACGGCCCTGTTTTCGTCAGCAGTGACTACCTGCCCGTTTATATCGTAATAATTTCCGTCCTTATCTTTTACGGTCACATAAAAGGTCTCCGAAGCAGAAGCATCCTTATTGCCCAGACTGTCCCGGACCTCTTTATGAACGGTCAGCTTTCCTTTTGAGGGAATGTTTTCTATATCAGCCGTAAACACACTGGATCCGGTAGAATCTTCTCCCGTCTCCGAGCCTCTTGAAAAAGCAAGCCCTTCTGCCGTTATCTCGAAGTTTTCCGCTACTTCCACTGTCCATGAGTTCCTGGCAGGCATTACGTACCCTTCCGGAACAGATGTTTCCGTTACCGTATATGTTTCTCCACCGTAAATCTGCTCAAAATGGGCTATACCATCGACACCCGTTGTAACTGTCTGTACAGGCGTGGCACTGCCGTCCGCAGGCGTCAGCTTAAAGACTGCTCCCTTTAAGGGCGCCCCGGTATCGGAAGATATCTTCCTTATATCAAATTCCGTGGTAGGAGCCTTCTCATTAGTAACGGAAATCCTGCCGTCGCTGTCTACCGGGATTATGGAGAGAAAAGCGGGCGGATCGTTTATGGCAAGATTATTCTGCACGATGAAGGGATGAATGGTCTCATCCGGGATATATCCCGCAGGAGCCTTTATTTCCCTTACAGCATAGAACTCATCAGTGCTCAAAAACCAGCCGTCGCGAAGATCGTCACCATAGAAAGATGCTCTTCCCGCCGCATTTGTCGTACGGTCAATATAATTTCCGGCCTTATCCGTAACAGGTTCCCAGTCCGATTCGTTAACGGTAAGGGGATCCGCAGATGAATTCTTCCACCTGTAAAGCCTGAATACAGCACCGCCTATGGAAGTTCCGTCATCAGCGTCCTTTTTGTCAAGAACCAGCGTCCCGGTGGCGCCGGATCCTCCGGCTCTTTCCACAAAGCTCTGGTTTTGAATGGATTTACTGGTATAGCCAAAGAAGCTTACCGCATTGGAATACTTAACTGTCTGTCCGTCCTCACCTATTACTGTCGCATAGTAGGTGACCACCGCGGAGATACCGTTTCTTATCTGGAATTTCCATGCGCCTTTTTCCGTATCCCATACGGGAAGGATAGTCTCCTGTGAGCCGTCACCGTACACTACCGTAACGGGCTTTTCGGAATTATTCACAAGTTTCAGGTTGGTCATGATATCATAAACATCGATATAGTCCGAAGTTCCGTATCTGATCCCGTCCTTATTTATATCTATCTGATATTTACCGACATATTCGTTTTCCTTGGTAGGTTTTTCAAGTTCTTTCTTGCCTACGGTCTCATCGGCATAAGTATATTTATACTCGGCAGAATCGGAAAGGCCGTTCCAGGTGGCAGTATTTCTGAGTACATATCCGTTATTCTCCGCAGCCTCTACTCTCATATGTTCAAGAGCTGCCTGATCCCTGGGAATCAGATAATAATAGATGGTATAATCATCATAGAAGGACCCGTCACTCTTTTTGGGTACTTCGAACGTCATGGAAGCCCTTATCTGACTGCCGTCATCTTCCGTTGTTATACGGGCATACTTCTCTCCCGAACCCATCCACCAGCCACCGTGTATTACCGGATCCATAGAGTAGATATAGGTTTCGGGTGTATAGAGTTTAAGACAGTTGTCAAAGGTATCCTCTATGGTTATGGTATCAGTGTTGACACCGTACAGACGGATATTGTACAGATAACTCTGATATTCAACTCCGTCGATGGTTACCGGATCGGCAACCCTGTCAAAGTTCTTATTGATGGAACGGTTAAAATCGGTATAAGCCGTTGCGTTTGCCGATCTCTCAATGCCATTGGCATCAACATATACTTCGTTGTAGTGCGCCCTGAAATTATAGATATCATCCGCAACCCTCGCATACCAGTCTTCATTGATCTTACTGTTTATCACGATGGTGATCGTTCTCTGGTTCCCCGCGGCAAACCCTGTGTTCTGCTTATTTCTGTCCTTATAAAATACAAAGGTCAGTTCATTGGGATGATCCATTTTGGAATCACCCTTATCCAGATAGACATCATAATATACCGGACTTCCGTCAGAACTCGTAACAGTGATATCCCTGTCCTTATCAACTATATCAACATAGATCTTACCGCTGTTCTGGTCCTGTCTGTTAACAGGAAGCATATCGGTAACTTCACAGGTGTCATAACCTGCAGGCGGAACCGTAAAGGTAACGGTCCAGGGGAGTCTTCCGTCCTTTATCTCTCCCGCTTTCTTTGTAACCTTTAACTTGTTTTCCTTCTCAGGCTCAAAACCTATGAGATTTGACTCTATCTCTGTTCCGTAATCTCCTACCCTTATCCTGTTGCCAAGGTTTCCGGAAACAAGAATATCCTCCGCGTTAACCCTGACATCATAGGTTATCACAACCTTGTTATAACCCGAATAAGAGCTGCTCTCTTCTATGGGTCTGTAATAGAATATCTTGTCCGTATTAATGGCATCAAGACCGTAATTCCCACTCTGATTCTTAAGTTTATCCCAGCTTACAAGCTTTGCGGGACCGTCATCTATGCTTACATATATCCCATCACCGGTAAATTCGGAATAGGCCTTTAAGCTGTGATATAACCGGTCCTTGATCTTCTGACCCTTAATATTTCGGGATTTATCCTTATTGATCGTGATGGTGTAGTGTACGATATTTGTATTTTTATCAAGCACACCAACCTTCTCCGTAGGTATATCAAAAGTGTAGATTACAATGGTTTCCTCATCGTAACTCTTCTGCTGCCCCTTATCGGATCCGACAACATAGTTGTATGTGCTGATGCTCTTCTTCTTCAGATCCTCTTCCGTAAGGTCCTTTACGTTGCAGGTATAGGTAACGGTGATCACCTCGCCGTCAGACAAGCTGATACCACCCGTATAATTTCCTTCAGAGTCCTTTGTAACGGAACTTCCTATATGCCACAGTTCTCCCGATGCATTTCCGTATTCGACTATGTAGGATTTCCCGCTCTTGTTTGACTTTACCCTGACAGAAGACTTGTCAAGGGTGACATAGGCTGCGCCGTCCTTGATGATATCGGTGATCTCTACATTTTTGCTTTCGCCCGTTGATGTAACCCTGACCGTGTAGGTGATCTTTTTTCCGTCACTTGAAAGACTGCCCCATTTTTCTGTTTTCAATGAAGAATTGTCTGTTTCTTCATGTTCCTTTCTGTTTATGGTCACCTCGCCTTCAAAAAGGTCGGAACCTCCGAAGGAAGCCTCGTTTGCCTCAGACGAAAAAGAGGCGGTAAGACCCACGTTAAACTGGACATTACCTATGGCATCCACATATTTATAGTTTTCACTGGTCGAATCCAGTTCAACCATCAGATAATATCTTCCGTCAGATGACTTATCCACATAGCAGGTAAAAGGAATCTTTTTCCCCGAAAGAGAAACTGTCTGCTTTTCGCCGTTCTCATCTGTCACTTCCACGTTGCCTGAGAGTTCTATATAGGCCGAGGTTGGAGTAGCGTCATCAAAGGTAAGACCGGCCGGAAGCTCATAATACATAAGCCTTCCGAACTGGTTTGCTCCGTTTTCCCTGAAATACATTGCAAGTCTGAAACTGTCCGCATCGATCTCAAGCGAATCCGTGACTTCCTTTCCGTCTACCTTGATCTTTGATACCATCTTCGAGAGATCGATCCCGTTTCCGGAAAGAGCTTCGTCTGCCGATACAGGCGCACCCGCGGCATCAACGCCGTAAACCGAAAGTGAATCCGTATCAAACGAGATAGTTGATCCTTCCGCATCCATCGCTACCGTCTCGGTCCGGATATCCTCCGGGCTTATATCCGTTTTTTCAACCGTCAGTTCTTCAGCAGACTTTACGCTTTCATCTATGGGAAGATGGGTGACCTTGACTTCCTCGGTGCCCTCAACTCCGATCTTATTGAGCTGTGTTTCCGAGAGACTTATCTTTATCTTCACCGAGCCTTCCTTAGGCTCATATTCATACTCTTCTCCATTTTCATTGATCATGATGAAGGCAATGTCAAAAAGAAGGGTATTCCTTAATGTATGCTCCTTGGTCTCATCTGCCTGATCCAGGGCGGTAAGATATGTATCCGCAATGCCTCCCGTAATCGGAGTTACCCTGAGCTGTGCCTCATCGGGTACTGCGTCAGGGGTCTCAAGGGTCGCCGTAACGGTTATACCGTTTGCGGAATCGTTGTATACACGCTTAATATTCTCCTTTTCTTCCGGGACAGCCGCTTCCTCCTCCGAAGCATCGCTTATGATAACGCTGATGGCTCCGTTGCTTACGGAATCAACTCTGTACTGCGTCCTGATCTCATTATCGGTATCGGTTGAAAAATGCAGGCTGAAAGCCCTGTCATCAAGGTTATAGATCCTTATGGATCTGTCTTCTTTTGAAAGTGTGGAGATCACACCGTCCGTGATGAGCCCATCGTTATAATAGGCTTCGGCTTCGGTGTCAATGTATAAGTCATAACCTGACTGGTCAGAAAGAGAGGAATTATCTGTCGTTATAATGATCTCATCATAACCCGAACCGTATACCCCATCTTCAGATGCCGATAATTCTTTTTCTGCCTCGGGATCATCACCTGATATCAGGGTGATCCTGGGATATCCGTCACTTTCCCTGACATCATACACCGCCTCCATGCCCTCGGATATGGTTTGTGCCCTGACGATAAGGGATTTTTTATTCAGATCCGAAAGAGTATAGATGTTGCTGTCACCCTTTCCCATCTCACCATCAAGGATATCGCTGTATACAGCGTTTTCATTCGCATCGCCCTCTAAAGAGACCGTGAAACGGTCACTCATATTCATCTGGTCCGTATCAATATAAAGAGGAATCTCGTCATATCCGGAGATCTCTATCCCTTTTCCGGCCGTATCATCGATCACTCCCACAAAAGCAGAAATATCACCGGCGTCTGTTTCTTCGTCGATGATCTCTGTCTCTTCCGTGTTCTCCGGATCGTTCCCCGTGTCGTTATCCGTCTGTTCTTCAGCCGGGGCTTCCTCAGCCTGGGTGAACTCCTCCTGTTCATATCCTTTTCCCGAAGCTTCCGGTTCTGCAGGCTCTTCCTCCTGCTGTTCCTGTATTGCTTCCTCCTGCCCGATACCGCTCTCTGCCTCGAAATAAACGGTATTCTGTTCCTCCACGGCAAATATGCTGCAGGTATTCTCAAGCAGCATTGTTACCATGGCGATCATCGCAATGAAGGATCTGAACCATCTCTTTTTACTCATGACATTTTCTCCTTTATGTTATTAAGTAAATTTAGTTTTGTTAAGTAAAATCTCTTTTTTTCAGCAATAATCACGTCTTATAATATAAAAGACGCTGCAAAAAAATAAAAAGGTCCAAAAAAAAAATAAAAAAAATTAAACGGACATGCGGCAATAATACCACAGCATATCCGTTTAAGCAATATCAATTTACGTAATCGTTTTCGTATATTAAGTAATTTTACTTAATATTATTAGCCCGGTAATTCCAGGAATCCTGTACCCGTTTACCCCAGCGGGATCCCGGTCACCTTCTCTTTAGGATAAAATGCAGCTCCGAAGAAAATTCGCTCTTATCAAGTATGAGCTGGAGATCGTCCATTAAGGGAGTAAACTTCTGCGAAAAATAAGCAGCAAAGTCCTCGTTTTTATTCTTTGCAAGAGAAACCATTATGAACCTGTAAAGATCATTGATATCGGAACCGAACCTCCATTCATATGCAACTTCGAATCCCATATCCGAAGCCATTCTCTCAATGGAGCTGTTGGTGAAAAGATGGGTATGGGTGCCTCCGCAGTGTCTGTTATAGCAGTCCTGGTGAGAGGCTTCGAAAGCGCAGCTGAAGGAAAACATGGGAACGGAAGCATAAAGATACCTTATATTATCATTCTCCCTGACGGCCTCCAGATTTTCCTTAAGATGTATCAGATGTTCCAACACTCCGATGGCGCTTATGGTGTTTGCGTCGGTATTTTTAATGTATTCAATGGAATCCTTAAGTCCGACATGGACTAAGATCTCTTCCCCGGCCATCCTGTTTCCGTGATCGACTTCATTTTTTGAAACCTCTATCCCGTGAGCCTTCATTCCGAGAGTCCTTGCGGCAGTCACAAAATACCCGCAGCCGGCACCGATATCCAGGATATTTATATCCTTTACGCCCTCTTTTTCAAGACAGGTCTTTAAGTACTCTGCCTTGGGGATATAGATGAGATTCATCCTGTTTTGATATTTCTCCCTGGTGTCCTCACTGTAGTTTCTGGAATAATCATCCTCAACATATACTTTTGAAGCAAACTCATCGGTATCTTCATACTCTCCGTTTAAGTGGCCGCACTCCGGACACTGTATATATCCGAGCCTGTGACTCACAAACAGCGGTCTTAACAGCGGAGTCCCGCAGATCTTGCACACCTTTCTCTTCGGCTGGGACGCAAAGATATCAGCCATCTCATCGGCCATTTTAAGCATCCCGTCATTATCCTCAAAAAAATTTGTTTTGAAGGAATTCAGTTTTCCGAAGGATTTGCCGTATTTTTTTTCCAAGCTTTTCCTCCTTTCCGCGCTAAACAGCAGCCGGTGATAAAACATATATCAACCGTTTATCAAATAACAACCGATGCTCCGGAAAATCTTCCGGAGCATCCTTATATCAGTATTTCTTGGCTTCCTCCTGCCCTGTCACTACTCTTAAGCCTCCCTGGCAGAGTGCCAAAAGCTCATCCTCTCCGGGATATACGGTAAAGGGAGCGATCCATTCACATCTTTCCTTAAGTCCCTGTATAACAACCTTATCATAAGCAATACCGCCGGTAGCTATGATCTGGTCAACCTTGCCATCCAGAACACAGGCCATGGCTCCCACATCCTTTGCGACCTGCAATATAAAGGCATCCCTGACCTTTTCGGCTTCCTTGCTGCCCTCATCCACCATTTTTTCCACTTCTCTCATGTCATTGGTGTTAAGATAAGCATTGAAACCCCCGTTTCCCACAAGCTTTCTGTATACCTCATCTCTCGTATATTTCCCCGAGAAACACATATCCACGAGAGCACCTACAGGCACCGCTCCGGCACGTTCCGGTGAAAAAGCGCCGTCTCCGTGAAGGGCATTGAATATATCAACAACCTTTCCCTTTTTATGAGGTCCCACGGATACTCCGCCGCCCATGTGGATAACTATAAGATTGAGATCCTCGTAATTCTTTCCTGTTTCCTTTGCATATCTCCTGGCAACGGCCTTCTGGTTCAGGGCATGGAACACGCTGATCCTGGGAAGTTCGGGTACTCCCGAATATCTTGCAATGTCCATCATCTCATCCACAACGGTGGGATCAACAATATAGGAAGGAACCCCTATGGAATCGGCTATCTCCTTTGCAAGGATACCGCCGAGGTTTGATGCATGCTGTCCCGACTTACCGATCTTAAGATCATGCAGGAGTTCGTCACTCACCTCATAGGTTCCGCTGGGTATGGGCTTTAACATTCCGCCTCTTCCCACAACAAAATCAAGAGAATTGATATCAAAATCTTTTTCCTTAAGAAGATCGAGGATGATATCCTTTCTGAAATCCTTCTGATCGACTATCGATGAATACTTCGCTATCTCCTCGGTGGAATGTCTCAGAGTCTCTTCAAACAAGAGAGTTTCATCCTCAAACACTCCTATCTTTGTAGAAGTTGAACCCGGATTGATTATAAGGCTTTTCTTTGACATGATCATTCCCCTTTCTGCTTATTGAATTCTTCGGCTATGATGGCAGCAAGCGCCATGGAATACATCTTTACTTCTTTACTGTCGGATCTGGAAGCTACAACCACGGGAGCCTTTGTTCCGGTTAAAATATTGCCGTTCTTGGCCTTTGCAAGATGTACGATACCCTTATAAAGGATATTTCCGGCATGGATATCGGGGAATAAAAGAATGTCCGCATCGCCGACGATCTTTCTGCCGGTTGCCCCCTTATGTATGGCAGCCTCGGGATCAATGGCAAGATCAAGGGAAAGAGGACCATCTACTATACAGTTCTTTATCTTTCCTTCCTCGTTCATCTTTGTGAGTTCCGCAGCATCAAGCGTCTCCTGCATCTTGTCGTTTACAACCTCCACCGCACAGAGAGGGGCTACCTTGGGAGTTTCGATACCGCAGGCTCTTGCGACCTCTACAGCGTAATCTATCATGATCACCTTATCCTCAAGAGTGGGATAGGGAATAAAAGCAACGTCCGTAAGGAATAAAAGCCTGTTAATTCCTTCAACTTCAAATACGCATACATGTGAAAGAGGCTTGCCGGTCCTCAGTCCGACTTCCTTGTCAAGCACGCTCTTTAAGAACGTCTTGGTATCGCATACACCCTTCATGTACATATCTGCCTTGCCGTCATGCACTAAGGATACGGCCTTATGGGCAGCCATGGTCATATCGGGCTCATCGATGATCTCAAAGGAAGAAAGATCGACCCCTTCTGCCTTTGCGATCTCGTTCATCTTTGCACAATCTCCGACAAGTATGGCATCGGCTATTCCCATTTTTTTTGCCTCCGCAACCGCTTCAAGAACATTGCTGTCCTGGGCTGCGGCTACCGAAACCTTTTTCATGGAACATGATGAAAGCTTTTTCAAAAGATCATCAAACGTTTTACTCATTTTCTTTTTTCTCCTTATCTGTTTATTGTTACTGCTTCTTTTTCTTCATTCTCTATTTCTTCACTGTAGAAGGTGTAACGGTCTTTGCCGTTCCTCTTACAATGATAAAGAGCCTTGTCTGCCTTTTTATACATGTCCGCATAGGTATCCTTTCCTTCTTCGTACCGGGATATGCCGATACTCGAAGAAATACTTATGCGCAGATTCCCGTCCGTATATGTATGTCTTACGCTGTTTAATATGGCGTTTGCCTTGACCTCCACAAGATTTGTGCTGCTGCTCATATTTTCCGGCATCACCAGAAGGACCGCAAATTCGTCCCCGCCTATCCTTCCCACATAATCAAATTCGGAAAAGATCCTGCTTAACTTGCTTGCCACATCTACAAGGACGTTATCACCCGTGGCGTGGCCGAGATTATCATTTACGGATTTGAAGTTATCAAGGTCGATTATATAGAAATAATAGATCCCTCCCGGTTTCTCCTTTATCACCGAATTAACCATGTCTTCCATGGTGATCTTATTCAGAAGCCCCGTCAGAAGATCCGTCTCCGCCTTATTCTTAAGGGTCTGTTCCTGAGCTATCTCTTCATCCGAATTCTGAATGTTTCCCACTACCTTCTCGGTACCGCCCTTTGAATTCCTTACAAATATACCGCTCAGTTTATACCAGCTGTATTCATTTTCCTGATTTCTGACTCTGACCTCGGTACTGAATTTATTCTCCCCATCCCTGGCTCTCTTGGTAAGGATCTTGATGATATCCTGATCATCCGGATGAAGCATGTCAAGGAGAGTAACTATGTTGACGGTCCCCAGGGAAGCTATTCCCGCACCGAAGGTCTGTTCCACCGCTCCCTCCAGCTCCAGAGCCCTGGAAACGGGATTGTAGGTATAAGTAACGGAAAGCTTTTCCTTTTCGATCATGTCATATTTGGAGTGCTGTTCGTCCCTGACTATCATCTGTCTTATGATCATTACAGCCAGGGCAAGCATCCCTGCGATGGCAGCAAGGATCAGCATAAAAAGGGTCCTGAAACCGCTCATGATACCGTTACAGGCCTCATAAGCCTCATCCCTGCTCATTGTATGTACTATCATCCAGTTGTTGATCCCCACGGGAAGATAGGTAAAGTATCTGTCATCATTATAGTATCTGTAAGCGTAGGAGCCTGTGTTGTTTTCCTTTATGTCCTCTACAACATCTTCTGGCTTCACATCCTCCTCGAATACGAACCTGTTCAGATAATAGCCCAGGGTTTTTCCTTTTGAACTCCTGTTTGAATTGGAACTGATCGCAAAAATATTGGTCTCCTCATCAACAAGCATCAGATCCCCTTTCTCAAGGGTATGAAGATTGAGCATTTCCGCAATGTTTTCGGGAAAAATGATGCCGGAAAGAACGCCCTTTATCCCGCCGTCGGAGCGGACGGGCGTAAAAACGGCGATGGCATTCTGACCATCGGAAATAACAAAGGGGGCTGATGATATCTCGGTACGGCCTTCCTTTGCCGCCAGAAATCCGTCACAGTCCGAAATGTTCTCATTATCCGCTTCAACGGGAGGTTTTAGATTTCCGTCAAGGTCATAATAGCGTACGGAGTTGAAATACCCCTTATCCCTTATGGTATTCAGAGCTTTAAGAATCTCCGCATCATCCGAGAGATCCCGGCCTTCGAACCGGTCTGACATATTTTCAAGAATTTTTTTCTGTACGGCAAGCTTTTCGGTGAAAACCTCACCGTAAACCCTTGTGAGTTTTGTCGATTCGGCATTTACGTTCCGGGCTACCCTGCTCATAAGATTCTTATATACCATAGTCAGGGAAATGATGACGATGGCCGAAACAACCGTCATTAAGATATAATATCTGTTCTTCTTGGAAGAAAAATCTATAACCCTTTTCATCTGTTCTCTCCGGAAAGACTGCCGGTATTTTCGCATACGGAAAACGGCGTTATCCTGTGCAAAAATACACATACATTGAGATTTTACCACTTAATACACAAATTGTGAAGTAAATGTATCCCCCGGAAGGCTTATGAAGGCTTACACAGAAGAAAGCTGCCGCTTTTTAAGCGGCAGCTTTCCTTACCGTTATATCCGGTTTATTTACTGCTTATTAGCCATTTCATCTTTAATCTTTGCGGTAAGCTCGGGAACTATCTTATTAAGATCACCGACGATACCGTAATCAGCAACATCAAAGATG
>JAIKZD010000101.1 GCA_024682555.1 Lachnospiraceae bacterium | reverse complement strand
GTTGGAAAGGGCTCCGCCCATCTTGCCGATAGCTGTTCTGACAGCACCTGCCAGTACGATCTTCTGTGCCATAAAATGCCTCCTTGATTTTAATCTGTTATGTGATTGTTATTTTTTTCACATGCAACGAATATCTTATCACACTATCCCGTTAATTTCAACAAAAAAAGACCAGGAAAGAATAAATTCTCCTGACCTTTTTTTAGTACATGTAAGCCCGTATTTACTTGACCTTGATATGGCTGCTGTTTATTACCGCAGATCCGTAGTATCCGTTTATTCCGGTGAGCGTGACTGTTCCGTTATTTGAATTGTATTCAAAATATACGTCCTTTTTCTTGCTCCTGTTTTCGTCATATTTGGCTTTTGAAACTATTTTCAGTTTCCTGCCCATCTTCCTCATGCTTCTCACATTCAGGGTCGATTTCTTGGTCTTATAAGTCCTGAACTGCACCGCCCCCTTAAGTGTGTTTTTATCTGAATTGTAAGTCAGCTTCTTTACATAGTACTTGTCAGGATCATATTTACTGTATGTGATAAGATCCGTACTGAGTTTTCTCGGCTCTATGGTGAAGTAGATCTTTGTCTTTTTAAGGGCGGTCTTCAATGCCTTCTTCTGCTCGATGGTCAGAAGGTCGTTAGGCATGATCTTCTTCTTATAAGTTGCCGGAATGATAAAGTAAGGCGCGGCTGATTCATAATAGGAAGCCACTTTCTTACCGTTGTAGATCTTCGGCTTCTTTAATGTAATGCCTGTGGTATCCTTCCAGTAATAATTACCACTCCTTTTTCCGTCAACCGGGATCCATTCGTTTCCGCTGAGCTTTTCAAGCCTGCAGGCAACCCCGAGGGCTCCGTCCACCTCGCCGTTAACAGCCTTTGAAAGACTGTCCTCCGCGTCGTTATCCGATGCAAGATAATGACTGGTGGGGTTGACCTTCTTCCCTCTGAATTCAACACAGGCATCATACTGCACCAGTACTGAGAATTTTCCGTCTCCGAAAGGTATCCTCTGGGAAGAGACCTCTCCGCTGTAACGCGTACGAAGGAAAATATCGCCGTTGACCGTGTTGCATTCCTTTGCTCCAGGTATCAGTTTTTTATTGTTTATAGTAGCGGAATAATGGATGAGCTGGTTTCCCTTAACTTCCTTCACGGTGTGCTTTCCGTCATCCGTATAGGATATCCCGACCGCATCTTTAAGATCAGCACCTGCTTTTCTTATACTGTTTAAGCTGATATCCACACTGTTATAGGTGAATTTGCCCGATACCTTTGAATCATCGGATTCCCTGTACAGGCAGTTGTTCCTTGTATAGTACGTGGTGTTGCCCATGGTAAACTTCATGGTCTCAACTATGGCTGCCTTTATATCGTCTACCGAGACCGTATCACTGCCCGACACCTTGATATCGGGGGTCCCGCTTGTGATAACGAGATTTCCGCTTAATGCTTTCTCGGCATCGAGGTCATTTTCCGAAGCCCTTTCCGTACTTGAGATTTCTGCGGTGTCTTCCCTGAATCCTACGGATCCCAATTCCGCAAAATCTCCCGTTTCCTTTACTTCTCCTGCAAAGGCCGGGGAATTACATGAAAATACTATTGATACTGCCAGCAGTATCGAAATTAACCGTCTGGTCCTAGATCTCATCAGCTGATATCCTCCTGAAATGCCGTTTCCGATCCCAAAAAACTCTCCGCAACTGTCTGTTGTTGTCTGTTCCGATCAAACTACAATATATGGTACTTCAACATATTAAAACGGTTTTAAATTTTACGCAACAACTTTTTTTGATTTATGTAAACGATCTTAAACAGAAAAACCCCCGGACAACCGCTGTCCGGGGGAATCGTTCCTTATTCTGCAATACTTCAATCCGGCTCTATGAGTCCGTATGTGTTGCCCCTTCTCTTATAAACCACATTCACCTCATCGGTCTCCGCATTCCTGAAAACGTAGAAGTTATGTCCGAGAAGCTCCATCTGCACGCAGGCATCTTCCGGATACATGGGCTTAAAGCCGAATCTCTTCGTCCTGACGATCTTGATATCACTGTCATCGGAAAAGTCCTGATCCACATAATCCTTCTGGAAGTTCCCGCCGTCCTGGGATCTGTCGATTATCTTATTCTTGTACTTCTTCATCTGCTTCTCGATGATCTCCTCTACAAGATCAACGGAAACATACATATCATTTGAAACCTGCTCGGATCTTATGATATTTCCCTTGACGGGGATGGTCACTTCAATCTTATGCCTGTCCTTCTCCACGGAAAGCGTTACATGAACCTCCGTGTCAGGCGTGAAATACTTTTCAAGCTTTCCGATCTTATCTTCGACAGCACTCTTTAATCCGGGAGTAACGTCAATATTCTTTCCTGTAATAATAAAATGCATACTTAAACACATCCTTTCCACCGTGCCTGTATTTCCCATAAGTATAGCACCAAAAGCGGTTTTTAGCAATTGCTACAGCTTTATCCTGAGTACATGGACAGCCACCTGGAAATAGATCGAAAGCGTCAGCGCATCTATTATGGTCGTAAGCATGGGTGACGCCATGACCGCGGGGTCAAATCCGAAGCGTTTGGCTATCATCGGCAGCATGCAGCCGGCCAGATTCGCGCAAATGACCGCGCATATCATGGTAAGACATACCACGAGCGCAACCGGGGGTTCTGCCCTGTCAATAACAAGCAGCTTTACAAAATTAGCTACAGCCAGCGTTCCGCCGCAGATAAGGGCTGTACGGAATTCCTTCCATATGACCTTGGCGATGTCCGGGAAATTGATCTCATTTAAGGACAGAGCACGTATTATCGTTGTGGAGGTCTGGGATCCGCAGTTGCCTCCCGTATCCATAAGCTGCGGTATAAAAGCCGTAAGTATGATATATGCCTGCAGCGAAGATTCGTAACTCGTAATGATCTTTCCCGTAAAGGTGGCTGAAACCATGAGTAACAAAAGCCAACCTATCCTTTTTTTCCACAGGTCAAGGGGGGACATCTTGTCATATGGATCGTCGGAGGGAAGGATAGCAGCCATCTTCTGGATATCCTCCGTTGCCTCTTCTTCAATGATATCGATGATATCATCGACAGTTATTATCCCGACCAGTCTTTCTTCCGAATCGACCACCGGGATCGAGCTGAAGTCGTATTTCGAGATCATGCGGGCGACCTCTTCCTGGTCAGTCATGGTCTCAACGCTGATGACATTTTCTTCCATGATATCCCGTATCAGGGCATCGGATTTTGAAAGGATGAGGGTCCTCAACGCAACCATTCCCGTCAAACGTCTCGCGCTGTCAAGGACATAGCAGTTATTGATGGTCTCCCTGTCTATCCCGGTCTTTCTGATACGGCTCAGGGCATCTTCCACGGTAAGGTTTTCCCTCAGGTCCACGAATTCCACAGTCATGATGGATCCCGCGGAATCTTCCGGGAATTTGAGAAGATGGTTGATGTCCCTTCTCGTGTCCGGGCTCGCGTGTGACAGCAGTCGCTTTACCACATTTGCCGGCATTTCCTCCATAAGGTCAGCCGCATCATCCGCCATCAGATTGTCTATGATGGCTGTCGCCTCGGAATCCGTAAGGGAAGTAATGATATCCTGCTCCACATCTGTAGGCAGGAACGAGAAAACATCCGCCGCCATATCCTTTGGCAGCAGACGGAAAGTTTTTAATCTGGTCTTCTGGGGAAGGTCTTCTATAAGAGCAGCCACATCCGCTTCATTCAAGTCCGACAGCGTGGCACGGAGATCATTATATCTTTTCTCCTCGATGAAACTCATGATTTCTTCGTTTGTCACAATTCCACCTCCCTTTTATCCTGCTTCATGATCCGGGAGGGAAAGCCTTAAGATCAGGAAAAAGTGATCTCGGAAAAAATCTTCAGAAGCGCAAGCCTTAAAAGAGCAAGTGCCTCAGTAACCGCCTGTGAACGGATCTCCTGGCGGTCTCCCGAAAAATGAAATTCTTTTACTACCGTCTTTTTCTGAACGGTAACTCCGATAT
>JAIKZD010000077.1 GCA_024682555.1 Lachnospiraceae bacterium | reverse complement strand
GCAGAGAACGCAGGGTGTGATCGGAGGAGTGTCTATGAAGGGTAATATCAATACTAAGATAGAAAACGTTTCCATCGATACTGAGGTAATAGCCCAGTATGCGGGAACAGTAGCCATGGAATGCTTCGGCATCGTCGGAATGGCTGCCGTCAACATGAAGGACGGGATCGTAAAGCTTCTCAGAAAGGACAGTCTTACACACGGGATAAATGTAAAACTGGTTGACGAGATGCTTCAGCTTGATTTTCATGTCATAGTTGCATATGGTGTCAGCATTCAGGCTGTATCCGAAAATCTTATCAGTAACGTCAAGTACAAGGTTGAGGAATTTACCGGCTTTGCCATAGGCCGTATAAATATTTATGTTGAAGGTGTTCGAGTAATCGATTAAGGAGGAAGAAAGGTTGAGTAATAATACGATCGACGCCAAAACACTTTCAAGATGTTTTTTGGCCGGCGCTAAAGCTCTGGAGGCTAAAAAAGCTTACATAAATGAGTTAAATGTATTTCCCGTTCCGGACGGTGATACCGGAACCAACATGACTCTGACCATTATGTCAGCCGCAAGGGATGTTCTTGCACTTTCGGATATAAAGATGGATAACCTGGCAAAAGCCATGTCTTCGGGATCTCTAAGAGGGGCCAGAGGTAACTCGGGCGTTATCCTGTCACAGCTTATCAGGGGTTTCACCAAGGTGGTCAAGAGCGAGGAGGAGATCGACACCGTCGTACTCGCAAATGCCATGCAGAAGGCCACGGAATCCGCTTACAAGGCGGTAATGAAGCCCAAGGAAGGAACGATACTTACCGTTGCCAAGGCAGCTGCCGACAAGGCTTCGGAACTGGTGCAGACCGAGGAGGATATGTCTTCGTTCATCGAGCAGATCATCGCTCATGCCGAGGATGTGTTAAAGCAGACTCCGGAGATGCTTCCCGTATTAAAACAGGCAGGAGTGGTGGATTCCGGCGGACACGGTCTCGTGGAGCTGATGAAGGGAGCCTATGACTGCTATCTGGGCAAGGAAGTGGATCTGTCCTTCGGTGAGGAAGAACAGAAGGATGAGGAAAAAGAACAGAAAGAGCCGCTGATCAGATACAGATATTCCATCAGATATCTTGTAAATACGAATGATGTATTTAATTCCAAAAATGACGAGGATTACAAGACCTATCTTGATTCCCTGGGTGAGAGGACCGGCTATTCGGTTAAGAGTACCGGAGAGGGGAATCTGATCACGGTGGCTTTAAATACCAATGATCCGGGTCTTGCCCTTCAGAAAGGACTTGATTACGGTGTGTGCTATGAGATCGTGATCGAGAACCTGAAACCCGTTCAGAAACCCGAGACCCTTAAGACAGGGGACAACGGGAGTGAAACCGTAAAAGAAGCGGATAAAGAAACGGGAAAAGAGGAAAGTAAGGAAAACGGAAAAGGATCGGAATCAGAAAAAGAAGCTAACGAAGCTCCTTCGGATGATAAGTCCGAAAAGAAAGAGATACCAAAGATCACCCTTCCCGAGAATAAAGAACCCAGGAAAATGGGCTTTGTTGCGGTGACCGTGGGTGAAGGCATGGAGAATATCTTTAAGGGGCTCGGTGTTGACGAGATCATATCCGGCGGTCAGACCATGAATCCCTCAACCGAGGATATGCTGAGCGCCATAGATAAGATAAATGCAGAGAATGTCTTTATCCTTCCCAATAACAAGAATATCATCATGGCTGCGGACCAGGCAAAATACCTTGTAGAGGACAAGAATATCATTGTCATACCCACAAAGACGGTTCCCCAGGGTATCACGGCTCTCATCAATTATTCGCCCGAGGCTTCTGTTGAAGAGAATACGGAAGCAATGAACGAAGAGATCAAAAAGGTGAAGACCGGCCAGGTGACTTATGCCGTAAGAGATACCGTCATCTCCGACATGGAGATAAAGCAGGGTAACATCATGGGTATAGGCGACCATGACATCTTATCCGTAGGAGTCGATGTGGAGAAAACGGCTCTGGAAATGCTTGAAAAAATGATCGACGATTCATCCGAGCTTATCAGCATCTATTACGGAATAGAGGTTGATGAAGAGGCGGCCGGAGATCTGCTTGCCCAGGTTGAGGAGAAATTCCCCGATCTTGATGCGGAGCTCCACTTCGGAGGCCAGCCCATATATTATTATGTGATATCAGTGGAATGATAAAAGGATACCTGTAAACAGTGTGATCCTGACAGTTTCGGACCGGCAAAGACTCCTGTTTGAGCCGGCCCGATTTTAATATACGCTCAGGGTAACGGAATGAGGCATTTTATGAACATTATCAATCTGAAAGGTGTAGGAGAAAAGACTGCCGCCCTGTTCAAAAAAGCAGGGGTGGAAACCTATGATGATCTGCTGAATTATTTTCCGAGAAATTATATAAAATACGATGATCCCATAGAGATAAAAGAAGATCCGACGGGGGAGACCACGGCCTTTGAGGCTTATGTGGTAAAAACACCCCTTATGAGGCGCTCGGGCAGGCTTACCATCACCTCCGCACCGCTTAAGACAAAGGAACAGGTGATAAATGCGGTATGGTTTCACATGCCCTATCTGTCAAAAAGCCTTAAAATGGGTAATAAGTATGTTTTTTACGGGAAGATATATAAGAACGGAAACAGGCTGTGCATCGATCAGCCCGTTATTTTTACGCTTTCACAGTATGATGATATCAAAAATTCACTTCAGCCTGTATACCCCCTCACAAAGGGCCTGACCAACCAGACCGTTAAAAAATGCGTGATAAACCTTTTTAACGAGGCCTATTCCGATGAGGATCACAGGCTATATAAGGCCATGCATTTTCCAAAAGACCTTTCCGAGCTTAAAATGGCCCGCGAAAAGTTCGTTTATGAGGAATTCTTTTACTACCTCCTTCGTTTAAAACTGTTAAAAACAGATAATATGCGCGCAAAAAATGATTTTAACATGATAGAATGCGCGGAATGCGAAAGGATCATTGAAAGACTTCCCTACAGGCTCACCGGTGCGCAGATGAAGGTTTGGAGGCAGGTCGCAGGGGACCTTACCTTAAATTCATCCATGAACAGACTGGTACAGGGGGATGTGGGCTCGGGAAAAACCATAATCGCCTTTCTTGCATCCATAATGACGGCCTTAAACGGGCATCAGGCGGTTATAATGGCCCCCACGGAAATACTTGCCACCCAGCATTTCGAGGCGATAATAAAGCTCATCGAAAAAAACGATCTGCCCGTTTCACCCGTACTGCTGACCGGTTCCATGAGCGCTTCCGCCAAAAAGAATGCCTACAGGCTGATCGGGGATAAGGAAGCGGACATTGTTATCGGAACCCACGCCCTTTTCCAGGAAAAAGTGATATACAATGATCTTGCCCTGGTGATCACCGATGAACAGCACCGTTTCGGTGTTAAACAGAGAGATGCCCTGATCATGAAAAATCCCGAAAATGTTCCTCATGTTCTTGTCATGAGCGCGACCCCTATCCCAAGGACCTTAGCCATTATCCTCTATGGGGATCTGGACATCTCCGTTATCGATGAAGTCCCGGCAAGGAGGCTTCCCATAAAAAACTGTGTTGTAGGGGATTCCTATCATCAAAGCGCATACAGGTTCATTAAAAAAGAGGTTGAGGCAGGGCACCAGGCTTATGTCATCTGTCCTCTGGTGGAAGAAAGCGAGGGTGTGGATGCAAAGGATGTTATCGGTTATACTCCTTATCTCAGAGAGGCCCTCGGTACGGAAATTGAGGTGGAGTGTCTTCATGGAAAAATGAAGGCTTCGGAAAAACAGAGGGTTATGGATGCTTTTTACAAAAACGACATACAGGTTCTGGTCTCCACAACGGTAGTGGAGGTCGGGGTAAACGTGCCCAATGCAACCGTGATGGTGGTGGAGAATGCGGAAAGGTTCGGGCTTGCCCAGCTCCATCAGCTCAGAGGCAGGATAGGAAGAGGAGATGCACAGAGCTACTGCGTATTCATAAACGGCAGGGGTGATGATGAGGAAAACGAGAGACTCAAGATCCTTGTAAGCTCGAATGACGGATTTTACATAGCCTCAAAGGACCTTGAACTGAGGGGACCGGGGGATCTTTTCGGCCTCAGACAGAGCGGTGATCTGTGCTTTAAACTGGGAGACATATATACCGACGCGGAGATCCTTAAACGGGCAGCGGAAGATGCGGACAGGCTGATAAAAGAGGACAGCATGCTTGTGAAGCCCAAAAACGCAAAACACAGGGAAAGGCTTGAAAAGCTTAACGGTGAGTGGATATCCGCAGGTCTGTAAATGTCATATAAAAGCCACAAAGTCTTGTGGTTTTACTTGCTTTTTGCACAAAATCTTGTTAAACTATGGTGATGGCATTTTATGCCGTCACCATTTTGTTGTGCGGAAACGGCAGTATGCCTGCAAAACGTCCGAGGTTTTTGCATATCATGTCCGCATGGGAGTTAAGGGGTAATCATATATGGGAAAGTCTGGTTCATATGAGGCCGACAGTATCACTGTCCTTGAAGGCCTCGAAGCGGTTCGTAAAAGGCCGGGAATGTATATCGGCTCAGTCACCACCAAAGGTTTAAATCATCTGATATATGAGATCGTGGACAATTCCGTGGACGAGCATCTTGCGGGTTATTGCGATAAGATCTACGTTACACTTGAAAAAAACGGGTCCGCTACCATAACCGATAACGGAAGGGGAATACCCGTCGGTATGCATGAAAAGGGCGTGAGCGCCGAAAGGATCGTATTTACGACCCTTCATGCGGGAGGAAAGTTTGATTCCAGCGTTTATAAAACAAGCGGAGGTCTTCACGGTGTCGGATCTTCCGTTGTCAATGCCCTTTCCGAATATCTGGATATCGAAGTCCGCAGAGACGGCAAGGTCTATCATGACAGGTATAACAGGGGTGAACCCGTGGTGGATCTGGTAAACGGCCTCCTGCCGGTCATAGGTAATGCAAGGGGCACCGGTACGAAGATCAATTTCAAGCCGGATGATACCATTTTTGAAAAGACAAGGTTTCGGGAAGAGGATATAAAGAGCAGACTTCATGAGACAGCATATCTGAATCCGAAGCTCACCATATATTTTAAGGACCTTCGGGGAGAAGAGCCTGATGAGGAAGAATTCAATGAGCCTGACGGCATCATCGGCTTTGTTAAGGATATAAACAAAAATGAAGAGGCAATACACGAACCGGTATATTTTAAGGGAGAGTCCGACAATATACAGATAGAGGTCGCTTTCCAGTATGTAAACGAGTTCCATGAGAATGTGCTTGGATTCTGCAATAATATCTACAATTCCGAGGGCGGCACACATCTGACCGGTTTTAAGACCATGTTCACCAATGTGATGAACAATTATGCCAGGGAATTAAACATTCTCAAGGATAAGGATCAGAATTATACCGGTGCCGACATAAGAAACGGAATGACCGCGGTGGTGTCAATAAAGCATCCGGACCCGAGATTTGAAGGGCAGACAAAAACGAAGCTTGACAATCAGGATGCGGCAAAAGCCGTATCCAAGGTTACCGGGGATGAGGTGGTCCTGTATTTTGACAGGCATCTGGATGAGCTTAAATCTGTCCTGGCCTGTGCGGAGAAGGCCGCAAAGATAAGAAAGACCGAAGAAAAAGCAAAGACCAACATGCTTACCAAGCAGAAATATTCCTTTGATTCAAACGGCAAGCTTGCAAACTGTGAGAGCAGGGATCCCTCAAAATGCGAGATATTTATAGTTGAGGGTGATTCCGCGGGCGGCTCCGCAAAAACGGCAAGAGACAGGATGTATCAGGCCATCCTTCCCATAAGAGGAAAGATACTTAATGTTGAAAAGGCCACGATCGACAAGGTTTTGTCAAATGCTGAGATCAAGACCATGATCAATGCCTTCGGCTGCGGTTTTTCCGAGGGCTACGGAAATGATTTTGATATAACCAAACTGAGATACGATAAGATAATCATCATGGCGGATGCGGATGTGGACGGTGCCCATATCTCGACCCTGCTGCTGACCCTGTTTTACAGGTTCATGCCCGAACTCATATACGAAGGACATGTCTATATCGCCATGCCGCCATTATATAAGGCCATGCCCCAGAGGGGTGAAGAGGAATACCTCTATGATGACAAGGCGCTGAACCGGTACAGGAAAGACCATAAAAACTTTACCCTTCAGAGATACAAAGGTCTGGGCGAAATGGATCCCGACCAGCTCTGGGAAACAACGCTGGATCCTTCAAAACGCCGTCTTAAGCTCGTGGAGATAGAGGATGCAAGGCTTGCCTCCACTACAACCGAGCTGCTTATGGGCAACGAGGTTCCGCCGAGAAGAGACTTCATATACCGACATGCCCATGATGCGGATCTTGACGTTTAAGATAAGATTTACTTTTATACCGTGAACAAGAGGAATAAAAAATGTCCGTTATCACAGAAGATGAACAGATAATCAAAACCGAATTCTCGGAGGTCATGCAGAAATCGTATATCGATTATGCCATGAGTGTCATAATCTCAAGAGCGCTTCCCGATGTAAGAGACGGTCTAAAGCCCGTACAGAGGCGTACCCTTTATGACATGTACGAGCTGGGGATCAGATATGACAGGCCTTACAGAAAATCCGCCAGGATAGTCGGCGATACCATGGGTAAGTATCATCCCCACGGAGATGCATCCATCTATGATGCTCTGGTCGTCATGTCCCAGGATTTCAAGAAGGGCGTGCCCCTTGTGGACGGACACGGAAATTTCGGGTCCATAGAGGGAGACGGTGCCGCCGCCATGCGGTATACGGAGGCAAGGCTTAAAAAATTTACCCAGGACACCATGCTTGCGGATCTTGACAAGGATGTTGTGGATTTTGTGCCCAATTTCGACGAGACCGAAAAGGAGCCTTCCGTTCTTCCGTCACAGCTTCCGAATCTGCTTATAAACGGTGCAGAGGGTATAGCGGTGGGAATGGCCACCAGCATCCCGCCTCATAATGTGGGCGAGGTTATCGACGCCGTAAAGGCATATATGCTCAATCCCGATATTTCCACCCTGGAGCTTCTCGATTATATAAAAGGACCGGATTTTCCCACCGGCGGGATAGTCATCAATAAAGACGAACTCTGGGCCCTTTACGAGACCGGAACCGGAAAGATCAAGCTGAGGGGAAAGATCGTTGAGGAGAAGGTAAAGGGCGGCAAGACGAGACTTGTGATCACGGAGATCCCCTATACCATGATCGGTGCCAATATCTCCAAATTCCTTTTGGATATAGTGGCTCTCATAGACCAGAAAAAAACCAATGATATCGTTGATATTTCCAATCAGTCTTCCAAGGAAGGCATAAGGATAGTTTTAGAGCTTAAGAAGGATGCGGATGTCGAGAATCTGAAGAATCTTCTGTATAAAAAGACCAAGCTTGAGGATACCTTCGGGGTTAACATGCTTGCAGTCTGCGATAACAGACCCGAGACTCTGGGACTTCGTGATATCATAAAGTATCATGTCGATTTCAGACACGAGGTATTAAGGCGCAAGTACAAAACCCTTTTAGAAAAGGATCTTGAGAAGAAGGAGATCGAGGAAGGCCTGATCCATGCCTGCGATGTCATAGACCTGATAATAGAGATCCTCCGGGGCTCAAAGGACCCTAAAATGGCAAAACTCTGCCTTACCGAGGGTGTTACGGAGGGTATAAAGTTTAAATCGCGGATATCCAAAAAAATGGCTGAAAACCTGAGGTTTACTGTAAGACAGGCAGACGCCATAATGGAGCTTCGGCTGTACAGACTGGTGGGACTTGAGATAGAGGCGCTTATAAAGCAGCATGAAACCACCCTTAAGAACATAGAGCATTACAAGGATGTCCT
Source organism: Lachnospiraceae bacterium (assembly GCA_024682555.1). Classification (GTDB taxonomy): domain Bacteria; phylum Bacillota; class Clostridia; order Lachnospirales; family Lachnospiraceae; genus UBA2868. Next base: position 3,801 of record JAIKZD010000077.1, on the reverse strand, counting down.
TACCAATCCGAAATCAATGGACAGGGTGATCATAAAGGAGCTGGATGCTTACAGGAAGGAATACGGCACACCGAGAAAAACCGAGATAACAAATGCGGAGGTTGCGGTTTTACAGGAAGTCAAGGTTGAGGAACAGGAAGTCGTATTCCTGATGGACCGTTTCGGTTATGCAAGGATCGTTGATGTCCAGACCTATGAGAGGAACAGGGAGGCCTGCGAGAACGAGAATAAGTACGTGTTTTCGCTGCTTAATACGGGCCGTATCTGTGTGTTTACGGATTCGGGCATGATGTACACCATAAAGGTCATGGATCTGCCTTTCGGAAAGCTGAGGGACAAGGGGGTGCCCATTGACAATGTCAGCAATTTCAACACTCAGAATGAAAGCTTTATTTATGTGACTTCCCTTGAAAGGGTAATTTTGCAGAAGCTCTGTTTCGTCACCTCCTTCGGCATGATGAAATTTGTTTACGGAACGGAATTTGACGTCACCAAGAGGAGCGTAAGCGCCACGGGACTTATGCCCGGAGACAGGGTCATGGATATCTGTCCCGTTATTGCGGAGGATATCGTTACCTTAAGGACAAAGGAGGGATTCTATATCAAATTCCTTCTGGATGAAGTACCTGTCAAGAAGAAGGGTGCCATAGGCGTCAGGGGAATGAAGCTTTCCTCCTCCGACAGAGTCGAGCAGGCTTATTTCGGAACCTACGGCTGCGAAGAGACAGTGGAAGTCTCGGGAAAGAAGCTTGATCTTTCTTCCATCAGGCTTTCCAAGAGAGACGGAAAGGGAGTAAAGAAAAAGCTATGAGGATAATAGCGGGAGATGCAAGAAGCAGAAAACTGACGGCGCCGGAAGGGCTTTCGGTTCGGCCCACATCCGATAAGGTAAAGGAGACGCTTTTTAACATTATCGCCCCTTACATTTACAGTGACACCTCATTCCTGGATCTGTTTGCGGGAAGCGGTGCCATCGGACTTGAGGCCCTCAGCAGGGGAGCGGGTGATGCGGTTTTTGTAGAAAACGGAAAGCCTGCCCTTAAATGCATAGAAGAGAACATAAACACCTGCAGATATGCTGACAGGAGCAGGGTGATGCCGATGGATGTACTTTCGGCCATAAGGATACTTGACGGTACGAAAGCCTTTGACATCATCTTCATGGATCCGCCCTACAATAAGGGATATGAGGAACGGGTGCTTGGCATGCTAAATGATTCGGGACTTCTGAATCCGGAATGCATCATAATCTGCGAGAGTTCAAAAGAGACTGACTACGGCTTTGTGAGCGATCTGAACTTTGAGATATTTAAGGTGAAGGAATATAAAAATAACAAACATGTATTCATGAGAAAGGAATGATATGAGAAAAGCCATCTATCCGGGAAGCTTTGATCCCGTAACCTACGGACATATGGATATAATCGAACGGTCTGCAAAGATCTTTGACGAGCTTATAGTGGCTGTGCTTAACAACCAGCTTAAGACTTCGTTGTTTTCCGTAGAGGAACGTGTTAATATATTAAAGGAACTTTTGCGGGAACATGAAAACATTTCGGTTGTAAGCTATGACGGGCTTTTGGTCGATGCCTGCAACGGATTCGGTGCTCATGTGATCGTAAGAGGATTGAGGGCCGTTACCGATTTTGAATACGAGCTTCAGATGTCCCAGACAAACAGAAAACTCGCAGAATCCAAAGTCGATACGGTATTTTTGACAACTGATCTGAGATATGCGTATCTTTCATCCTCCACGGTTAAGGAGGTGGCCTATTTCGGGGGCGATATTTCTGAATTTGTTCCGGAAATGGTTGCAGAGCTGACATATCAGAAATTTAAAAAGGGCTGAGACAGTAGATCGAGATGAGTACAAGGATTGAACAGATAATCGAGGAAATGGAAGATTTCATAGATGAGTGCAAGTATGCGAAATTTTCCAGTACAAATATCGTTGTGGAGAGAGAAAAGCTGGAGGAATACCTAAGACAGCTTAAAGCAACCACTCCCGAGGAGATCAAGAGATATCAGAAGATCATAAGCAATAAAGAGGCCATCCTGAATGATGCCAGAGCCAAGGCGGATGCAATGATCGCGCAGGCTACGGCCAGTACGAATCATATGATCAGCGAACACGAGATCATGCAGCAGGCGTATTCACAGGCGGCCGAAGTATGCAGAAGTGCAAATGAACAGGCTCAGAATACCATCGATCAGGCTGTTATCGAGGCAAATACCATAAGAGATCAGGCCATGAAATACATTGACGGGATGCTGATCGAACTCCAGAATATCGTCAATACCGCCATAAACATTGCGGATGAAAGGTACGGCGGTCTCCTGAATGACTTAAGAAAATGCGGGGATGAGATAGACAAAAACAGAACAGCTCTGTATCCTATCGTGGAATTTCCCGAAGACGTGGCATCGATAGAAAACATGGGACAGATGGATGGTCAGGGGATGATGCCCCAGATCACTCCTGCAATTGTGCCGGCGATCACGCCCGCGGTGATACCCGCGGCTGTACCCGCACGTCCGGAGCAGATTCCGGTTCCCGGATCCATGCTGTCGCCCATGCCTGAACTTGCGGCCTCCACACCCGGATTCGGCACCACTGATCCCGCAAAGCCCGGACAGGCTTTGGGACAGAACACAATGACGGATCAGCAGTCACAGATACAGACTTCGATGCCTCAGATGCAGGTGCAGTCCCAGAATGCGGTACAGTCACAGATACAGAGTCAGGCACCGGTACAGCCTCAGACACAGGTACAGACTCAGGCACCGCAGGTCCAGGTTCAGACACTGAACCAGACTCAGAACCAGGCCCAGTCATCGCTGCAGCCTCAGATACGTGATCAGGCTCAGGGGACACCTCAGGTTCAGCCCAAACTTCAGGTACAGCCGGCAGTTTCTTTACGGACCGAGCCGGGACAGGGCGGGTCGCATCAGATGCAGGACAAGCCGAAATATGGTTCAAACAATACCGATAACGGTACATCCCTGAATCTCAAATCGATCCTCGGAAATAAAAGCAGCGCCCCTGGCGGGAGCCTGAATTCATAAAAGCTTTTCGGAAGGAAGTATTAAGATGGAAATCTTAAACGGACTGATACCCGAAAGGGTATTTGAATATTTTGAAGATATATGCAGAATACCGCGATCTCCTGGAAACTGTAAGGGGATCGCGGATTATATTATACGTTTTGCGAAGGAGCATTCGCTCAGATATGAGACGGATGAGGCCCTGAACGTGATCCTTTATAAGGAGGGATCCGCAGACCGAAGTGACCGAAAGCCTCTTCTCCTGCATGCCTGTATGGATATGGTCTGCGAGAATGATTATGATTATGATGCCAGATATGAAGTGTCAAGGGACGGAGTGACCCCCTCCGTGATTGATGATTATATCTACGCAAAGGGTTCGTCTCTCGGATCCGAGGACGGGATCGGGATGGCATATATCCTTGCGGCACTGTCGGAGGATTCCCTGTCGCATCCTCCGCTTGAAGCACTGTTTACCGCTGACCGGTATCTTATGATGCGGGGAGCCGGTGCCCTTGATGAAAAGTATATAAACTCAAGGCGCATGATCGGTTTTTCACATGATGCCGAGGGGGAGATATTAAACAGCAGCGCCGGAAGCAGGAGAGTTCAGTGCAGGGTTCCCGTCAGGTATGAAAAGAAGAAGGGAATTCTCTACGATCTGGTGATCTGCGGCCTTTACGGCGGACATGCGGGGCTCGAGATCGATAAGTACAGAGGGAATGCCAATATCCTGATGGGCAGGCTGTTACATTA